>MEQQ01000131.1:0-163 GCA_001770285.1 Betaproteobacteria bacterium RBG_16_66_20
ATCGAGCGCACCGGCCGCCGCACGCGGCGCACGCGCGAGCGTGCCTATGCGCAGGTGGTGCGCGCACTGTCGGCGATGCTTCTTGCGCCGTATGCACGCGAGCCGGGAGCGGAGGGATTTCCCGCGAGCGTCGAGCCGTGGGTGGACCGCATTGTCGCGGGCG
>MEQQ01000131.1:267-9698 GCA_001770285.1 Betaproteobacteria bacterium RBG_16_66_20
GGGAGCTTCTTAGTCTCTTGCTTCCCGTGTCAGCAGGGCGGTGATCTGGTCGAAAGGAACCGGCCGGCTGAACAGGTAGCCCTGCATCTCGTCGCAGCGCAGCAGGCGAAGGGTCTTTGCCTGATCTTCCGAATCCACGCCCTCGGCGACGACCTTCAGCCTGAGCGAGTGCGCGAGCGAGATCATCGTCTGCACCAGCGTCATCGTGTCGGGCTCGTTGAGCATAGTGATGATAAACGAGCGGTCGATCTTGAGCGTCTGCACTGGGAGCTTCGCGAGGTAACCCAGCGACGAATATCCGGTGCCGAAATCGTCGATTGCGATGCTCATGCCGAGTCCCCGGATCGCCTTCAGCTTTTCGATATTGCCCTGGATGTCCTCCATGACGAGGCTCTCGGTGATCTCCAGGTCGATGCCGGTCGGGGCAACGCCCTCCATGATGGCCCGCTCCACGGCGCCGACGAAATCGCGCCGCCGCAGCTGGATCGGCGATACGTTGACGGCCACCCTTGGCGTCTGCAGACCCTGCTCCACCCATCGTCGGTGGTCGAGCGTTGCCTGCTTCAGCGCCCAGGCGCCCACATCCAGAATCAAACCGGTTTCTTCCATCAACGGAATGAACTTTATCGGCGGCACCAGTCCAAGTTCGGGACTCTGCCAACGGATCAGCGCCTCCAGCCCGACGATGCGCCGCGTTATCAGGTCCACCTTGGGCTGGTAGTGCAGCACGAACTCGCGCTTCTCCAGCGCCTGCCGCAACCGGTTCTCGAGCGTTAGGTTTTCGGCGCTCTTTGCGGTCATCGCCAGCGCGTGGAAGACGTGCCGCTCGCCGGTTTCCTTGGCTCTCCTAAGTGCAGCCTCGGCGTTGCGCAGCAGCGTTTCGGCGTCTGCGCCATCATTCGGGAACAACGCAACCCCCGCCCTCGCCGAAATCCGGATTTCGGAATCGCCCAATCGAACGGACTCACCGAAGCAGCCGTGCCACATCCTCTCTAGCTTGCGTGATACCTCAGACCTCCCCTTCACCCCCTGCAGCACGATCGCAAAAACGTCGCCGCTGATCCGCGCGAGTTCACCAGGGTCTGCGCCACGCGCGAGGCGCTCGGCCAGTTGCGTAAGCAATGCGTCGCCCGCCTGGCGGCCGAGGGAGTCGTTCACGGTCCTTAAACGCTCCACGTCCGCAAGGACAAGTGCGATCTTGTCCCCCGCGATGCCCGCCGCATGTACGTATTGGTTCAGGCGTTCGAGAAACAGAGTGCGGTTGGCAAAACCGGTCAACTGATCGTAATAGGCGAGGTAGTCGAGCTTGTTCGCCTTTTCGATATGATCGAGCGCGAACGCGATGTCGCCCGCAAGCTCGTTCAACAGTTTCATTTCTTCCGCGTCGAAGAACCCGACTTCGCCCGCGTACAACGCCAGGATGCCGACCGCCTCCCCGTCGACGAGCAGGGGCAGCATTGCAAGAGAACGGAAGCCGCGCTCAAGGGCCTCCTTTTTCAGCATGATGCGCGGATCCCGCGTCATGTCGTCGGAGACCATCGCCTTCCGCTCCAAGACCGCCCGCCCCGACAACCCGGACACCGGGTCGCTCAGCCGCAGCGGCATCAACTGTATGTAGTTCTCTCCGGGGCCGTGCCAAGCAACCGGCCTGACGCGCATCTCGTTCCGGTCGACCACGCCCAGCCACGCCAAGCGGAACCCCCCGGCCTCCACCGCGACCCGGCACGCCCCCTTGAAAAGCTCGTCGCGCGCGCGCACCCGCACGATTAGGCCGTTGATCCCGCCCAGCACAGCATAGATTCGGGTCAGCCGCTCGATCCTCGTCCGCTGTTCCTGCATCAACCCGAAAGCGTGATCCAGGGCCGACATCAGACCCCCGATTTCGCCGCGCGGATAGGGTTTGCCGATGCGCGCGCCGAAGTCCCCACCGCCGAACCGCGCGACGGCCGCGATGATGCGCGCTGCCTGGCGGCGAATGCCCCACTCCACCAGCGCCCACGCCCCGGCGAATACCAGCAGCAAGACAACGCCCAGCATCGCGAGCGCCTGACTCAGGTTTCGATTCGCCGCCGCGAGCAAATCTTCCCTGGATACCCCGATAAGGACGTGGAGCGCGGCTTCTGGAAATTCGGGCAACGCGCTAACCGCCCAGATCCGTGACACTCCGCCGACCTCGGTGAACTCCCGCACCTCCTCGCCCTGCGGGTCCCGGGCAAAGCGAAACAGCGGCGAATCGGCGATCGATGTGCCGCGCAGCTTCTCTCCTTCGGGATGCCAGGTGAGTATCGTTCCCTTGCCGTCCATGAGCGCGATAACCGCAGTTTCCCGCGGCAGGGACATCGCGCGAACCTGCATGTACTTTTCCAGGTTCAGCGATGCGAGCAGCACGAACTTCGGCTCGCCCGTTTCGCGCCGCGCGGCGTAAGCGATCTGCAGGACCGAGATCCCCGTCAGGCGGCCGAACGCCGGCTCCACGGCGAGCGGGTTTTCAGAGGTGAGCGCTTGCTGGAAATAACGGCGGTCGGTGAGGTGCAACGCCCTGCCGGTGCGCAGGGAATCGCAAAACAGATCGCCCTTCGTCGTTATCGTCAGTATCCCGGTGTACTGCGGATGCTCTTTCAACACATCGGCAAGGAAGGCGGAGCAGGCGGCCTTATCCTGCGTGTCGAGATCTCGCGCCCGCGACAAGCCGTAGTGAAGCTGCGCCGTCGCCCGGACCGTATCTCGCAGGACTCGCGCAACGCGTTGTGCCGCGGCAGCCAGATCGCGCTGCGCAGCGGCAACTTCGGCGTCGCGACGTTCGAGAAACTGCCTCCCGCCCACCACCGCCGGGATGAGTGTCGCGAACAAGATCAGGAGCAGGAGCCGGATCCGGATGCTCAAAGTCCTCCCTCCCGAGAAGAAGGCGGGTACGCTTTGTTGATTGCGGTTGTCCCGCCCGTTACTCCGTGCGCCCCATGAAAATTCTACCCAAGGGCAATCTAACCTATCTGTCAGACAACCTCGACGGTTCGTGGCCTCGCATCTGGCGAAAATGCAAGGAATTGTCAGGCGTAAGCGCCCCGCAGGACGGCCGGAGAAACTCCGCGTCCACCGGCCATCGATTCTGGCGCAACGTTGCAGCTGTTCGAAGCGAGACCGATGTCATCCGAGAGTCTGCCGCGACGAGATCGATAGGCGGAAGCCAATGCGCCGGGGCCCGCCGGCGACGTGCCTTGGCCAATGCGGTACGCGCTTCCTGTGGCGGCGATTGCGTCGCCGGACGGCATTTGGTGGAGGTGGCGAGAATCGAACTCGCGTCCGCAAGTCATCCACAGTCAGGACTACATGCTTAGCCTGGTTGTTTGAGCTTCGCTTTGGACCCGCCAACCGGCAGGCTGATCCGCGGCTAGCCGCTTCGACGGATCCCCGGGGCCAAGCGGCCAAATCCCGGAGAGAGGCTGGTGAAAATGACGCTGCACCTCTTTCGAGGCCTAACCCGCCAGCAGGTTAGTGCAGCGTCTCGCCGGTATTAGGCGGCGAGAGCGAAACGCTCGTCGTTGGCGTCTAAAGTGTTTCCAGATGGATTTACGAGGGCTCTGGTCCTCGGCATGCCCTGTGCTGCTTCAATACCTGCGTCGAAACCAGGTCACCCCCGTTTCGTACAGTCGGTTCATTATCGCATATGGGGGCTAGAGCCACTCGATCAAGTCCCCCGGCCGCTCGATGACGGCGTCGGCGTTCCACGCGGCCAGCCCTTCGCCGTAGCCCCAACCGACCGCGACGCAGCGCATGCCTGCAGAGCGCGCGGCCTGGATGTCGCGCAGGTCGTCGCCGAGGTAGACGCAGTCGCGCGGTGCGAGCGCGAGCTCCTGCGCGGCGTGGAGGAGGGAGGCGGGATGGGGTTTCAGGTGTGGCGTGGTGTCGCCGCAGACCACGCAGGCGGCGCGCGCGTCCAGCCCGAGTTCTTTCACCAGCATCCACGTGAGGTTGGTGGACTTGTTGGTGACGATCCCCCAGCGCAGGCCGCGCTGTTCGAGCGCCGCGAGCAGGTTCGGCATTCCCGGGAAAAGGCAGGTGTCTACGCAGATCTCGTCCGCGTAGTGCTCGAGAAACGCATCGCGAAGACCCTTGTATTCCGGATGCTCGGGCAGGATACCGAGCCCGGCGCCAATCAGTCCGCGCGCGCCCCCCGAGGCGTGCGGGCGGAGCTTTTCGAGCGGCAATGCGCCCAGGGCGCGCGCGCTGCGCAGGCGGTTGAGCGCGCGCGACAGGTCCGCCGCGGTGTCCGCGAGCGTGCCGTCGAAATCGAACAACACGGCACGTGTTCCTGTACGGACTGCTTTACTGCGCATCCTTCGCGCAGCACAGGGAGTAGTTGACGTCGCAGTCCCCGCCCAGGCGGTAGCTGTCGGTGACCGGGTTGTAGCTCATTCCCTTCAGCTCGATCGTCTCCAGCCCCGCATCGCGGCACCAGCGCGACAGTTCCGAGGGCTTGATGAAGCGCGCGTAGTCATGCGTGCCCCTGGGCAGCAGCTTGAGCAGGTACTCGGCGCCGATCACCGCGAACAGGTAGGACTTCGGGTTGCGGTTGATGGTGGAGAAGAAAACGCGCCCGCCGGGCTTGACCAGCCTTGCGCAGGCCGCAACAGTGCTCGCCGGATCGGGGACGTGCTCCAGCAGTTCCATGCAGGTAACGATTTCGAATCGGCTGGCATTGAGCACGGAAAATTCCTCCGCCGAGGAGAGCTGATAGTCGACCGAGAGGCCGCTCTCCAGCAGGTGCAATTGCCCGACCTTCAACGGCTTTTCCGACAGGTCGATGCCGGTCACTTTGCCGCCCAGGCGCGCCATCGCCTCGGCGAGGATGCCGCCGCCGCAGCCCACGTCGAGCACGCGCTTGCCGGCGAGCGGCGCCAGGCCGTCGATCCAGCCGAGGCGCAGGGGATTCAGGTCATGCAGCGGGCGGAATTCCCCCTGCGGGTCCCACCAGCGATGCGCGAGCGCGCTGAACTTCTCGAGTTCGGCCGGATCGACGTTGTGCTCTGTGGTCGCCATAAACAAAAAGCCCCGCCGGAGCGGGGCTTTCCGAGAGCGGTTAAGCCCGGTTACTTGCGCGTGCCGATGACTTCGATCTCCACCCGGCGGTTCTTCTGGCGGCCATCCTTGGTCTTGTTGCTCGCCACGGGCTGCTTCTCGCCCTTGCCTTCGGTGTAGATGCGGTTCGGCTCCACGCCCTTGGACACCAGGTAAGCCTTGACCGACTCGGCGCGGCGCACCGACAGCTTCTGGTTGTAGGCGTCGCTGCCGATCGAATCCGTATGGCCGATCGCGATCACGACTTCAAGGTTGATCGCTTTGACCTTGGTGGCGAGGTCGTCGAGCTTGTTCTTGCCCTCGGTCTTGAGGATCGACTTGTCGAAATCGAACAGCACGTCGGCCGCGAGCGTCACCTTTTCGGCGACGGGCTTGGGCTTCGGCTTGGGCTTGACCGCCGGTTTGACGGGCGGCGGCGGGGGCGGCGGGGTCGGCTTCGCTGCGGGCTTAGGCACCAGATCGGGATCGCACTCGGCGATCGCCATCGCGGGCGTCCAGTAACCGGCACGCCAGCACTGGTTGTAGGGGTTCTTCCAGACGGGGCCACCGACGCCCTGCCTCCAGTAGCCATCGGTCGACTGCGCGGCCACATTGAGGGATGTCGCCGACATTGCGACGCCTGCGGCGATCAGCAGTGGCATCCAAGATTTCTTGTTCATGTGCATTCCCCTTGCTGGATTTTCGGATTCAAACAGCCCAGTTTCATTCTTCCACCGAGCCATTTACGGATATTGATGTGAATCAAGCCGCCCAGATTGCGTTTTTCTTCTCGACGCCCGTCTCAGAAACATTATTGAAATCAAGTCCCTAAATGGCTACCTAGCTTATTCTGCCACAACTTGGCGCGGGTGTCCAAGCCCAGCAGCGCGGCGCTCGTGGTGATTCCACCCTGCAGGAGATGGTGACCGGCAACCCAAACATCGGTGACGTGCTGGCGTCCCGCGCAATAGACCAGATGCGACACCGCGTCGTAGCAGGGCATGAGTTCGGGAAATGCCGCCGCGCCCGGACCCGCGAGGCGCACCGCGGCCAGGTCGGCGGCCTTCCCCGCTGCGATCGAACCGATTCGCGCTTCCAGGCCCAGCGCCGTCGCCCCTCCGAGGGTTGCGGCGCGCAGCGCGGCGTGCGCCGGCAGCGCCTCGGCATCCCGCGCCACCGCCTTGGCGAGCAGGGCCGCGAGCCGCATTTCCTCGAGCATGTCCAGGCGGTTGTTGCTCGCCGCGCCGTCGGTGCCGATGGCGAGGTTGATTCCCGCCGCGGCGAATTTCGCCACCGGCGCAAAGCCGCTCGCAAGCTTGAGGTTGGACGAGGGGCAATGCGCCACCGACGCGCGGTGCCTGGCGAGCAGCGCGATTTCATCGTCGGTCACATGCACTGCATGCACCGCGATCAGGCCCGGCCCGAGCAGTCCCAGGCGCTGCAGCCGCTCGATCGGGCGCACGCCGTGCTCGGCGAGCGAGCGCGCGATCTCGTCCGCGGTCTCGTGCAGGTGGATGTGCAGTGGCACATCCACCTCGCCCGCGACTGTCGCGATCTTGCGCAAAGTCGCATCCGATACGGTGTACGGGGCGTGCGGCGCGAGGCAGAACGAAACCAGCGGATCCTCGCGCCACCGGTCGCGCAGCGCGAGGCCCTTGGCGAGGTAATCGTCCGGGTCCGAGCCGTAGGCGGACGCGAAGTCGAACACGATCATGCCGACCGAGACCCGGATGCCCGCTTCGTGCGCCGCTTCCAGCGCCGCCTCGGGGAAGAAATACATGTCGTTGAAGCAGGTGACGCCGCCGCGCAGCATCTCGGCGCAGGCGAGCAGCGTGCCGTCCTTCACGAACTCCGGCGACACGTGCTTTCGTTCCGCGGGCCAGATGTAGCCCTCGAGCCAGCGCATCAGCGGCAGGTCGTCGGCGAGGCCGCGCATCAGCGACATGGCCGCGTGCGTGTGCGCATTGACCAGGCCGGGTATCAGGACGTGCTCGTCGAGCGCGATCCGCGCATAGGAGCCGAATCGCGTCTCGGCCTCGGCGCGCGGCAGCACGGCCTCGATCGTTGCGTCGCGCAGCGCGACGCAATGGTCCTCGAGAACCGCGCCGGCCGGCTCGACCGGGACCACCCAGCGTGCGCTGAGAAGGGAGTTTTGATGCACGGAAATTGCGGCCAATTTAATCATAAAAAGCGGCGGTTCGCGGTGCGGCGCATGATAAAATCTGGCGTCCTTTTCGCTTCAAATTCCAGCCGTAAAAGCGGCCTGCAGCTGCCTCTCAAAACAAGCGCCGAGTAATGGAACCCTTCGCCAAGGAAACGCTCCCGGTCAGCCTCGAAGAGGAGATGCGCCGCTCGTATCTCGATTATGCGATGAGCGTGATCGTGGGCCGCGCGCTTCCCGACGTGCGCGACGGCCTGAAGCCGGTGCACCGGCGCGTGCTGTTCGCGATGCACGAGTCGAACAACGTCTGGAACCGCGCCTACGTCAAGTGCGCGCGCGTGGTCGGCGAAGTGCTCGGCAAATACCACCCGCACGGCGACACCGCGACCTACGAGGCGCTGGTGCGCATGGCGCAGGATTTCTCGATGCGCTACATGCTGGTCGACGGGCAGGGCAACTTCGGTTCGGTCGATGGCGACAACGCCGCGGCCTACCGCTACACCGAGTGCCGGCTGGAGCGGCTCGCCGCGGAACTGCTCGCCGACATCGACAAGGAAACGGTCGATTTCGTCGACAACTACGATGGCAAGGAGCGCGAGCCCACGGTGCTGCCGAGCCGGCTCCCCAATCTGCTGCTGAACGGTTCCTCGGGCATTGCGGTCGGCATGGCGACCAACATCCCGCCGCACAACCTCTCGGAGGTGGTGGACGCCTGCCTGCGGGTGCTGAACGAGCCGCAATGCGCGATCGAGGACCTGATCAAGCTGATGCCGGCGCCGGACTTTCCGACTGCCGGCATCATTTACGGCATCGCCGGGGTGCACGAGGGTTACCGCACCGGCCGCGGCCGCGTCGTGATGCGCGCACGCACCCACTTCGAGGAAATTCCGGGCAAGAGCGAGCGGCAGTCGATCATCATCGACGAGCTGCCCTACCAGGTGAACAAGAAGGCGCTGCTCGAGCGCGTCGCGGAGATGGTCACGGAAAAGCGGCTCGAAGGCATCTCCGACATCCGTGACGAGTCCGACAAGCAGGGCATCCGCGTGGTGATCGAGCTGAAGCGCGGCGAGCTGCCCGAAGTGGTGCTGAACAACCTCTACAAGCAGACCCAGCTGCAGGACACCTTCGGCATGAACATGGTCGCGCTGGTGGACAACCAGCCGCGGGTGCTGAACCTCAAGGAACTGCTCGAAGCGTTCATTTCACACCGCCGCGAGGTGGTGACGCGCCGCACCGTGTTCGAGCTGAAGAAGGCGCGCGAGCGCGGCCACGTGCTGGAAGGCCTCGCGGTGGCGCTGTCGAACGTGGACCAGGTGATCGATCTGATCAAGCAGGCGCCTGCGCCCGCCGACGCGAAGCGCGAATTGCTCGCCAGGAACTGGAATTCGGATCTGGTGAAAGACATGCTCGGCCGTGTCTCGGGAGGGCATGAACAGTATCGGCCCGAGGGTCTGGGCGCGGAGTTCGGCCTCAAGCCGGAGGGCTACCGGTTGTCGGAGGAACAGGCGCAGGCGATCCTCGAGCTGCGGCTGCAGCGCCTCACCGGCCTGGAGCAGGACAAGATCCGCGACGAGTACCGCGAGGTGATGACGGCCATCGCCGACCTGCTCGACACCCTGGACAAGCCGGCGCGGATCGTCGCGATCATCAGCGATGAGTTGAAGCACATCAAGGAAGAGTTCGGCGACCGGCGCCGCAGCGAGATCATCACCGTCGCCGAGGACATTTCGCTCGAGGACCTGATCGCGCCACAGGACATGGTGGTCACGTTCTCGCACGGCGGCTACGTCAAGTCGCAGCCGCTCGCCGACTACCGGGCACAGCGGCGCGGCGGCCGCGGCAGGACCGCGGCCACCACCAAGGACGACGATTTCATCGAACGCATGTTCGTCGCCCATTCGCACGACTATCTGCTGTGTTTCTCCGACCGCGGGCGCCTGTACTGGCTCAAGGTGTTCGAGGTGCCGCAGGGCGGCAGCACCGCGCGCGGCAAGCCGGTGGTGAACATGTTCCCGCTGGAAGAGGGCGAGAAGATCACCGCGGTGGTGCCGGTGAAGGAATTCGACGAGAACCATTTCGTGTTCATGGCCACGGCGCAGGGCACGGTGAAGAAAACGCCGCTCGCGGATTTCTCGCGGCCGCGGCCCTCGGGCATCATCGCCGTGGGCCTGGACGCAGGCGATTACCTGATCGGCGCCGCGCTCACCGACGGCAG
>MEQQ01000131.1:9737-17901 GCA_001770285.1 Betaproteobacteria bacterium RBG_16_66_20
CGAGGAGGACGTGCGCCCGATGGGCCGCCAGGCGACCGGCGTGCGCGGCATGCGCCTGCCGGAAGACGGCAGCCGCAAGGCGGTCTGCATGCTGGTGGCGAAGGACGAGAAGCAGACCGTGCTCACCGCCACCGAGAACGGCTACGGCAAGCGCACGCCGATCTCCGAATACACCAAGCACGGCCGCGGCGGGCAGGGGATGAACGCGATCCAGGCGAGCGAGCGCAACGGCGCCCTGGTCGGCGCGGTGCTGGTCGACGACCACGACGAGGTGATGCTGATCTCGACCGGCGGCGTGCTGATCCGCACCGCGGTGGCGCAGATCCGCGAGCAGGGCCGCTCGACGCAGGGCGTCACGCTGATCGCGCTGTCCGAGGGCGAGAAGCTCGCGGGCGTGGAGCGCATCGTCGAGCGCGACGAGGAAGGCAACGGCGGCAACGGTTCCGGCGATGAGCCGGGTTCCGAGCCGGGCATCGACCCATCATCCACCCCCGGGGCAGGCCCGCAAGGGCCGACCATTCACTGACATGGCACGCATCGTCAATTTCAGCGCAGGGCCCGCCGTGCTGCCCGAGGAAGTCCTCGCGCGCGCGGGCGACGAGATGCTCGACTGGCGCGGCACCGGCATGTGCGTGATGGAGATGAGCCATCGCGGCAGGGAGTTCATGTCCATCGCCGCGGAAGCCGAGAAGGATTTGCGGGACCTGCTCGCGATACCGCCCGGCTACAAGGTGCTTTTCCTGCAGGGCGGGGCGACGCTGCAGTTCGCGCAGATCCCGATGAACCTGCTGGCGGGAAAAGGCAAGGCGGACTATGTCGTCACCGGCGAGTGGTCGAAGAAGGCGGTGAAGGAGGCGCAAGCCTATTGCGACGTGCACATTGCCGCCTCCTCGGAAGACAAGGCGTTCACTTATGCGCCCTCGCAATGGAACGTCAGGCCCGATACGGCCTACGTTCACTATTGTTCGAATGAAACGATAGGCGGTGTCGAATTTCATGCAATACCTGAAGCAAAAAATATTCCGCTGGTCGCGGACGCCTCGTCGCACCTCCTGTCGCGGCCGCTGGAGGTGTCGAAGTTCGGCCTGATCTACGCCGGCGCGCAGAAGAACATCGGCCCGGCCGGGCTCACCATCGTGATCGTGCGCGACGACCTGGTCGGACGCGCCGCCAAGGGCACGCCCTCGGTGATGGACTACAAGCAGCAGGCGGCTGCCGATTCGATGCTCAACACGCCGGCGACGTATTCGATCTACATCGCCGGTCT
Source organism: Betaproteobacteria bacterium RBG_16_66_20 (assembly GCA_001770285.1). Lineage (GTDB taxonomy): Bacteria > Pseudomonadota > Gammaproteobacteria > Burkholderiales > SG8-39 > RBG-16-66-20. Next base: position 11,005 of record MEQQ01000131.1, read on the forward strand.
GGTGTTCAAGTGGCTCAAGGCATTGGGCGGACTGGCCGAGATCGAGCGGCGCAACATCGCCAAAGCGCAGCTTCTTTATGACTATCTTGATGGCAGCAGTTTTTATAGGAATTCCGTAAACCCCAAAGACCGCTCGCGCATGAACGTCCCGTTCACGCTCAAGGACGCAACCCAGGACGGTGCTTTCCTGAAAGGAGCAGAAGAGCGCGGGATGGTCCAATTGAAAGGCCACCGCTCGGTCGGCGGCATGCGCGCCTCGATCTACAACGCGATGCCGCTAGCGGGCGTGCAGCAGCTGGTCGCATACATGAAGGAATTCGAGGCAAAGCATGGCTAAGACGGCGAAGAAACTCGAGGTTCTGGTCCTCAACCCGATCGCGCAGGTCGGCCTGAAGCGGCTGCCCGCAGAGCGCTTTTCGGTGGTCAAGGAATCCAGGGCGCCCGATGTGATCCTGGTCCGCTCGCAGGACATGCACGGCATGAAGTTCGCCGACAGTCTCAAGGCGGTAGGGCGCGCGGGCGCGGGGGTCAACAATATTCCGGTGCCGGAGCTCTCCAAGATGGGCGTGCCGGTATTCAATGCGCCGGGCGCGAACGCCAACGCGGTGAAGGAGCTGGTGCTCGCCGGGATGCTGATCGCGGCGAGGAATCTCGCGCCTGCTTTGGAGTTTGTCAGGAATCTGGATAGAAATGATTTGGCAAAAAAAGTAGAAGCGGGAAAAAAAGCTTACGCGGGGGTCGAACTTCCCGGCCACACGCTGGGCGTGCTCGGCCTGGGCAAGATCGGCAGCCTGGTCGCCGATGCGGCCATCCGCCTGGGCATGAACGTGCTCGGCTACGACCCCGAAATCACGGTGGACGCGGCCTGGAGCCTGCCTTCGCAGGTGCGCAAGGCGCATTCGATCGAAGAACTGCTCAAGGCGAGCGACTTCGTGACCCTGCACGTGCCGCTGGTGGAAAAGACGCGCAATCTCGTCAATGCGAAGAACCTCGAGCAGATGAAGCACGGCGCGGTGCTGCTCAATTTTTCCCGCGACGGCGTAGTCGATGACGCCGCGGTCCTGAAGGGCCTGGCCGAGAAGCGCCTGCGCTGCTACGTCACCGACTTTCCGGCCGCCGGGCTGATCGGCGTGCCCGGCGTGGTGGCGCTGCCGCACCTGGGCGCGTCCACGCGCGAGGCGGAGGACAACTGCGCGGTCATGGTGGTCGACCAGGTGCGCGAGTACCTCGAGCACGGCACGATGGAGAACGCGGTGAATTTCCCGGACACGCGGATGACGCGCGAATCGCCGTACCGCCTCGCGATCGCCAACGCCAATGTGCCGAACATGCTGGCGAGCATTTCCAACGCGATGGGCAGCCGGAAAATCAACATCCACAACATGCTGAACAAGTCGAAGGGCGAGATGGCCTACACGCTGGTCGACGTTGACAGCCCGGTGCCGGAGGCCGCGATCAAGGAATTGTGCGGCATCAAAGGCGTTCTCGCGGTTCGCTACCTGCCCGTGGAACAATGACTGAAAGGGAGATAAAGAAACTGCGCGTCCAAATCGACGCCCTGGATGCCGAACTGCTCGCGCTGCTGAACCGCCGCGCCGCGGTGGTGCGCAAGGTCGGGGCGCTGAAGGGCGGCGCGCCGGCCTATCGCCCGGAGCGCGAAAGCGAGATCCTGCGCCGTATCGGGGCCCTTGCCGCGGCGGGCGGGAGCGGCGCGCTGCCGGCCGAGGGCGCGCTGGCCGTGTTCCGCGAGATCATTTCCGCCTGCCGCGCCCTCGAACAGGATATCCGGGTCGCCTACCTCGGGCCGCAGGGCACGTTCAGCGAGCAGGCGGTGCGCAGGCATTTCGGCCAGGCGGTGGCGGCCGATCCGGCAGCCTCGATCGACGAAGTGTTCCGCAGCGCAGAAGCCGGCGCGACGCAGTTCGCGGTGGTGCCGGCGGAGAATTCGACGGACGGCGTGGTCGGGCGCACGCTCGACCTGCTGCTGCTGACCCCGCTCAGGATCTGCGGCGAGATCGAGCTGCGCGTGCGGCAGAACCTGCTGACGCGCGCGTCGCGGCTTGCCGCGGTGACGCGCGTCTATTCGCATGCGCAGTCGCTGGCGCAATGCAACGGCTGGCTGAACCGCAGGCTGCCGGCCGCCGAGCGCATCCAGGTGAGTTCCAACGCCGAAGCGGCGCGGCGCGCGGCGAAGGAAAAAGGCGCTGCGGCGGTCGCCGGAGACGGCGCCGCGGCGCGCTACGGCCTAAAGGTGCTCGCGCGCGGGATCGAGGACGATCCGAGCAACACCACGCGCTTCCTGGTGCTCGGCCAGGTCGACCCGGCGCCCACCGGCAGGGACCGCACCTCGCTCGTGATGTCGGCGGAGAACAAGCCGGGCGCGGTGCATGCGCTGCTGGCGCCGATCGCGGTCAACGGCGTGAGCATGTCGCGCATCGAGTCGCGTCCGGCGAAGGCGCGCTCGGCGCGCTGGGAGTACGTGTTCTTCATCGACCTCGAGGGGCACCAGGCCGACGCCAGGGTCGCCGCCGCGCTCGCCGGACTCAGGCAGCGCGCGCCGTTCCTGAAGATACTGGGTTCATATCCCGCCGCCTCGCACTAACGGCCCCGCCCCGATACCGGAACCCTGAACATGCAGATGGATCCCTGCGAACTTTCCCCCTCCTACGTGCGCGCGATCGCGCCCTACCAGCCCGGCAAGCCGATCTCGGAGCTGGCGCGGGAATTCGGCCTCAAGGAGGAGAGCATCATCAAGCTCGCCTCGAACGAGAACCCGCGCGGCATCGGCCCGCGCACGCGCGCCGCGATCGAAGGCGCGCTCGGCGACATCGCGCGCTACCCGGACGGCAACGGGCATGATCTCAAGACCGCCCTGTCGCGTCGCTATGGCGTTGAATCGGGTTGTATCGTTCTCGGCAACGGCTCCAACGACGTGCTCGAGCTGGTCGCGCTCGCGTTCCTCGGGCCGGGGCGGGCGGCGGTCTACGCCCAGCACTGCTTCGCGGTCTACCCGCTCGCGACGCAGGCGCGCGGCGCGCGCGGCATCGCGGTGCCGGCGAGGAACTTCGGCCACGACCTCGATGCGATGGCGGCGGCGATCGACGACGAGACTTACGTGGTCTGGGTGGCGAACCCGAACAATCCCACCGGCACGCTGCTGCGTTCGGAAGAACTCGAAGCGTTCGTCAAGCGCGTGCCCGAGCGCGTCATCGTGGTGATCGACGAGGCCTACAACGAGTACCTGCCGCCGGAGTTGAAGGCCGAGACGGTGAAATGGCTGAAGCGCCATCCCAACCTGGTCGTCACGCGAACGTTCTCCAAGGCCTACGGCCTGGCCGGTCTGCGCGTCGGCTACGCGTTCGCGCACCCGTCGGTGGCGGACATCATGAACCGCGTGCGCCAGCCGTTCAACGTCAACAGCCTCGCGCTGTGCGCGGCGGCCGCGGCGCTCGACGACATGGAGTTCGTCGCGCGCAGCTTTGCCGAGAACCTGCAGGGCATGCGCCAGGTCGAGGAGGGCGCGAAACGGCTCGGGCTGGAGTGGATCCCGTCGTACGGCAACTTCATCACCCTGCGCGTCGGCAAGGCCAACGAGATCTTCCGGCGCCTGCTCAAGCGGGGCGTGATCGTGCGGCCGGTGGGCGGGGGCTACCAGCTTCCCGAGCACCTGCGCGTCACCATCGGCACGGCGCAGGAGAACGAGCGCTTCCTGGCGGCGCTGGCGGCGGGCATCAAAGAGTGACGCCGGAATAATGTTTTTCGAAAGAGTCGCCGTCATCGGGGTCGGGCTGATCGGCGGCTCGTTCGCGCTGGCGCTGAAGGCGGCGAAGCGCTGCGGGCATGTTGCCGGCGCCGGGCGCAGCGCCGCCAACATGCAGCGCGCGCTCGAGCGCGGCGCGATCGACTCGATCGCGTCCGACGCCGCGGCGGCAGTCCAGGATGCGGACCTGGTGCTGATATCGACTCCGGTGGCTCAAATTGAAAAAATCTTTCTCTCGATAAATTCGAAAATCAAGGCCAATGCCATCATCACCGACGCCGGCAGCACCAAGCGCGACGTGGTGGCCGCCGCACGCGCGGCGCTGGGCGCGAGAATTGCGCAATTCATCCCGGCGCATCCGATTGCGGGAGCCGAGCACAGTGGCGTCGCGGCCGCGAATCCGGAGCTGTTCCGGGGCCGCCGCCTGATTCTTGCGCCGCTCGAGGAAAACCGCAAGCAGGACATCGAGATCCTTGCCAGCCTGTGGAGCGCAATCGGCGCGCGCGTCTCCCGCATGACGCCGGAGGCGCACGACGCGGTGTTCGCCGCGGTCAGCCATCTGCCGCACCTGCTCGCCTACGCGCTGGTCCACGAGGTCAGCGAGCGCTCCGATGCGGCGCAGTTGTTCGGCTACGCGGCGGGCGGCTTCCGCGACTTCACCCGCATCGCATCCAGCCACCCGGAAATGTGGCGCGATATCTGCGTCGCAAACAGCGACCAGCTGCTGAAGGAGGTTGCGCGTTTTTCCGCTGAGCTCGAAAAGATAAGAAAACTCCTGGAAACCCGGGACGCCGCATCGCTGGAGAAACTTTTCGCCGAGGCGCGCGCGGCACGCGAGCGCTGGCTGAGCGGCGAATACGAATGAAGGTCCCGCCGTGAAATCACTGCGGCTGGCGCCGGTCAGCCGCGTCGCCGGCACGGTCCGGCTGCCCGGCTCGAAAAGCATCTCCAACCGGGTGCTGCTGCTGGCCGCGCTGTGCCGCGGCCAGACCCGGGTCAGGGGCCTGCTGGATGCCGATGACACGCGCGTGATGCTCGCTGCTTTGCAGAAGCTCGGAATCGGGATCGACAGCCGCGACTTCGCCCAGATCGTGGTGACCGGCAAGGGCGGCATTCCAAAGAAGAAAAAGGACTTGTTCCTCGGCAACGCGGGCACCGCGTTCCGGCCGCTGACCGCGGTGCTCGCCCTGTCGGGCGGCCGCTACCGGCTGATGGGCGTGCCGCGCATGCACGAGCGGCCGATCGGCGGCCTGGTGGACGCGCTGCGCGCGATGGGCGCGAAGATCGACTATCTGGCCAACCAGGGGTATCCGCCGCTCGCGATCGTGCCTTCGCTCGCCAAGGCGAGCGCGCCGGTGCACGTGCGCGGCGACGTGTCCTCGCAATACTTGAGCGCGCTGCTGATGGCGCTGCCGCTGGCGGGCGGCGGCGTGATCGTGATCGACGGTGACCTGATCTCGCAGCCCTACGTCGAGATCACGCTCAACCTGATGCGCCGGTTCGGGCTCGAGGTGCAGCGCAACGGCTGGCGCTCGTTCGAGGTGCCCGGGTATGCCTACCTCTCGCCGGGGGAGATCCAGGTCGAGGGCGACGCGTCTGCCGCCTCCTATTTCCTCGCCGCCGGCGCGATCGCGGGCGGGCCGGTGCGGGTCATCGGCGTCGGGCGCGACAGCATCCAGGGCGACGTGCGCTTTGTCGAAGTGCTGGAGCGAATGGGCGCCGACGTTGCTTTTCTCGAGAATGCAATTGAAGTAAAGGGCAAAGGCGGAAAGCTCAAAGCCATCGACATGGACCTGAACCACATTCCGGACGCGGCGATGACCGCGGCGATGATGGCGTTGTTCGCCGATGGCCAGAGCACGATCCGCAACATCGGCAGCTGGCACGTCAAGGAGACCGACCGCATCACCGCGATGGCGAAGGAATTGCGAAAACTGGGCGCGACCGTCGTCGAGGGTCCCGATTTCCTGAAGATCACGCCACCGCAGGCGCTGACGCCCGATGCCAGCATCGACACCTACGACGACCACCGCATGGCGATGTGCTTCTCGCTCGCGGCGCTGGGCGGCGTGCCGGTGACGATCAACGACCCGGAATGCGTGGCCAAGACCTTTCCGGAATACTTCTCGGTGTTGGCATCGATCGCGCGCTAAACGCCTACTCGATCATCCGATCGGCGCGCAGCAGCACCGACGGCGGCATCACGATCCCGGGCGCGAAGTTCTTTCCTTCTACGTAGCCCAGTTCCCTGAAACGGCGCTCCATGGCGGCAAAAAAAGTGTGTCCCGCCCCGGGGTGGCCGTCAGAGTTGCGACGCGATAGATGCGAGTAGCGGGCTGGGCGCTGGTGCGGCGCGTCGTCATTCGGTCACCCGTTTGGCGCGGTATTTGATGACACGTTATCCCGTCGCGCGGAATACTCCGATTAGACGCCGTCCACTGCCAGAAATTTCAATCCCGGCACATCCCTGAAATCCCTGGCGTTTGCCGTCAGCAGCGTGAACTTGCGCTCAATCGCCTGCGCGGCGAGCCAGAGGTCCTGGATGCGGAAGTCGGGACCGCGGCCGGACTTTGCCAATCGGGCGGCGAGCGCGCCGAACACCTCAGCGGTTTCCGCGCCGATTCGCAGCAGAGGCTTGCGTCGCATCCGGCGCAGCATCGCCATCGCCTTGTTCTTCTGCTTTGCATCGGCCATCAGTTCGATGCCGAAGCGGATCTCCGCGAGGTTAACCGGCGACAGGTAGATCGGCGCCTGGCGGGTGATAGCGTGAATGTCGGCGGCGCTCAAGCGGCCCCGCTCGATGGCAATCCAGATATTCGTATCGATCAGGAAGCCCACGGATTGCGCAGTTCTTCGAGCGTACCGCGCCTGCCCTTCTTCGCACTGCCAATGGCCGCCGCGAGCGCGTCGGCGGTGCCGTCGTCGAGCGTGCGGTACAGGTCACCGAGGACTTCAATGGCAGTCTGTGCCGGCGGTTCCGGGATCAGGCGCGCGATCTGCCTGCGATTGCGCACCAGCACGACTTCCTCCTGCTCGCGCTCGACGTCGTCGAGCACGGCGCTGAAATTCCGGGCAACTTCGGTGACGCTCAGGGTTTTCATGGAAGCATGATATCAGATCGTATCTGATTCTGGTGC
>MEQQ01000131.1:17977-26599 GCA_001770285.1 Betaproteobacteria bacterium RBG_16_66_20
AATTTCAATCTCATCTCCAGGGACCCGGGCCTGAAGGTGGCCAACGCTGGATAACACTCAAGTCCCGGTTATCGCGATTGATGGTCCCTCGGCCTCCGGCAAGGGCACGGTCGCGAGCCGGGTCGCCGCCGCGCTCGGATTCCATTACCTGGAAAGCGGGGCGCTCTACCGGCTGGTCGCGCTGGCAGGCGGGGAAGCCCCCGAAGTTGCTGCGGCGCGCATGGATGTGGCTTTCTTGAATGGGCGAATAATCCTTTCAGGACAAGATGTTACGGATGACGTGCGGCGGGAGGACATTGGCAACCGCGCATCCGAGATCGCCAGGATTCCAGCGGTGCGAAGCGCGCTGCTCGAACGCCAACGAGGCTTTCGCGCGCCGCCGGGCCTGGTGGCCGACGGCCGCGACATGGGCACGGTGGTGTTCCCGGACGCGGTCCTGAAAGTGTTCCTGACCGCGGACGTGCAGACCCGCGCCCAGCGCAGGTATAAGCAGTTGATAGACAAGGGAAACCATGCTAATCTCGCGGCCCTTTCCCGTGATCTAGAGGAGCGGGACAAGCGAGACGCCATCCGTGAGGTGGCGCCGCTCAAGCCGGCAGCCGACGCGGTGTCTCTCGACTCCTCTGGTATGACGATCGATGAAGTTGTCGAGCGGATACTGAAGGAATACGGGCAAAGGACAGGAAAGTAGAAAACGAGGGGGTCCGCCTGACAGGGTTCTGCCGGCGGTCCCATTTTGCAACCCAGCCCGCGAGCTGACCGCAAGCCCGCGGAAATGAAGGTTTTTTCACTCACTCAATGGCCAGCGTTTCTCCTGCAGTTTCGCAACCCGTTTCCAAGTCCGCTCCCGCTCCCGAGTCGTTCGCAGCCCTGTTCGAAGAAAGCCTGACGCGCCAGGAAATGCGCATCGGCGAAGTGATCACCGCAGAAGTCGTGCGCATGGATCAGAACTTCGTCGTGGTCAACGCCGGGCTCAAGTCCGAAAGCGTGATCCCGCTCGAGGAGTTCCGCGACGACGGCGGCGCGATCAACGTCAAGCCCGGCGATTTTGTCAGCGTATCGATCGAGGCGCTCGAGGACGGCTTTGGCGAGACGCGCCTGTCGCGCGAAAAGGCCAAGCGCCTGGCGGCATGGATGGACCTGGAGAAAGCGCTCGAGACCGGAGAGAAGATCGAGGGCGTCATCACCGGCAAGGTGAAAGGCGGCCTCACCGTCATGGCGAAGAGCATCCGCGCCTTCCTGCCCGGCTCGCTGGTCGACCTGCGCCCGGTCAAGGACACCACGCCCTACGAGGGCAAGACCATGCTGTTCAAGGTCATCAAGCTCGACCGCAAGAGGAACAACGTGGTCGTGTCCCGCCGCGCGGTGCTCGAGGAGACCGCCGGCGCCGAGCGCGAACAGCTGCTGTCGACGCTTTCCGAAGGCGCAGTGGTGAAGGGCATCGTCAAGAACATCACCGACTACGGCGCGTTCGTGGACCTGGGCGGCATCGACGGCCTGCTGCACATCACCGACCTCGCCTGGCGGCGCGTCAAGCATCCCACCGAGGTGGTGAACGTGGGCGACGAGGTCACCGCCAAGGTGCTCAAATTCGACGCCGAGAAGAACCGGGTATCGCTGGGCCTCAAGCAGCTGGGCGAGGATCCCTGGGTCGGCATAAGCAGGAGATATCCCCAAGGAACGCGCCTGTTCGGCAAGGTCACGAATCTTACGGACTACGGCGCGTTCGTCGAAGTCGAGGCCGGCATCGAGGGCCTGGTGCACGTGTCCGAGATGGACTGGACCAACAAGAACGTGCATCCGTCCAAAGTGGTGCAGGTCGGGGACGAAGTCGAGGTGATGATCCTCGAGATCGACGAGGAGCGCCGCCGCATTTCGCTCGGCATGAAGCAGTGCCTGCCCAATCCCTGGGAGGATTTCGCGCGCGAATTCAAGAAGGGCGACCGCGTCAAGGGCCAGATCAAGTCGATCACCGATTTCGGCGTTTTCGTCGGCCTCGCGGGCGGCATCGACGGCCTGGTGCACCTCTCGGACCTGTCCTGGAGCCTGGCCGGCGAGGAAGCGGTCAAGAACTTCAAGAAGGGCGACGAGGTCGAGGCCACGGTGCTGTCGATCGACGTCGAGCGCGAGCGCATTTCGCTCGGCATCAAGCAGCTCGAGGGCGACCCGTTCACCAACTTCATCGCCGGCCACGAGAAGAACACGGTGGTGCAGGGAACGGTGAAGTCGGTGGACGCCAAGGGGGCGGTGATCTCGATCACGCCCGATACCGAGGGCTACCTGCGGGCCTCGGAGTTCTCGCGCGACCGCATCGAGGACCTGCGCACCGTGCTCAAGGAGGGCGACACGGTGAGCGCGATGATCACCAACGTCGACCGCAAGAACCGCTCGATCAACCTTTCGGTGAAGGCGAAGGACCTGGCCGAGGAGACCGACGCGATGAAGCAGATGCGGACCGAGAACGCGGCCAGCGCGGCCGGCAGCACCAATCTCGGCGCGCTGCTGCGGGCGAAGCTGGACAAGACGAATTCCAATCCTGAGCAATAACCGGGCCGTCCTGACGAGACGTGGAAGGGGTCGCCATGACGAAGTCGGAACTGATCGCGCGACTTGCGCAGCGCTATCCGCAGCTGGTGGCGAAGGACGCCGAGTACGCCGTAAAGATGATTCTGGACGCGATGACCCATTCGCTGCTGAACGGGCATCGCATCGAGATCCGCGGCTTCGGCAGCTTCGGCCTGAATTACCGGCCGCCGCGCGTCGGCCGCAATCCGAAGTCCGGCGAGAAGGTGCACGTGCCGGAGAAATACGTGCCGCATTTCAAGGCCGGCAAGGAATTGCGCGAGCGCGTCGACGCGCTTGATCCGGACGCGACGCTGGTGATGCCGTCGCGCTCCCGGCAGGCGGCCCAGTAACCGGGGTCGCGGGGCGGGCGCGGTTTCGTTCTCGGTTTCGTCTCCGCTCCCCGCTCCGGTTCCTGCCGCGGCCCTGACATGCGCTTCCTGACCTGGGCGATCCGGCTCGCCTTGTTCGTGGTCCTGCTCGCGTTCGCCGCCAAGAACACCGATCCCGTCACGCTGCGCTTCTACTTCAACCTCGCCTGGCAGGCGCCGCTGGTGGCGCTGCTGCTCGCGTTCTTTGCCGCCGGCACGGTGCTGGGTCTGGCCGCGATGTTCGGTACCTATCTTGCGCAGCGAAGGGAAATCGCGCGCTTGCAGCGCAGCGCGTCTTCGAGGGCGCAATCCGATGCGCCCGTCGCGTCTCAACCACCGGCGGCGGAAGGCTGATGGAGTTCGAGTACTGGTGGCTGCTCGGCTTCCCGATCTTCTTCGGCCTCGGGTGGCTCGCCGCGCGCGTCGACATCAAACACCTGGTGCGGGACTCGCGCGCGCTGCCGACCTCCTACTTCAAGGGGCTCAATTTCCTCCTCAACGAGCAGCCGGACAAGGCGATCGAGGCGTTCATCGAGGTGGTCAAGGTGGACCCGGAAACGGTCGAACTGCACTTCGCGCTGGGGAGCCTGTTCCGGCGGCGCGGCGAGTACGACCGCGCGATCCGCATGCACCAGCATCTGCTGGAGCGCGCCGACCTCGCCGCCGAGCAGCGCGCGGCGGCGCTGTTCGAACTCGGCCAGGACTACCTCAAGGCGGGCATCCTCGACCGGGCCGAAGAGGTCTTCCAGCGCCTGGCGGAAGGTCCCCCGCCTGCGGGGGGCGCCGGCGCGCACGCGGGCGAGGCGCGCCGTTTCCTGCTCGAAATCTTCCAGCAGGAAAAGGACTGGGACAAGGCCGTGGCGATGGCCCGGCGGCTCGAAGCGGAAACCGGCGAATCGCGCGCGCGGCAGATCTCGCATTTCCTGTGCGAACTGGCCGCGACCGAGGCGACGCATTCGCGGCCCGACGCCGCGCGCGCGCACCTCGAGGCGGCGCTGGAGGCGAACCGCAAGTGCGTTCGCGCCAGTCTCCAGCTGGGGGACCTCGACAAGGCGTCCGGCAATCCGGATCGCGCGACCGAACACTGGATGCGCATCGAGTCGCAGAATCCGGCCTACCTCGCGCTGGTGGCGCAGCGCCTGCTCGAGGCGCAGCGTGGCGCGGGCAGGCTGGAGGAGGGCCTGACACTGCTCAGCGGGTACCTCGAGCGCTATCCGTCGCTCGACCTGCTGGACGCGGTGTTCCAGTCCACGCTCGAGTCGAAGGGGGCGGAAGCCGCCTACAAGCTGGTGCGGGATGAATTGCGGCGCAATCCGACGCTGCTCGGCCTGGACCGGCTGCTGGAAGCGCAGATCGTGGGCGCGGCGAATCCCGAGCGCCGGCGGGACCTCGAACTGGTGCGCAATCTGGTGCACAGCCATACGCGGCGCCTGGCGCGCTACCGCTGCGAGAACTGCGGCTTCAAGGCGCGCCAGTTCCACTGGCTGTGTCCGGCCTGCGGCGGCTGGGAGACCTACCCGCCGCGGCGCAGCGAAGAGTTCGACCTCGCGCCATGAAAATCACCGTGGTCGGCACTGGATACGTGGGCCTCGTGACCGGCGCCTGCCTTGCGGACATGGGCAACAAGGTGCTTTGCCTCGACGTGGACGCGGCCAAGGTGCGGCTGCTGAACGACGGCCACATTCCGATCTACGAGCCGGGGCTGGAGCCGGTGGTGAAGCGCAACCGCGACGCCGGGCGCCTCGATTTCTCGACCGACGTGGCCGCCGGCGTCGCGCACGGCGTGCTGCAGCTGATCGCGGTCGGCACGCCGCCCGGCGAAGATGGATCGGCCGACCTGCAGCACGTACTGGAGGCGGCGCGCGCGATCGGGCGTCACATGGACGAATACCGGGTCGTCGTCAACAAATCTACTGTTCCGGTAGGGACTGCGGATAAGGTAAAAGCCGAAATAGAAAAAGAACTTGGAAAGAGAGGCAAACAGATCCCCTTCAGCGTCGTCTCCAACCCGGAATTCCTGAAGGAAGGCGCGGCGGTCGAGGATTTCATGCGCCCGGACCGGATCGTCATCGGCGCCGACGATGAGCGCGCGACCGCGCTGCTGCGCGAGCTGTACGCGCCGTTCCAGCGCAACCACGAGCGGCTGATTCTGATGAGCGTGCGCTCGGCCGAGCTCGCAAAGTACGCCGCCAATGCCATGCTCGCGACGCGCATCTCGTTCATGAACGAGCTCGCCAACCTCGCCGAGGCGCTGGGCGCGGACATCGAGGAGGTGCGCCGCGCCATCGGTACCGATCCCCGCATCGGCACCCATTTCCTCTACGCCGGGGCCGGCTTCGGCGGTTCCTGCTTTCCCAAGGACGTGAAGGCGCTGCAGCGCATCGCCGAGGAGGCCGGGCGGCCGCTGCGCCTGATGGCAGCGGTGGAGCAGGCGAACGAGGCGCAGAAGCACGTTCTCGCCGGCAAGATAAAGGCGAGGTTTGATAACGACTTGAAAAACAGACGCTTCGCTGTCTGGGGCCTCGCCTTCAAGCCCAATACCGACGACATGCGCGCGGCCCCGAGCCTGACCTTGATTGCCGATCTGATTGCGGCCGGGGCGCAGGTCCGCGCCTACGATCCGGTTGCGGGGGATCAGGCAAGAAGGATCTTTGCCGGCAACGGCAACATCGAAATCATGAATTCCGCCAGGCAAACCCTTCACGGCAGCGACGCCCTCGCCATCGTCACCGAGTGGGCCGAGTTCCGCGCCCCCGATTTCGCCGCGATGAAATCCCTGCTCAAGACCGCGGCGATATTCGACGGCAGGAACCTGTACGATCCGGCGATGGTGCGCGCGCTCGGCTTCGAGTATTTTCCCGTCGGAAGGAAGCAATAAGGCGGACATGAAAGCCCCGAACACGAAGCAGGCACGCATCCTGGTGGTCGGCGACGTCATGCTCGACCGCTACTGGTTCGGCGATGCCTTGCGCATTTCGCCCGAGGCGCCGGTGCCGGTGGTGCTGTTCAGGGCCGAACGCGCGAGCGCCGGGGGCGCCGCCAACGTGGCGCGCAACTGCGCGGCGCTCGGCGCGAAGACCAGGCTCGTTTCGGTGGTGGGCGACGACGGCGAAGGCGTGACGCTGCAGAAAATCCTCGAACAAGACGGCGTCGGCGTCAATTTTCACCGCGACAAGTCGATCCGGACCACGCAGAAGCTGCGCGTGATCGGCGGCAGGCAGCACCAGCTGCTGCGGATCGACTTCGAGACCAGTCCTTCGCGCGAAGTCCTCGCCTCGAAGCTGGCCGATTTCGAGGCCGCGCTCCCCGCGTGCAATGCGGTGATCCTTTCGGACTACGGCAAGGGCGGCCTGGCGCACATCGTGCGCATGATCGGGCGTGCGCGCGCGGCGGGGAAAAAAGTGCTGGTCGATCCCAAGGGCGACAACTATTCGCGCTACCGGGGCGCGCACGTGATGACGCCGAACCGCGCCGAGCTGCGCCGGATCGTGGGCGACTGGAAATCCGAGTCCGACCTGGAGAGGCGGGCGCAGAAGCTGCGCCGGCAGCTCGGGCTCGAGGCGCTGCTCGTGACGCGCGGCGAGGAGGGCATGAGCCTGTACCGGCAGGGACGCGTGTTCCACGTCAAGGCCGAGAAGCGCGAGGTGTACGATGTGAGCGGCGCCGGCGATACCGTGATCGCGGCGCTCGCGACCATGCTGGCATCGGGCGTCGGCATTGAGCAGGCGGTGCGCATCGCCAACCGCGCCGCCGGCATCAAGGTCATGAAATTCGGCACCGCCGCGGTCGGCAAAGCGGAATTGTTCAGGTAAATGATGCTCACCGTCGTCACCGGCGCTGCCGGCTTCATCGGTTCAAGGCTGGTCGCCGCGTTGAACCACGCGGGGATGAGCGAGATCCTCGCCGTGGACAATCTGCAGAACGGCGCCAAGGTGCCGAACCTCGCCGGGGTGGAAATCGACGATTACCTGGACAAGCGGGAATTCCTGGCGCAGCTCGAATCCGGCCGGCTCGACGGCAGCATCGAGGCGGTGCTGCACCAGGGTGCGTGCTCCGACACCATGGAGAGCGACGGCCGCTACGTGATGGAGAACAACTACGCCTACTCGAAGGCGCTGTTCGACTGGTGCCAGGACGAGGAGGTGCCGCTGATCTACGCCTCCTCGGCTGCGGTGTACGGGCCGGGGCGCGAGTTCGGCGAGACGCGCCAGAACGAGGACCCGCTGAACGTCTACGCCTACTCCAAGTTCCTGTTCGACCAGTACGTGAGGAAGCGGCTGGCGGGGGCTCGCGCGCAGGTGGCGGGCCTGCGCTACTTCAACGTCTACGGGCCGAACGAGGCGCACAAGGGGCGCATGGCTTCGGTCGCCTTGCACGCCTTCGACCAGTTCCGCGCCGAGGGGCGGGTAAAGCTGTTCGTCGGTTCGGACGGCTACGGTGACGGCGAGCAGCGGCGCGATTTCGTGCATGTGGACGACGTGGTGAGCGTGAATCTCTGGCTGCTGGAGAACCGGGACATCTCGGGCATCTATAACTGCGGCACCGGGCGGGCGCAGACTTTCAACGAGATTGCGGCTGCGGTCATCAACGCGGTGAATGGTTCTGCCTTGTCCATAGAGGAACTGGCGCAAAAAGGAATGATCGAATACATTCCCTTTCCCCAGGCGCTGGTCGGCAAATACCAGAGCTACACCCAGGCCGACCTCGCCCGCCTGCGCGAGGCCGGCTACGAGGGCGCGTTCAGGCCGGTGGCGCAGGGCGTCGCCGACTATGTGCGCGAGCTGCTGAAGGGCAGCCTCTGAAAAGATGAACAAGACCGTCGAGGATTTCATCGGCGATACGCCGCTCGCGCGCCTGCAGCGCCTGCCCGGCGAGGACAACCGGAAATCGAACAACAGCATCCTCGCCAAGCTGGAAGGCAACAATCCCGCCGGCTCGGTGAAGGACCGCCCGGCGATCTGGATGATCCGGGGCGCCGAGTCGCGCGGCGAGATCCGGCCGGGCGACACGCTGATCGAGCCCACTTCCGGCAACACCGGCATCGCGCTCGCGATGGCGGCGGCGATCCGGGGCTACCGGATGGTGCTGATCATGCCCGAGCACCTCTCGATCGAGCGCCGGCAGTCGATGCGCGCGTTCGGCGCCGAGATCATCCTCACCCCGCAGAAGGGCGGCATGGAAGCGGCGCGCGACCTGGCCGAAAAGATGGTGCGGGAAAACAAGGGCATCATGCTCGACCAGTTCGCCAACCCCGACAACCCGCTCGCGCACTACCAGGGCACCGGGCCCGAGATCTGGCGCGACACCGGGGGCAGGATCACGCATTTCGTCTCCTCGATGGGCACCACCGGCACCATCATGGGCTGCGCGCGCTTCTTCAAGGAGAAGAACCCGGCGATCCAGATCGTCGGCTGCCAGCCCGAGGAGGGCTCGCAGATTCCCGGCATCCGCAAGTGGCCCGAGGCCTACCTGCCGAAGATCTACGAAAGATCGCGCGTCGACCGGATCGAGTACGTCAGCCAGGCCGATGCCGAGGAGATGGCGCGGCGCCTGGCGCGCGAAGAGGGCATCTTCGCCGGCATTTCCTCCGGCGGCGCCACCGCGGTCGCGCTGCGCATTGCGCAAGACCTGAAGAACGCGGTCATCGTCACCATCATTTGCGACCGCGGCGACCGCTACCTCTCGACCG
>MEQQ01000131.1:26615-35189 GCA_001770285.1 Betaproteobacteria bacterium RBG_16_66_20
GATGACGCCGGTTCTTGCATTCGACATAGAAACCATCCCCGATGTCGCCGGAATCCGGCGGCTGCACGACCTGCCCGCCGACCTGCCGGACCACGAGGTCGCGGAGGTCGCGTTCCAGATCCGCCGCACCAAGACCGGCAGCGACTTCCTGCCGCCGCCCCTGCACCGGGTGGTCGTCGTTTCCTGCGTGCTGCGCAACGACGAGGGGATCCAGGTGTTCTCGATCAGCGAGCCCGAGCGCGGCGAGCCGGAAATCCTGCGCAAATTCTTCGACGGCGTGGAGAAACTCGTGCCGCAGCTGGTGTCCTGGAACGGCGGCGGCTTCGACCTGCCGGTGCTGAACTACCGCAGCCTGATCCAC
This sequence comes from Betaproteobacteria bacterium RBG_16_66_20, assembly GCA_001770285.1. Lineage (GTDB taxonomy): Bacteria > Pseudomonadota > Gammaproteobacteria > Burkholderiales > SG8-39 > RBG-16-66-20. The sequence goes on from MEQQ01000131.1 coordinate 26,977, forward strand.
AAGGTCTCCGCGTCGGCGTTCTGGGAGACCGGCGACGACAACCGCGACTTCCGCTACAACAACTACGTCTCGCGCTACCACTCGCGGCACCTGGACCTGATGGACGTGCTCGCGATGTACCAGCCGCGCAACAACGCGCCGCTCGACGAGGTCGCGCAGCTGGCGGGCTTCCCGGGCAAGATCGGGATCGGCGGCGCCAGGGTATGGGAAACCTGGCTCGCGGGCGAGATCGCGAAAATCCGCGACTACTGCGAAGCCGACACCGCGAACACCTACCTTCTGTACCTGCGCTACCAGTTGCTGCGGGGAATTTTCACGCAGGATGCCTACAACAAGGAAATCAAGCTGCTGAAAGACTATCTGGCGCGCCTGGACAAGCCGCACTGGCGCGAATTCCTGCAGCTCTGGAATGAAGCTTGAGGTCGACGCGCTCGATGCCGCGGGCCGCGGCGTCGCGCGCAACGCGGGCAAGGTCGTGTTCGTCGAGGGCGCGCTCGCCGGCGAGCTGGTCGAGGCGCGGCTCCTCGAATCGAGGTCCAAGTTCGACCTCGCGCGCGCGACCTCGGTGCTGCGGGCATCCTCCGGCCGGCGCGAGCCGCGCTGCGCGTACTTCGGCGTCTGCGGCGGCTGCGCCACCCAGCATGTCGATGCGCGCACCCAGGTGGCCTCGAAGCAGCGCTGGCTCGAGGACAATCTCGCGCGCATCGGCAAGGTCCGGGCCGGCGCGATCCTGCCGCCGATCTACGGCCAGGAGTGGGGCTACCGGCACCGCGCGCGGCTGTCGGTGCGCTACGTGGAGGGCAAGGGCGGCGCGCTGGTCGGGTTCCGCGAGCGCCGGTCCACCTATGTTGCCGACATCCGGAGTTGCGAGGTCCTGCCGCCGGGAATTTCCGCCCTGATCGTTCCTCTGAGGGACCTGATCGGCAAACTCTCGATTCGGGACCGGGTGCCGCAGATCGAGATTGCGGCCGGAGAGGCCGCGACGGTGCTGCTGTTCCGTCACCTGCTGCCGCTCTCCGAGGGTGACCAGGCGCTGCTGCGGGAATTCGCCGATTCGACCGGCGTGCGGGTCTGGCTCCAGCCGCAGGGCCCCGACAGCGCCAAGCCGTTCCATCCCGAGAGGCACGACGACCTCTACTACGACCTGCCGGAGTTCGGCGTACGGATCGCGTTCCAGCCCGCCGACTTCACGCAGGTGAACCCGGCCGTCAACCGCCTGCTGGTATCGCGCGCAGTGCGCCTGCTCGACCCGCAGCCGGGCGAGCGCGTCGCCGACCTTTTCTGCGGCATCGGCAACTTCTCCCTGCCGCTTGCGACGCGCGGCGCGCAGGTGATCGGCTTCGAGGGCAGCGCGCTGCTGGTCGAGCGCGCGCGCCAGAACGCCGCCGCGAACAGGCTCGTCGCCCAGTTCGAAGTCGCCGAACTTTTCAAGCCGAACCTCGGCCACTTCGGCCGCTTCGACAAATTCCTGCTCGATCCGCCGCGCGAAGGCGCAATCGGCCTCGTGAACTCCCTGCCCGACGACTGGCCGCGCCGCATCGTCTACGTCTCCTGCGACCCCGCGACCCTCGCGCGCGACGCCGACATCCTCGTCCACCACAAGGGTTTCCAGCTCTCCGCCGCCGGCATCGTCAACATGTTCCCCCACACCGCGCACGTCGAATCCATCGCCCTATTTGAGCGGGATTAGAATTCGGGCCCGGGAGATGCCGTGAACATGCACACCGTTGAGTGAAGACCTGAGAGGGACCGAATGAACAGGCGTGACACGATACTTGCACTTCTCGCCCTCGCGGCCGCGGGCGAACCGCTCGCGGCGGAGGCTCAGCAGGCAAAAGGCAAGACGGCGCATATCGGCATCTTGGTCGGCGGCAGCATTGCACAACGCGGCCATCTTGAACAGGCGCTGCTTGATGGCCTGCGTGACCAGGGCTTTGTCGAGGGAAGGAACCTGGTCGTCGAGCGCCGCTATGCCGACGGCCGCAATGAGCGAGTGCCCGAATATGCGCGCGAGCTTGCGGAGATGAAGCTTGACGCCGTGGTTACGACATGTACGCCCTCCACCCGGGCCGCGAGGCAAGCGAGCGCCTCGACGCCGATTGTCATGGCGGCTGTCGCCGACCCTGTCGGGCAGCGGTTGATCGCCAGCCTCGCCAGGCCGGGCGCCAATATCACCGGGCTCTCCAGCCAGGCCGAGGACATCCTGCCCAAGATGATGGAGCTGTTCTCCGGGGTCCTGCCAAATCCGGCAACCGTAGCCGTGTTCACGCAAGAGAGAAGTGACGTTCACCCTCGCATGTGGCGACAACTCGCCCCGATCGCTCAGGCGCTGAAACTGAAACTGGTGAAGATCGAAGTTACCTATGCCGCAGGCCTGTCTGTGGCATTTGACATGGCGCTGCGCGAAAAGGCGAACGCGCTCTTTGTCCTGCCAGACGAACCGATGTTTCTTTCTCGGCGGACGCGGATTGTAGAACTGGCGGCCAATCACCGCCTGCCCGCCTTCTATGGAGCGAGAGAATTCGTGGACGATGGTGGGCTGATGAGCTATGGAGAAAGTCTGAGGACCGCTTATCGCGGCGCTGCCTCCTACGTTGGCAATTTGGTTCGTGGCGCCAAGCCGGCCGATTTGCCCGTCGAGCAGCCCACCAAGTTCGAATTGGTGGTCAATCTGAAAACCGCCACGGCGCTCGGTATCACGATTCCGCGCTCGCTGCTGGTGCGAGCCGATCACGTCATCCAGTGACCAGTTGGCGAATGTCCGGTATCGGCCGTTTGCGGCCCCTGGAGAGAACGCAGTACGAACCACCGAACAGCGGTTTGCAGAGCGACGCGCCGCGCAAGCTGTACTACTGGGCGGTGCGGCTCTTCGGCGGCGGGGAACGAATCAGTGGCGATGTAGAGCCAGGCGTCGAACAGGTCGCGGTCCGCCTGCGCGGACCACTCAAGCCGCTTTCTTGAGCGTGCGCGCAAGCGCGGCTTTCCGGCGCGCCAGGTTCTTCACGACCTGCTGATGGGAGACGGTCCGGCCGGCGTCGAGGTCGGCCAGACCTTTCGCCACGGCGGCCAGGAACCATTCTTCGTATTCGAGGCCGGCCTTGAGCGCATCTTCCAGTACGCGCTGCTGCGGGCGCTTGACACGCGCCGCGATGCGGGCGATGCGGCGCGCTGCCGTGCTCGAGATTCTCAGTTCAGCCATCGTGTTTCCCCGTCAACAGGATCCATTATAGCTGCCCAAAAAAAGGCGCCCGGAGGCGCCTTTTATCGGTCCTCGCTCCGCGCGTCAGTCGCGCTCGCCCGTCAGGGCCATGAGGATGTGCAGCAGGCTGGTGAAGACGTTGAGCAGGCTGATGTACACGCCGGTGGTGGCGAGGACGTAGTTGGTCTCGCCGCCGGTCACGATGCGCGACAGGTCGTGCAGCAGGTAGAGCGAGAAGACCACCAGCACCACGGTCGAGACCACCAGCCCGAGTACCGGGATCTGCAGGAACATGTTGGCGATGGCCGCGAGCAGCACCGCGATCATGCCGACGAACAGGAACTTGCCCATGAAGCTGAAGTCGCGCTTGGTCACGGTCGCGATCGCCCCCATGGTGAAGAAGATCACGCCCGTGCCCGCCGCGGCGTAGCCGACCAGCTGCATGCCGTTCTTCATCGTCAGCGCGTAGTTGAGCAAAGGGCCCAGGAACCAGCCCAGCAGCCCCGTCATCAGGAGCAGCAGGCCGATGCCGATCACGCTGTTGCGGAAGCGGACGATGCCGAACTGCAGGCCGATGACCGCGCCGAGCATCAGGAAGAAGCTGAGAATCGGGCTCCCGGTGACGATCGAAGCCGTGGCCATCCCGAGCCAGGCGCCGGCGATGGTCGGGACCATGGTCAGCGCGAGCAGCAGGTAAGTGTTGCGCAGGACCTTCTGGGAATCCGGCGCGATGGCTACGCTGCCGTAGCCGGTGTTCGCAGTTTGCAGTTCGGGTTGCATCCGTAACCTCCTGTTGATCCAACTAGTATAAGACTATAAAAGCCACCAAAGGTTGCATATCCTAGGCCACGCTAAAATGCGGGCGCCAAAGGGTTTTTCAAGGAGAGTTGGCAGAGCGGTCGAATGCGGCGGTCTTGAAAACCGCTAGCCCGCAAGGGCTCGGGGGTTCGAATCCCTCACTCTCCGCCAGCCATCGTTTGCGCTAGATCAAGGCAGGCCCGGTCGCGCAATTCAGACTGCCGGCAGGAGGGGCCCATGCCCGGCAAGGCGCGAGATTACGGAATTCCCGGCACACCGATATTCGACGGCGCGCAGGCGCAGAAGGGCTATGCGCTGAACAAGATGTGCTACTCGTTCAATTCCGCGGCCAACCGCGAGGAATTCCAGCGCGACGAAGAGAGCTACTGCGCGAAGTACGGCCTGAGCCCGGCGCAGCGCAGCGCGATCCGCAACCGCAACGTGCTCGAGCTGATCGCGGCCGGCGGCAACGTGTACTACCTGGCGAAGTTCGCCGGCATCTTCGGCCTTAACGTGCAGGACATCGGCGCGCAGCAGACCGGCATGTCGGTCGAGCAGTTCAGGCAGAAACTCCTGGACGCGGCGAGGTAGGCGATGGCGAAGATCCTGGGCGGCCTCACCACCTCGCACATCCCGCTGATCGGCAAAGCGATCGCGCAGGACCTGCGCAACGAACCCTACTGGCAGCCGTTCTTCAAGGGCTTTCCGGCAGCGCACGAGTGGCTGCGCAAAGTGAAGCCCGACGTCGCCGTGGTGGTCTACAACGACCACGGACTCAATTTCTTCCTCGACAAGATGCCGACCTTCGCGATCGGCGCCGCCGCCGAGTACCGCAATGCCGACGAAGGCTGGGGCATTCCGACGCTGCCGCCGTTCCGCGGCGAGCCGGACCTGTCGTGGCACATCATCGAGTCGGTGGTGGCCGAGGAATTCGATCCGGTGACCTGCCAGGAGATGCTGGTGGACCACGGCTTCACGCTGCCGATGAAGCTGTTCTGGCCCGGCGACGAGCCCTGGCCGGTACGCGTCGTGCCGGTATCCGTGAACACCGTGCAGCACCCGCTGCCGACGCCCGCGCGCTGCCTCAAGTTCGGCCAGGCCATCGGCCGGGCGATCGCGTCCTACCCGGAGGACCTGCGCGTGGTGGTCATTGGCACCGGCGGGCTGTCGCACCAGCTGGACGGTACCCGCGCCGGGTTCATCAACAAGGAATTCGACCTGATGTGCATGGACAAGATCGTAGCCGAGCCGCAGGAGCTGGCGCGCTACTCGACGCTCGACCTGGTGCGGCTCGCGGGCGCGCAGGGCGTGGAGCTGGTGAACTGGCTGGTCGCGCGCGGCGCGCTGACCGGGAGCGTCGGCAAAGTGCACTCCAACTATCACATCCCGATTTCGAACACCGCGACCGGCCTGCTGGTACTGGAAAACCGGGGCTGATAGCGGGCGGCCCTTGTCACTGCGTCCGCAGGCGCGGATCGAGCGCGTCGCGCAGAGAGTCGCCGAACAGGTTGAAGCCGAACACCGCCAGGCTGATCGCAAGCCCCGGGAAGAATGCCATCCAGGGGGCGGTCTCGGCGAACTCCACCGCCGCGCCGCGCAACATCAGTCCCCAGGCGGCGGTAGGCTCGTTCACGCCCAGCCCGAGAAACGACAGCGATGCCTCGAGCAGGATCGCTTCGCCAAGGAAGGCGGTCGCCATGATGAGGATCGGCGCCGTCACGTTCGGCAGCATGTGACGCAGGATAATGCGGGGGTGCCCGAAACCCGAGGCGCGCGCGGCATCCACATAGGGCATCTCGCGCACCGAGAGCGCGCTCGCGCGCACCACGCGCGCGCAGCGCGGCACCATCGGCGTGGCGATCGCGAGAATGACATTGCCGACGCCGGTGCCGAGGATTGACACCACCGCCAGCGCCAGGATGATCACGGGGAACGCGAAGAAGACGTCCATGACACGCTGCACGACCAGGTCTACCCGGCCGCCGAAGTAGGCGCTCCCGAGGCCGATCAGCGATCCGAAGACCGCGCCGAGGAACGAGGCGCCCAGGCCGACCATCAGGGCGGTGCGCGAGCCGTAGATCATGCGCGACATCACGTCGCGCCCGAAGGCGTCGGTGCCGAGCCAGTGATGCGCGCCGGGCGCTGCGAGCATCGCCCCGTAATCGGTCGCGAGCGGGTCGAAAGGCGCCAGAAAATCCGCAGTCGCCGCCATCGCCACCATCAGGACGATGATCGCGGCGCCGATCGCCCCCAGCGGCCGCTGGCGCACGAACCGGAGGATGGCGCCCAGCCAGCCGCTGCGCGGCGCTGCCGTGCTGACCAGATCCACTACGGTCTGCGGGTTGGCGGCCATGGTCAGCGGTAGTGAATGCGCGGGTCGAGCCAGGCGTAGGCGATGTCGACCACAAAGTTGACGATCAGAAACGCGGTGGCGACAAGCAGCACGAGCGCCTGCGTGAGCGTGTAGTCGCGGTGCGAGATCGCCTCCACGAACAGCATGCCGAGCCCGTTCAGATTGAACACCTGCTCGGTCACGACCAGCCCCCCCAGCAGGAACGCGAATTCGAGGCTGATGACGGTCAGCACGGGAAGAATCGCGTTCTTCAGCGCGTGCCGGGTCAGGATCAGCTTCTGCCAAAGCCCCTTGGCGCGCGCGGTGCGGATGTAGTCTTCGCGCAGCACCTCGAGCATCGTAGAGCGCATCATGCGCGTGCCGACCGCGCAGTAGCGGTAGCCCACCGCCAGCGCCGGCCAGATGAGCTGCGCGAGGTTCTCCCAGGGATTCACCCAGAGCGGCGTGAATACCATCGGCGGCATCCACTTGAAGATGATCAGCATGCCCAGGATCAGCAGGATGCCGAGCCAGAACGAGGGCATCGCCAGCCCCGAAATCGAAAATACGCGCACTGCATAGTCCACCCAGGTGTCCTGCTTGACTGCGGCGAGGATGCCCAGCGGGATCGCGAGCAGCGTCGCGATCGTGCTCGCCATGATCGCGAGTTGCAGCGACAGCGCGAAGCGCAGCTTGATCTCCTCGGTGATCGGCGACCCGGTCCACATCGACAGCCCGAAGTCCAGGCGAGCAAGCCCCGCCATCCAGGAGGTGAACTGATTCCACAGCGGTTTGTCGAGGCCGAGCTTCTTGCGCTCGATGTCCATCAGCTCCTGGGACTGGAACTGGCTGCCTTGCCCCAGGTAACGTGCCTCGACCACGTCGCCCGGTACCACGCGCAGCAGCAGAAAGATGAGCACCGCGACCCCGAGCATGGTCGGGATCACGGCGAGCAGCCGCTTGAAGATGTAGAACGCCATCGCCGGATCACGCCGCCGGCGGCGCGCGATGCGCCGCCGGCGCCGGATCCGCTACTGCGTCAGCCACACCGTATCCAGCGTATTGTTGAGGTAGTGGCTCGGCGTGATCTGCCAGCCCTTCAGCTTCGAGGAGTGCGGGATGATGCGGTGCCATTGCAGCGTCATCAGGTAGTGCGCCTCGTCGTCCAGCACCCGCTTCTCGAACTCGCGGACCAGGCGCTTGCGTTCCTCGACGTCGATGGCGCGGCTCTGCTTGTCGTAGAGCTCGTCCAGCACCGGGTCCTTGTAGCGGCCGTAGTTGGCCGGATTGCGCTCGGTCGAAAGGAACTTGTACATATCGAGGTCGGGCTCGACGATGTAGCCGCACTGAAAGTCCATGAACACCTGCGCGTCGCCCTTGCGGATGACGCCGTAGTAGCCCGCCGGCTCGATCACCTGCTGCTGGACGTTCAGGCCGACCTTGCGCCACTGGTCGATCAGCCACACGCCGAGCGGCTCGTAGGGCATCGGGATGCCGCGGTTGGTGAACGTGAACGCGAAGCCGTCGGGCACCCCGGCCTCCTTGAGCAACCGCCGCGCCTCGGCGCGCGATTTCTCGATGTCGGTCCCGTAGCCGGCAAGCTTGTTCAGTTCCGCCGGCGGCGTCGCGAACGGCGTTCCGGGGACCTGCACGCCCGCCACGGATTTCACGATTGCGATCTGCGACAGCGCCTTCGAGGCTTCGTGCCGGTCGAGTGCGAGCGTCAGCGCACGGCGCACCCGCTTGTCGTCAAACGGCTTTTTCTCGTGGTTGATGGCCACCAGCAGATTGCAGTCCCAGGCCGATTCCTGCACCGTGATCTTGTCGCCCAGCGCCGCCTTGAGGTTGTCGCGGTCTTTCGGCGTGAAGCCGCGGAACTGGATG
>MEQQ01000131.1:35200-40859 GCA_001770285.1 Betaproteobacteria bacterium RBG_16_66_20
GCTGCGGACCGCCGCCACCTGCGCCGCGGAGTCGCGCATGAAAATGGCGCGGAAGCCGTCCAGATACGGCTTGCCCTTGTCCCAGTAGTTGGGGTTCTTCTTGCCCACCACGTGCGAGCCTTTGACGTGCTCGACGAACGTGAACGGGCCGGTGCCCATGATGTTCTTTTCGTACCAGTTCGGATCCTTGGCGAGGATGTCGGCCTTGTAGATGAAGTTGTACGGCGAGGACAGGCCGGCGAGCAGCGAACCGGACGGATACTTGAGCTTGAACACGACGGTCGTCGCGTTGGGCGCCTCGACCGCCGCGACGGCGCTGTACTGCCCCTTGCGGGTCGAGCCGACGCCAGGCGGGGGGAAGATGATCTTGTCGTAGGACGCTTTCACGTCCTTCGAGGTCATCTCGCTGCCGTCGTGGAACTTGACCCCGGTGCGGATCTTGAACGTGTAGGTCAGGCCGTCGCTCGAAACGGTCCAGCTCTCGGCGAGCGACGCGAACGGCTTGGTGCCGCCCGGGTCGTTCGGATCGACGCGCAGCATCGTGTTGTAGAACGGCGCGATCGGGTGGATCAGCCCGAAAGTTTCCTCGCGGTGGCCGTCATAGGATGGCGGCTCGGACGGAACCGGGAACACCAGTTCGCCGCCGCTGCGTGGTTGCTGTGCTTGCGATGCGATCGGGACAGCGAGTCCCAGTATGGCGACGAGCGCCAGCAGACTGCGTATTTTGCTCATGATCCCCCTCCAGAGATGATCGGACGGCACGACAATCAAATATCCAGCCTCGCGTTGGAGGCAGGCCGCAAAGTTAAGTTCCGCAAGGCGAAACTGTCAAGCGATGCGGTCAAGCCAAATGGCACGCTGCCCAGTGGCTTGGCCTGATCTCGCGCAGCGGCGGAATTGCCGCACTGCAGCGATCGACGGCGATCGGACAGCGCGGATGAAACACGCAGCCCGAGGGCGGACTGAGTGCGCTGGGCACTTCGCCGCGCAGCACCATGCGCTCCCGCGTCGCTTCCAGCTTCGGGTCCGGAATCGGAACCGCCGACAGCAGCGCGCGTGTGTACGGATGCAGCGGGTCCTCGTACAGGGCGTTGCGGTCGGCCAGCTCGACGACCTTGCCGAGGTACATCACCGCGACGCGATCCGAGATGTGGCGCACCACCGACAGGTCGTGCGCGATGAAAAGGTAGGTGAGGCCCAGCCGCGACTGCAGGTCCTCCAGCAGGTTGATGATCTGCGCCTGGATCGAGACATCCAGCGCCGAGACCGGCTCGTCGCAGACGATCAGCGAGGGCTCCATCGCCAGCGCGCGCGCGATGCCGACGCGCTGCCGCTGGCCGCCGGAGAGCTGGTGCGGATAGCGCCGCGCGTGCTGCGGCAGCAGGCCGACCTGCTCCAGCAGTTCGCTAACCCGGAGCTCGCGCTTCGCCGGGTCGGCAATGATGCCGTGAACCTTGATCGGCTCGGCGAGGATCTCGCCGACAGTCATGCGCGGATTGAGCGACGAGTAGGGGTCCTGGAAGATGACCTGCATGCGGCGCCGCACCTTGCGCAGATCCTGCTGCGACAGCCCGGTGATATCGGTCCCCTCGAAAACGATCCGGCCGTGGGTCGGCCGCTCGAGCTGGAGCACGCAGCGCCCGGTGGTGGTCTTGCCGCAGCCCGACTCACCCACCAGGCCTAGCGTCTCGCCGCGGCGGATGGTGAAATCGACCCCGTCGACCGCCCGCACCACGCCGGCGGGCGCGCCAAACAGCCCGCCGCCGACCGCGAAGTGCTTGACCAGCCCGGAGACGTCGAGCAGCGCTTCGCCGTTGGAGCGCTCGGCCAAGGCCTCGCTCATGCCGCGGCCTTGGTGACGAGGCGCGCCGACTCCCAGCAGGCGGCGACATGGCCGCCGGGCCCGGCCTGCGCGAGTGCCGGTGCCTGCGCCTCGCAGCGCGCGACGCGGAAGCTGCAGCGCGGCGCGAAGGCGCAGCCGGCCGGCAGGCGCGACAGGTCGGGCGGCTGGCCCTCGATCGGGTCGAGGCGCGCGCGCCGCGGCTCGTCCAGTCGAGGCACGGAGCGCAGCAGGCCAAGCGTGTACGGGTGGCGCGGATTGGCGTAGAGCTCGGCGGCGGTGGCGCGCTCGATGATCCGCCCCGCGTACATGACGTTCACGCGGTCGGCGTAGCGCGCGACCACGCCCAGGTTGTGCGTAATGATGAGCATCGCCACGCCGAGGCGCTTGGACAGGCTCTGCATCAGCTCGAGAATCTGTGCCTGGATCGTGACGTCGAGCGCGGTGGTCGGCTCGTCGGCGAGGATCAGCGACGGATTGCAGGCCAGCGCCATCGCAATCATCATGCGCTGGCGCATGCCGCCGCTGAAATGGTGCGGGTACTGCGCGAGGCGCCGCTCCGGGTCCGCGATGCCCACCAGCCCGAGCAGCTCGACGGCGCGCGCCTGCGCCTGCGCGGGCTTCATGTTCAGGTGGATCTCGAGGCCCTCGGTCAGCTGGCGGCCGATCGTCAGCACCGGGTTGAGCGAGGTCATCGGTTCCTGGAACACCATCGCGATCTCGCAGCCGCGGATCGCGTTCATCTCGGGTTCGCTGAGGGCGAGCAGGTCGCGGCCCTTGAACAGGATGCGGCCGCCCTCGATGCGGCCCGCCGGGGGCGCCACCAGGCGCATGATGCTGAGCGCCGAGACCGACTTGCCGCAGCCCGATTCGCCGACCAGGGCGACGGTCTCGCCCTCCTCGACGTCCCAGGAAACGCCGTCCACGGCGCGCACTACGCCGGCGGCGGTCTGGAAGGTCGTTTTCAGATCGCGGACTTCGAGTAGGGTCGCCACGGCGCCGGGAGTCTAGCACTATCCGGTAAAATCACGCCCCTTTCCCACGCATCGTTGCGGCGGCATGGCGCTCATCGTCCAAAAATTCGGCGGCACCTCGGTCGGCACGATCGAGCGCATCCGCAACGTGGCCTGGCGGGTCGCCAAGTGGCAGGCGGCCGGCCACCGCATCGTGGTGGTTCCTTCCGCGATGTCGGGCGAGACCAACCGGCTGCTGTCGCTCGCGGCCGGGATCCAGGAGCATCCCGATCCGCGCGAGCTGGACGTCGTTGCCTCGACCGGCGAGCAGGTCAGCGTCGGGCTCCTGGCGATGGCGCTGCTCGCGCTGGGCGTCAAGGCACGCAGCTACACCGGCTGGCAGGTGAAGGTGCTGACCGATTCGGCGCATACCCGGGCGCGCATCATTTCGATCGAGGAAGTGCGCCTGCGCCAGGACCTGGAGAACGGCTGCGTTGCGGTGGTCGCCGGATTCCAGGGGATCGACGACAAAGGCAACATCACCACGCTCGGCCGCGGCGGCTCGGATACCTCCGCGGTGGCGCTCGCCGCGGCGCTCGGAGCCGACGAATGCCAGATCTACACCGACGTCGACGGGGTGTACACCACCGACCCTCGCATCGTGCCCGAGGCGCGCCGCCTGCACACCATCACCTTCGAGGAAATGATCGAAATGGCGAGCGCCGGCTCCAAGGTGCTGCAGATCCGCTCGGTCGAGTTCGCGGGCAAGTACCGGATGCCGACGCGCGTGCTCTCGAGCCTCACCGACCCGAAGATCCCGGTCGAGGTGGAGGCGAATTCCGGCACACTCATCACTTTCGAGGACGATCCGCACATGGCCATGGAAAAGGCAGTCGTCTCGGGCGTTGCGATGCAGCGCGACGAGGCCAAGATCACGGTTCACGGGGTGCCCGACAAGCCGGGCATCGCCTACGCGATCCTCGGGCCGATCGCCGACGCGCACATCAACGTCGACGTCATCGTGCAGAACGTGAGCCACGACGGCACCACCGACCTTTCCTTCACGCTCGGCCGCGGCGACATGCCCAGGGCGATGCGGATGCTGAACGACCAGGTCAAGCCGCATATCCATTGCAAGGATGTCACCGGCGACGATCACATGGCCAAGGTCTCGATCGTGGGCCTGGGCATGCGCTCGCACGCGGGCATCGCGGCGAAGATGTTCCGCACCCTCGCCGAGGAGGGCATCAACATCCAGATGATCTCGACTTCCGAGATCAAGATCTCGGTGGTGGTGGACGAGAAATACGCCGAGCTGGCCGTGCGCGTATTGCACAAGGCATTTGAGCTGGAAAACGCGTAGCGCTAGCGGAGGATCTCCTCCAGCACCCTGCCTTCGCTCGCCGTAGGCGGCCGGATCTCCAGCAGGTACGACAGCGTCGGCGCGAGGTCGGCGACCTCGGCCGCGCGCGGGTACTTGCCCGGCTTGATCCAGCTTTTGCCGTAGAGCATCAGCGGCACGTTGGTGTCATAGCCGTAAGGCGAGCCATGGGTCACCGGGACACCGCCGAACAGCGTGTAGGGATGCTGGACCAGGTACAGGTCGCCGCTCAGTTCGCGATGCCATGCGCGCAGGACCAGCGTCGTCAGGGGCAGGCGCGGCAGCGCTCCGCTCTCCAGTTGCGTGCGCGTGTACGCTTCCGCGATGCCCGGAAAGTCGAGCACGAAGCGCTGCGCCGCCGCTTCGACATCCGCGCGGTTGAGGAAATTTTTCGCGATCGCCGCCTGGTCGAGGATGATGGTCGGATAGGAAAAGCGCGGCGCGAGGTTCCTGACGGCGAAGCGCGCCGCCAGCGCCTCGTTCAGGTCGGTCATCAGCCTGGCTGCGTTCAGCCGCGCGCCGCCCAGGCCCAGCCCCGCGCTGTACTCGGGCGCGTTCATGAAGCCATGGTCCGCCGTGAGCGCGATCAGCACCTTGTCCGGGCCGATGCGCTTGTCGAGGTAATCGAAGAAGCCCGCGAGCGCGCGATCCACCCGCAGCAGGTGGTCCTGCGAGACGCGGCTTTCCGGGCCGAAGCCGTGGTTGACGAAGTCGTGCGTAGACAGGCTCACCCCGAGTAGGTCGGTCACGCCCGCCGGATTCTTTCCCAGATTCTCACCTTCGATCGCGGCGCGCGCGAAATCGAGCGTCGCCTCGTCGCCGAACGGCGAGCGCATCAGCGCCTCGTAGTAGGCCTGTGGCTTGTCGGCGTTGGGCAGCGCGAACGGAAAGCGGCTGCCCATGCCCGCATAACCGCGCTGCCAAGGTTGGCCCTCGGTCGCGGAGCGTGCGTAGGCGGCCTCCGCAAGCAGCATCATCCAGGGCTGCCCCATCCATTTGTCCTGCGGCTTGCCGGCGTAGTAGCGCGCGTGCCACTCCGGGTGCTCCTTCATGTAGAAGGTGCTGCTCGCAAAGCGGCCGCTCTTGTCCATGTACATCCAGGCGGTGCCGCGCTTGCCCGCGAGCAGGATCGCGCCGCGGTCCTTGCCCGAGATCGCGATCACCTTGGACTGCCCGTTGTTCGCGTACTTCAGTTCGTCTCCGACGGTGCTGACGCGCAAGTTCGCGGGCGAGGTGCCATCCAGCTTCCTGGTGTCGTGTCCGATATAGGTATGCGCCGTGTCGCCGGCGCAGTAGACCTGCCCGAGGGAATTGCGGTCGATCCACTCGTTGGCGATGATGCCGTTGCGGTAGGGATAGCTGCCGGTCAGCACCGTCGCGTGCCCCGGTCCGGTCAGCGTCACCGCGTGGCCATGGTGCGCGTTGCCGAACCAGGCGCCGTCCTCCAGCAGCCGCTTGAAGCCGCCGGGTGCGTAGAGGTCGCGG
>MEQQ01000132.1:0-9892 GCA_001770285.1 Betaproteobacteria bacterium RBG_16_66_20
GAGCATTCTCAGTATCCCCCCGGGCCGTGTCAAGCAATGGCCTAAAATCGGGCCAACTTCATGACCCATCCCGTCCGCACCGAGCACGACCTGATCGGCGAGCGCGCCGTCCCCGCCGAGGCCTACTACGGCGTGCACACGCTGCGCGCGCTGGAGAACTTTCCGATCAGCGGCACGGCGATCTCGATCTACCCGGACCTGATCGTCGCACTCGCCTGCGTCAAGCAGGCCGCGGCGGCCGCCAACCGGGAGCTGGGGCTGCTCGACGACGAGCGCGCGGACGCGATCGCGCGCGCCTGCGAGGAGATCCGCGAAGGCGCGCTGCTCGACGAATTCGTCGTCGACGTGATCCAGGGCGGCGCCGGAACCTCGACCAACATGAACGCCAACGAGGTGATCGCCAACCGCGCGCTCGAGCTGCTGGGGGCGCCTAAAGGCGACTACGCGCGCCTGCATCCCCTGGACCATGTGAACCTCTCGCAAAGCACCAACGACGTCTATCCGACCGCGGTGAAGGTGGCGCTGCAATTCGGCATCCGCCGCCTGGCCGGGGAAATGCACGGCCTGCACATGGCTTTCGAGGCCAAGGCCGATGAGTTCGGCGACGTGCTCAAGATCGGCCGCACCCAGCTCCAGGACGCGGTGCCGATGACGCTCGGCCAGGAATTCTCGACCTATGCGGTGATGCTGCAGGAGGACGAGAGCCGCCTGGAGGAGGCGGCGAGCCTGATCCGCGAGGTCAATCTCGGGGCCACCGCGATCGGCACCGGGATCAACGCGCACCCGGATTACGCGGCGCGCGTCACGCGGCTGCTGTCGGACATCGCCGGCGTGGAGCTGATGGTTTCGCCGAACCTGATCGAGGCGACGCAGGACGCGGGCGCGTTCGTGCAGCTCTCGGGCGTGCTGAAGAGGATCGCGGTCAAGCTCTCCAAGATCTGCAACGACCTGCGGCTGCTGTCCTCGGGGCCGCGCGCCGGGATCGGCGAGATCAACCTGCCGGCGGTGCAGGCGGGCTCCTCGATCATGCCGGGCAAAGTCAACCCGGTGATTCCCGAAATGGTGAACCAGGTGGCCTTCGAGGTGATCGGCAACGACATCACCGTCACCATGGCGGCCGAGGGCGGCCAGCTGCAGCTCAACGCCTTCGAGCCGATCATCGCGCACAGCCTGTTCAAGAGCATCGCGCACCTCGGCGCCGCCTGCCGCACGCTCGCGGAGCGCTGCGTGAAGGGAATCACCGCCAACCGCGCGCGCGCGCGCCGCTTCGTGGACGAGTCCACCGCCCTGGTCACGGCGCTCAACCCCTTCATCGGCTACGCGCGCTCGAGCGAGATCGCGCAGGAGGCCCTCGCCACCGGCAGGCGCGTCTACGACCTGGTGCTGGAAAAAGGCCTGATGAGCCGCGAGCAGCTCGACGAGGTGATGCGGCCCGAAGTCCTCACGCGGCCGCATTTCTCGACCGTGCACCGGCCGCGGAGCGAGTCCTAGGACGCTCGGCATGACGTCGAAGGAGCTGGAGGAAATCGCCCGCCTGACGCTTGAGCATTACGACCGGCGCGCGGAGGATTTCTGGCGCGGGACGCGCGATCACGACGTCGGCCAGAACATCGCGGCGCTGCTGAAGCACATCGAGGCCGGGTTTCCCGGGCGCATTCCGCCGTTCACGATCCTCGATCTCGGCTGCGGGCCGGGGCGCGACCTCAAGGCATTCGCCGACCTCGGGCACAGCGCGGTAGGCCTCGAGGGCTCGGCGCGCTTTGCTGCGATGGCGCGCGCGCACAGCGGCTGCGAGGTCTGGGAGCAGGATTTCCTCAAGCTCGACCTGCCGCCGGCGCGCTTCGACGGCGTGTTCGCGAACGCGGCGCTGTTCCATGTCCCCGGCCGGGAGCTGCCGCGGGTGCTCGGCGAGCTGCATGCGTCCCTCAAATCAGGCGGCGTGCTGTTCAGCTCCAATCCGCACGGCGGCAACGAGGAGGGCTGGAACCGGGGGCGCTACGGGGCGTATCACGACCTCGAGAGCTGGCGCCGCTACCTGCAGGCTGCCGGGTTCGCCGAACTCGAACACTACTACCGCCCGCCCGGCCTGCCGCGCGCCGAGCAGCCCTGGCTGGCGAGCGTCTGGCGTCGGCGATAATTGCAGCATGCAACCCATCTGGGCACCCACCGAGCAGGCGATCGAACACGCGCAATTGACGCAGTTCGCGCGCCACGTGGTGCGCAAGTACAAGCTGGAACTCAATACCTACCCCGATTTCTACCGCTGGAGCGTCGATAACCCCGCGGAATTCTGGAGCGAGGTCTGGGACTGGTGCGGGATCATCGCCTCGAAGAAGGGCTCGACCGTGCTGGTGGACGGCGACAGGATGCCGGGCGCGAAGTGGTTCCCGGAGGCGCGGCTGAATTACGCCGAGAACCTGCTCAAGCGCGGCGACCAGGGCGATGCCTTCGTGTTCTGGGACGAATCCGGCTTCCGGCGCCGCCTGAGCTATTCCGAACTGACGAGCGGCGTATCGCGCGCCGCGCTGGCGCTGCAGCAGCTCGGCCTGCGGCCGGGAGACCGCGCCGCGGCGTTCATCCCGAATCTGCCCGAGACCGCGATGCTCGCGCTGGCCGCTATTTCCCAGGGCATGGTGTGGTCGTCCTGTTCGCCGGATTTCGGCGTCGACGGGGTGCTCGAGCGCTTCGGCCAGATCGAGCCCAAGATCCTGTTCGTCGCCGACGGCTACCGCTACGCGGGACGCGAATTCGACGTCCTCGAGCGCGTCGCCGAGGTCGCCGCGGGGCTGCCCGGCCTGCGCAAGATCGTGGTGGTGCCGCACCTCCGGCCGAAGCCGGACGTCTCGGGCATTGCGAAGGCGGTGCTGCTCGAGGAATGGCTGCGGCGGCACCAGGCCGAAGCGATCGACTTCGCGCAGATGCCGTTCGACCACCCGCTCTACATCCTGTTCACCTCGGGCACCACGGGCAAGCCCAAGTGCATCGTGCACGGGGCCGGCGGCACGCTGCTGCAGACGATCAAGATGTACAAGCTGCAGTTCGACGTCCGGCCGGGCGACCGCTTCTTCTATTTCACCACCACCAACTGGGTGATGTGGAACCTGCTGTTCGCCGGGCTGGCCGCGGAGGCGAGCGTGATGCTCTACGACGGCTCGCCGTTCGAGCGCGGCGGCAAGATCCTGTTCGACTACGCCGAGAAGGAACGCTTCACGCACTTCGGCACCTCGGCGAAGTTCATCGACGCGCTGGAAAAGCGCGGCCTCGCGCCCGCCGAGAGCCACGACCTTGCGAGCCTGCGGATGATCATCTCGACCGGTTCGCCGCTGGTGGCCGAGAGCTACGACTACGTCTATTCGAAGCTGAAGGCCGACGTGTGCCTCGCGTCGATCTCGGGCGGCACCGACATCATGGCCGCGTTTGCCGACGCCAACCCGGTGCTGCCGGTCTACCGCGGCGAGCTCCAGTGCCGTTCGCTCGGCATGGCGGTGGACGTGTTCAACGACGCCGGCGAATCCGTCGTCGGCGAGAAAGGCGAGCTCGTCTGCACCAGGCCGTTTCCGTCGATGCCGCTCGGCTTCTGGAACGACCGCGGCGGCGAGAAATACCGGGCCGCCTACTACGAGCAATTCCCCGGCGTCTGGACCCACGGCGACTGGTGCGAACTCACCGAGCGCGGCAGCATGATCGTCTACGGCCGCTCGGACGCCACGCTCAACCCGGGCGGCGTGCGCATCGGCACCGCCGAGATCTACCGGCAGGTGGAGAAGATCGACGAAGTGGAAGAGTCGGTGGCCATCGGCCAGCTCTGGCCGCCGGACAATCCCACCGACACGCGCGTAGTCCTGTTCGTGCGACTGCGACCGGGTTTTACCCTGAATGATTCCTTGATTGAACGTATCAAGACGCGGGTTCGCGACAACACCACGCCGCGCCACGTCCCGGCGAAAATCATCCAGGTGCCCGACATTCCGCGCACCAAGAACGGCAAGGTCGTCGAGCTCGCGGTGAAAGCCGTGGTGCACGGCATGCCGGTCAACCACACCGACGCGCTCGCCAATCCCGAGGCGCTGGAACTCTTCAAGAACCTTCCCGCGCTCGCTACTTAGCAGCTAGTGCAGGGTCGCGCGGCGGCGCTCGTAGATTCCCTGCAGCAGCCTGAGCGAGCCGCGGCAGATGGCCTCGTGGGTGAGGGCGTGGCCGAGGTCTTCGATGATGTCGAGGGTCACCGGGACATGCAGGCCCGATAGCACGCGCGCGGCGCGTTCGGCGTAGACGCGCGAGACCACGGAATCGTAGCCGCCGTGGACCAGATGGATGCGCGAATCCATGCGCGTGCCGGGTTTCGGCAGGCGCGCGAAGCGCGCAGAGTAGGCGACCACGGCGCCGGCGAGCTGGGGCATGGCCTTGACCGCTTCCAGCGCCACGGTGCCGCCCTGCGAATAGCCGATCAGCACGGTGCGCTCGCGCGGCACGCGGTGGTTGGTCTGCTCGCGGCGCACCAGCTGCTCGATGCGCGGCAGGATCGCCGCGATGCGCGCCATGCGGTTCTCGTCGGTCAACCCCTGGGTCGAGAACCATTGCTGGCGTTCATTTTCCTTGCCGTAGCGCGCGAAGCCGCTCGGCAGGACCAGGGCGGCGCTGGGGAAACGGCCCTGGTATTTGAAGGCCGCCGGGATCATCGAGCGCGCATCGGCGCCGCTCGCATGCAGGAACACGAACAGGTGACGGGCTGGCTGTGGCAGGAAAGGACCAACGCGGGCGGGGCCGAAGCGGTAGACCTGCTGCATGCGGGCATTCTCGCGCCGTCGCGGCCGTTCTGTAAACTGCCCGCGGGAAAAAGCGACTGATCCTGAGGTAACTCCATGCAAAAGAAACGATTCTTCGCCGCCCTGTGGGCGCTGGCCAGGCCCTACTGGGTGTCCGAAAAGCGCGGCCGGGGCCTGGTACTGCTCGCCACGGTGGTCGGTCTCGCGCTGATGGGGGTGTGGCTGGAAGTCCAGTTCAACTCCTGGAACCGCGAGTTCTACAACACCTTCGAATCGAAGGACCAGGCGGAATTCTTCCGCCAGCTCGGCATGTTCACGCTGCTCGCGATCCTGTACATCGTCAACGGCGTCTACCGGCAGTACTTCCAGCAGATGCTGATGATCGAGTGGCGCAGCTGGATGACCGAGCGCTACCTCGCCGACTGGCTGAAGGACCGTGCCTACTATCGCCTGCAGCTGCTCGACCGGGGCACCGACAACCCCGACCAGCGGATCGCGGACGACCTCAACATCTTCGTCGACCTGACGCTGACGCTGGCGCTGGGCCTGCTGTCCGCGGTAGTGACGCTGGTCTCCTTCGTCGGCATCCTGTGGGGAATTTCCGGTGCGGCGAGCTTCTTCGGCATCGAGATCCCGGGCTACATGGTGTGGGTGGCGCTGCTCTACGCGATCGCCGGCACCTGGCTGACGCATGTGATCGGGCGGCCGCTGATCGGCATCGGCTTCGACCAGCAGCGCTTCGAGGCGAACTTCCGCTTTTCGCTGGTGCGGCTGCGCGAGAATGCCGAGGGCGTGGCGCTGTACCGCGGCGAGCCGGGCGAGCTGGCAAATTTCCGCGCGCGCTTTGCCGACGTGATCTCGATCTGGTGGACCAAGATGCTGAAGCAGAAGCAGCTGGGCTGGTTCCAGTCGTTCTACGGCCAGATGGCGATCATCTTTCCTTTCCTGGTCGCCTCGCCGCGCTTCTTTTCCGGCGCCATGCCGCTCGGCGGCATCTTCCAGATCGCCTCCGCCTTCGGCCAGGTGCAGGGCGCGCTGTCCTGGTTCATCAACGCCTACGGCAGCTTCGCCAACTGGAAGGCCACCGTCGATCGGCTGACCGGCTTCGCCGAGGCTCTCGAGCGCGCGCGCGAGGAGGCCGAACGCCTGGACGGGGAGCGGCTCGAGGGCGACGCGCCGGACCTGACCCTGGAGCGCCTCGAACTCGATCTGCCGCAGGGCGCGCCGCTGCTCGCGGCGACGAGCCTGCGCCTGAAGCAGGGCGAATCGGTCCTCGTGACCGGCCCCTCCGGCGCGGGCAAGAGCACGCTGTTCCGGGCGCTCGCCGGCATCTGGCCCTACTGGAGGGGAAAGATCACGCTGCCCGCGGGCAAGAACGGCAGCCCGAAGCTGCTGTTCCTGCCGCAAAAGCCCTATCTCCCGATCGGCCCGCTGAAGGACGCGGCCTGTTATCCGGAAGACGCGTCACGCATGACGCAGGAAGCAGTGCGCGAAGCGCTCACCGCGGTCGGCCTGAAGCATTTCGCGGGCGACCTCGCGCGCGACGAGAACTGGGCGCAGCTGCTCTCCGGCGGCGAGCAGCAGCGCCTGGCCATCGCGCGCGCGCTTCTCAACCGCCCGGACTGGCTGTTCCTCGACGAGCCGACCGCGGCGCTGCCCGACGAGGCGCAGGCGGCGCTCTACCGCCTGCTCGCCGAGAAGCTGCCGCAAACCACGATGATTTCAATCGGCCACCGCGAAGCCCTCGCCGGGTTCCACGCCCGGCGCCTGACGTGGCGCGGTGCAGGCGGGGCGGCGCCGACGCTGGCTTAAATGCCGAAAATCCTCATCGCGTTGCGGCCGCGCACGTTGTCGCGCAACGCACCCGGCAATTCGTCTATTCGGGCGAGCGAGGGCCCCATGTCGGAATTGGTGTGCGGGAAATCGGTGCCGTACATGACGTGCGTGCCGCCGAAGGTTTCGATGGTGTCGCGCAGCGCCTCGCGCGAGTAGAGCGCGGTGTCGGCGTAGATCCGCTGCAGGTATTCGCTGGGCGGTTTCGAGATGTTCACGCGGCAGGCCGGGATCACCTCCCAGCAGCGGTCCAGGCGCGCGGCGAGGAAGGGCAGGGTGCCGCCGCCGTGCGCGACGATCAGCTTGAGGTTCGGGTAGCGGTCGAAAAAGCCGTCGTAGATCATGCGCGCGACCGCCATCGTCGAATCGAAGGGAAAGCCCACCGACGCGGAGAGCTGGTAGTCGCCCATGCCCATGAGGTCGCAGCCGCAGGGCACGGTCGGATGCATGAAGACGGGCAGCGCGCGCCGGTCGAGCTCGGCCCAGAGCGGCGCGAACAGCGCATCGGTCCAGGGCGCGCCGCCGATGTTGGCGAGCGCCATGACGCCGAGCGCGCCCTTGCCCAGCGCGCGCTCCAGCTCCGCGAGCGCGCGATCGGGAAACTGCATGGGCAGCGAGGCGATCCAGCGCAGGCGCTCCGGGTAGGCGCGCTGCGCGTCCGCGAAGCTGTCGTTGATGGCGCGCGCGGCGCGCGCGCTGGCATCGGCGTCGCCCCAGTAGACGTTCGGGCCGGTCAGCGACAGCAGCGCCATGCCCACGCCGGCCTCGTCCATCGCGGCGAAGCGCGCCTTGTAGTCGAACATGCCCGGCGTCGGCGTCATGAAGGGCACGCCGTCGGCGTGGATCACCTCGGCGCCGCCAGTGACGCGCCGGATCGAGAAGCGCGGCCCGCCGTGCGCCTTGAACAGCGCCAGCCACTCCTCGCACAGCATGTGCGAGTGGACGTCGAGGGCGGCCTGCACGGCGCGCTTCAGCTACTGCGGCGGGATCTTCTCGTCGCGGACCACCTTGGTCCAGCGCGCGACTTCGGCGCCGAGCAGATCCTGCGCCTGGCGCGGCGTGCTCGGGAACACCTCGATCGCCTGCACGCGCAGCCGATCGACGATCTCGGGGCGCTTCTGCGCGACCTGCACTGCTTCATTTATCTTGGCCACGATCGGCGCGGGCAGGTTCTTCGGCGCCGCCAGCGCGTACCACGACATGACGTCGAAGTCGGGAAGCACCGTTTCGGCGACGGTCGGAACCCCGGGCGTCAGCGAGTAGCGCTCCTTGCCGGTGACGGCAAGCATCTTCACCTTGCCGGAATCCAGCAGCGGCGTGATGCCGGCTACGGAAGTGAACAGGATGGGAATTTCACCGCTCAGCAACGCGAGGTTGACCGCCGTTGCGGTCTTGTAAGGCACGTGCGTCATCTGGGCCCCGGAGCGCGCCTGCAGCAGCACGGCGACCAGGTGCATACCGCTGCCCACGCCGGCCGAGCCGAAATCGATCTTGCCGGGCTGCGCGCGCGCCTTCTGCATCAGTTCCTGCATGCTCGCCGCCGGCGATGCCGGTCCGGCAATG
Organism: Betaproteobacteria bacterium RBG_16_66_20; assembly: GCA_001770285.1. Taxonomy (GTDB): domain Bacteria; phylum Pseudomonadota; class Gammaproteobacteria; order Burkholderiales; family SG8-39; genus RBG-16-66-20. The sequence goes on from MEQQ01000132.1 coordinate 8,163, forward strand.
ATGGCGAACGGGCTGCGCGCCACCATGGAGATCATGGTGAAGTCGTTGGCGGCATCGTAGGGCAACGATTTGTACAGGCCGGGTGCCGCCGAATGACCGAACGCCATGAGCAGCAGCGTGTAGCCGTCCGGTTCGCTCTTGGCGACGTAGGCGGCGCCGAGGGTGCCGCCCGCGCCGGGCTTGCCCTCCACCAGCACCGCCTGGCCAAGTCGCTCGCTCAGCACCGGGGCGAGCATCCGCGCGAGCAGGTCCACCGGGCCGCCGCCGCCGAAGCCGTGAATGATGCGCAGGGGCTTCGTCGGCCACGCCTCCTGGGCCCGGGCCGGCGCCGCGGCGATGCAAAGGGCGATTGCGGACAGGACTGCGGGCAGGATTCTCATGGGACACTCTCCGGGCAAAAGAGATCAGGCGCCCAGAATAATGCAGGTCGTGGTGCCGTGGGCGAAGAGTTTGCCTGTCGAATCTTCGAGCCTGCCTTCGGCGGTCGCGGTGCTCTTGCCGCCGTGCACCACCTTGCCGGCTGCGCGCGGCCTGCGCCATCGCCATCGGATCCTTCCAAGTCACGGTCAACGAACGGGTCATGCGGCTTCCTTTGGTTTCATTTCGGTATCGTGCGCGGGCAAATTGGCGCGAGCCTTCGCATTTTGCAATGCCCGGCGCAGGTACTTGCCGGTATGGCCTTTTTCGCTCGCCGCGAGCTGCTCCGGGGTGCCTGCGGCGACGATCTGCCCGCCGCCGTCGCCGCCTTCGGGGCCGAGGTCGATCACCCAGTCGGCGGTCTTGATGACGTCCAGATTGTGTTCGATGACGACCACCGTGTTTCCCGCATCGCGCAGCCGGTGCAGCACGTGCAGCAGCAGGCCGATGTCGTGGAAATGCAGTCCCGTGGTCGGCTCATCCAGTATGTACAGGGTGCGGCCGGTGTCGCGCTTTGACAGCTCCAGCGAGAGCTTGACGCGCTGCGCCTCGCCGCCCGAGAGCGTGACCGCGCTCTGCCCGAGCTGGATGTAGCCCAGACCGACTTCGGACAGCGTTTCCAGTTTTTTCCGGATCGCTGGCACGGCGGCAAAGAAATCCACCGCCTCGCTCACGCTGAGCTGCAGCACCTCGTGGATGCTGCGCCCCTTGTACCTGATCTCGAGCGTCTCGCGGCTGTAGCGCTTGCCGTGGCAGACGTCGCAGGCGACGTAGATGTCGGGCAGGAAGTGCATCTCGACGCGCGTCACGCCGTCGCCCTGGCAGGCCTCGCAGCGCCCGCCCTTGACGTTGAACGAAAATCGCCCGGGGTCGTAGCCGCGCGTGCGCGCTTCCGGAACGCCGGCAAACAGTTCGCGGATCGGGGTGAAAAGGCCGGTGTAGGTCGCCGGGTTGGAGCGCGGCGTGCGGCCGATCGGGCTCTGGTCGACGCTCACCACCTTGTCGAAATGCTCCAGGCCCGAGATCGACCCGTGCGGCGCGGGCTCGGCGGCCGAGCCGTACAGGTGGCGCGCGATCGCCGCGTACATGGTGTCGTTGATGAGCGTCGACTTGCCCGAGCCGGAGACCCCGGTCACGCAGACGAACAGGCCGACCGGCAATTCGAGCGTCGCCCGCTTGAGGTTGTTGCCGCTCGCCTCGCGCACCACCAGCCGCTTCGCCCCCGGGCGGTTGCGCAGGCGCGGCACGCCGATCGAGAGCGCGTGCGCGAGATATTTCCCGGTGAGCGATTCCGGCGCGGCGATGATCTCGGC
>MEQQ01000132.1:9902-21020 GCA_001770285.1 Betaproteobacteria bacterium RBG_16_66_20
TGCCCTGGGCGACGATCTGCCCGCCCGCGAGGCCCGCGCCCGGGCCCATGTCGACGACATGGTCGGCGGCGCGGATCGCCTCTTCATCGTGCTCGACCACGATCACGCTGTTGCCCAGATCGCGCAGGTGCTTCAGCGTAGCGATCAGGCGCGCGTTGTCGCGCTGGTGCAGGCCGATCGAGGGCTCGTCCAGCACGTACATGACGCCGGTCAGCCCCGAGCCGATCTGGGAGGCGAGGCGGATGCGCTGCGCCTCGCCGCCCGAGAGCGAACCCGCCGCGCGATCGAGCGCGAGGTAGTCCAGGCCCACGTTCACCAGGAACTCCAGCCGGTTGCCGATCTCGCGCACGATGCGCCCGGCGACCTGCCCCTTTGCACCAGGCAGCTCCAGGGTTTTGAAGAATTCGAAGGTTTTTCTCAGGGGAAAAGAAGAAATTTCATAAATCGTTCTTTCGGCCACCTTGACATGGCGCGCTTCGCGCCGCAGGCGCGTGCCGCCGCAATCCGGGCAGGATTGGGTATTGCGGAACTTGGCCAGTTCCTCGCGTACCACCGTCGAATCGGTCTCGCGGAAACGCCGCTCGAGGTTGGGGATCACGCCTTCGAAGGCATGCTCGCGCACCTGGCTGCGGCCGCGCTCGGCGAGGTAGCGAAAGGCGATTTTCTCCTTGCCCGAGCCGTGCAGGATCAGTCGCTGGACGCCGTCGTCGAGCATTTCCCAGGGCGCTTCGACGTCGAAGCCGTAATGGCCGGCGAGCGAGAACAGCATCGAGTAATAGAAATGGTTGCGCCGGTCCCAGCCCTTGATCGCGCCGCTGGCGAGGCTCAGGTTCGGGTGCGCCACCACGCGGCGCGGATCGAAGAACTCCAGCGCGCCGAGGCCGTCGCACTTCGGGCAGGCGCCCAGCGGATTGTTGAACGAGAACAGGCGCGGCTCCAGTTCGGCGAGCGCGTAGTCGCACTTCGGGCAGGCGAAGCGCGCGGAGAACAAATGTTCCTTCCCGCTGTCGATTTCGACCACGATGGCGCGCCCGTCCGCGTGGCGCAGCGCGGTTTCGAACGATTCGGCGACCCGTTGCTTGACGTCGGCGCGCGCCCGCAACCGGTCGATTACCACTTCCACCGTGTGCTTCACGTTCTTCGACAGGCGCGGCGCATTATCCAGTTCATGCACCTTGCCGTCGACGCGCACGCGCGTGAAGCCCTGCGCGCGCAGTTCGTCGAACAACTCCGCCTGTTCCCCCTTGCGGCCGGCGACCACCGGGGCGAGGATCATGAGGCGCGCGTCCTCGGGCAGCGCGAGCACGTGGTCCACCATCTGCGCCACCGTCTGCGCCTCGAGCGCGGCGCCGTGCGCGGGGCAGTACGGCGTGCCGACGCGCGCGTAGAGCAGCCGCAGGTAGTCGTGGATCTCGGTGATGGTGCCGACCGTCGAGCGCGGATTGTGGCTCGCCGCCTTCTGCTCGATCGCGATCGCGGGCGACAGGCCCTCGATCAGGTCGACGTCGGGTTTTTCCATCAGTTCCAGGAACTGGCGCGCGTAGGCCGAGAGCGACTCGACGTAGCGGCGCTGCCCCTCGGCGTAGAGCGTATCGAAGGCGAGCGAGGACTTGCCGGAGCCGGAAAGCCCGGTGATCACCACCAGTTTTTCGCGCGGCAGCTCAAGATTGAGGTTCTTGAGGTTGTGCGTGCGCGCGCCGCGGATGCGGATGGTGTTTGCAGGCCCGGTGTGGCTCGAGTCCAGGGGCGGTTTCCGGCTGGGTAAACTTGCTAATATAGCCCTTTCTCCCCGCGGCACTCCAGCCTTTGATGCAGTCCGAACGAATGACGCGCGCCGAATTGCGTGCCGGCGCGAGCCTCTCCGCCATCTTCGGGCTGCGCATGCTGGGACTGTTCTTCATCCTGCCGGTGTTCGCGGTGCACGCGCCGGAGTACGCCGGCGGCGACAACCTCACGCTGGTCGGATTTGCGCTCGGCGCGTATGGCCTCACCCAGGCGCTGCTGCAGATTCCGTTCGGCGCCGCATCGGACCGCTGGGGCCGCAAGCCCGTCATTTACGTCGGCCTGGTTCTTTTCGCCGCTGGCAGCTTCCTCGCCGCGTCGGCGGGCGATATCTGGACCGCGATCGCCGGACGCGCCCTGCAGGGGACCGGCGCGGTCAATTCAGTGGTAATGGCGCTCGCTGCAGACCTGACGCGCGAGCGGCACCGTACCAAAGTCATGGCGATGATCGGTTCCACGATCGGATTCATGTTCGCGCTGTCGCTGGTGGCGGCGCCGGTGCTGGATCAGTGGATCGGCGTGGCGGGGCTGTTTGCGCTTACCGGGATATTGGCGTTGGCGGCGGTCTGGGTCGTCTGGTTGCTGGTCCCGGACGCGCCGCCGCCACGAGCGCGGCACGGGAGCGGGGTCGCGCGCGCGTCATTGTTCGATCCCGAGCTCCTGCGCCTGAACCTCGGGATCTTTGTTCTGCACGTGATGCTTTACGCGATGTTCATCGTAGTGCCGTCACGGCTGATTTCCGCCGGGCTGGACCTGTCCAGCCACTGGAAGCTCTACCTGCCCGTGGTGCTGGTCTCGTTCGTCATCATGGTGCCGCCGATCCTCTACGTCGATCGCCGTAACCGGCCCAAGCCGGTACTGCTGCTTGCCATCGCCCTGCTGCTGGCTGTCGAGGTGTCCCTGAGCACCCTGAATATGGGAATCGCGGGGCTCGCGGCCGCAATGCTTGCGTTTTTTGTCGCTTTCAACATTCTCGAAGCGCTGCTGCCGTCGCTCGTTTCGCGGCTCGCGCCGGAGCATGGGCGCGGCAGGGCGATCGGCGTTTACAACACCACGCAGACCCTGGGTATATTCTTCGGCGGACTTGCCGGCGGCTGGGTCGCGCAACACTTCGGCGCTGACCGCGTGTTTGCGACCTGTGCGGCGCTGGCCGGCCTTTGGCTGGCCGTCGCAGGCGGCATGCGCGCGCCGGCGCGCATCGGCACGGTCAACGCGGAGGGCGGCACTGCGTTGCACGGGAAACGGCAGACTTGAACAGGGGAGGTAAAACATGGCTTCGGTAAACAAGGTCATCATCGTGGGCAATCTCGGACGGGATCCGGAGACGCGCTATCTGCCGAGCGGCGAGGCGGTCACCAACATCAGCATTGCTACCACCGACACATGGAAGGACAAGGCGAGCGGCGAGAAGAAGGAAGCCACCGAGTGGCACCGCGTCGCGTTCTTCGGTCGGCTGGCCGAGATCGCGGGGGAATACCTGAAGAAGGGCTCGCAGGTCTACGTCGAGGGCAGCCTGCGCACGCGCAAGTGGCAGGACAAGGAAGGCAAGGACCGCTACACCACGGAAATCCGCGCCGACGTGATGCAGATGCTCGGCTCCAGAGCAGGCGCGGGCGAACCGCGCGCGGAGGCGGCGGCGCCGCGCGGCGAGGCGCCAGCCAAGACGGGCGCGCCGGCCAAGAAGCCGGCCGGAAAATTCGACGACATGGAAGACGATATTCCGTTCTGAGCCGCGGCCATTGGCGGTATAATCCGCGCCAATTCAGGAACTTGAGACGCAAACATGCCGATCTACGAATACCGCTGCTCGGCCTGCGGCCACCAGGAGGACCACCTGCAGAAGGTGGGCGAGGCGCCGCTGACGAAGTGCCCGGCCTGCGGCAGGAAGAAATTCGAAAAGCAGCTGACCGCGGCCGGCTTCCATCTGAAAGGCTCGGGCTGGTACGCGACCGATTTCAAGGGCGGCAAGAAACCGGAGGCCGCGAAGCCGGAGGCGAAGGCCGAAAGCAAGACCGAAACCAGGGCCGAAACCAAGGCCGAAACGAAAACCGACGCCAAGACGAAAACAGAATCCAAGGCCGAAGCAAAGACTGAATCCAAGGCGGAAAAGAAGACGCCTGCCAGCACCACCAATTGACGCCTAAAGGGGCACGCAACCGGCCCGGCGCGGCGGGACACGGGAGACTCGTCTGCCGTACCCTAAGGCCGGGCTTTCTTGTTTCCAACCAATGAAAAAATACCTCATCACCGGGCTCCTGATCTGGATCCCGCTCGTCATCACGCTCTGGGTCCTGAAGCTGGTGGTGGACGTGCTCGACCAGACGCTGCTGCTGCTGCCGCCGGAGTTCCGCACCGAGAACTGGCTCGGTCTGCACGTGCCCGGCATGGGCGCCGTGATGACCCTGGTGATCGTTTTCCTGACCGGCCTGTTCGCGACCAACCTGCTCGGCGCGCGCCTGGTCCAGCTGTGGCACGTGGTCCTGCACCGCATCCCGGTGGTCAATTCGATCTATTCGAGCGTCAAGCAGATCTCCGACACGCTGTTCTCCTCCAGCGGCCAGGCGTTCAGGAAGGCGCTGCTCGTGCAGTGGCCGCGCGAGGGGATGTGGACCATCGCGTTTCTCACCGGCGTACCCGGCGGCGACGTCGTCAACCATCTGAAGGGCGACTATGTCAGCGTCTACGTACCGACCACGCCGAACCCGACCGGGGGCTACTTCGTGGTGGTGGCGCGCAAGGACGTGATCGAGCTCGACATGAGCGTCGACGAGGCGCTGAAGTACATCATCTCGATGGGCGTGGTGCCGCCCGGCGCAAGCAAGGGCGGAAATTGAGCATGCGTACGCATTACTGCGGCGAGCTGACTTCCGCCCTGATCGGCAAGACCGTGCAGCTCGCCGGCTGGGTGCACCGCCGCCGCGACCATGGCGGCGTGATCTTCATCGACCTGCGCGACCGCGAAGGCCTGGCGCAGGTGGTGTTCGATCCCGACCGGGTGGAAGCGTTCGAGCGGGCCGACCGCGTTCGTTCCGAGTACGTCCTCAGGATTACCGGAATGGTGCGGGCGCGGCCCGCCGGAACGGTCAATCCGAATCTGCGCTCGGGCGAGGTCGAGGTGCTGGCGCACGAGGTCGAGATCCTCAACCCGTCGGCGCCGCCGCCGTTCCAGCTCGACGACGACAACCTGTCGGAAACCACGCGGCTTACTTACCGCGTGCTCGACCTGCGCCGCGAGCCGATGCAACGGAACATGCGGCTGCGCTACCGGGTGGCGATGGCGGTGCGCCGCCAGCTCGATGCGCAGGGCTTCATCGACATCGAAACGCCGATGCTGACGCGCTCGACCCCCGAGGGCGCGCGCGACTATCTGGTGCCCTCGCGCGTGCATCCCGGCGAGTTCTTCGCGCTGCCGCAGTCGCCGCAGCTGTTCAAGCAGCTGCTGATGGTGGCGGGATTCGACCGCTACTACCAGATCGTGAAGTGCTTCCGCGACGAGGACCTGCGCGCCGACCGCCAGCCCGAGTTCACGCAGATCGACATCGAGACCTCGTTCCTCGAGGAGAGCGAGATCCAGGCGATCATGGAAGGCCTGATCCGGTCGGTGTTCCATGAGGTGCAGGGCGTCGAGCTGCCCGCTCCGTTCCCGCGTCTCACTTACGCCGAGGCCATGGCGCGATTCGGTTCGGACAAGCCGGATCTGCGCGTGCCGCTCGAGCTCACCGAGCTCACCGACCTGATGAAGACGGTCGAGTTCAAGGTGTTCCGTGGTGCGGCCGATGCCCCCGGCGGGCGGGTCGCCGCCTTGCGCGTGCCCGCGGCGGAACTGAGTCGCAAGGAGATCGACGACTACACCCAGTTCGTCTCGATCTATGGCGCCAAGGGCCTCGCCTGGATCAGGGTCAACGACCCCGGCAAGGGCGCCGAGGGCCTGCAGTCGCCGATCGTCAAGTTCTTTGCCGCGCCGGTACTGAATGAAATCCTCTCCAGAACGCAGGCGCAAGCCGGAGATCTCATATTCTTCGGCGCCGACCAGGCGAAGGTCGTGAACGACGCGCTCGGCGCGCTGCGCGTCAAGATCGGCCACGACAAAGGCTACGCCGAGCGCGGCTGGCGGCCGCTGTGGGTGGTCGATTTCCCGATGTTCGAATGGGACGCGGAAGGCAAGCGCTGGGCCGCGATGCACCACCCGTTCACCAGCCCCAAGGACGGGCACGAGGACCGGCTGCAGAACGACCCCGGGAAGGCGCTCTCCAAGGGCTACGACATGGTGCTCAACGGCTCGGAGATCGGCGGCGGCTCGGTCCGCATCCACCGCGCCGACGTACAGGGCAAGGTTTTCGCCGCGCTCGGCATCTCAGAGCAAGAGGCGCGCGCGAAATTCGGGTTTCTGCTCGACAACCTGCAATACGGGGCGCCGCCGCACGGCGGCATTGCCTTTGGCCTGGACCGCATCGTCGCGATGATGGCCGGGACCGATTCGATCCGGGACGTGATCGCCTTTCCAAAGACGCAGCGCGCGCAGTGCCTGCTGACGCATGCACCCAGTCCGGTGGACGAAAAGCAGCTGCGCGAACTCGGCCTGCGCCTGAGGGACGCGCCCAAGGCTTGATGCGCCTCGCGGCGCTGCTCGCAGCACTCTGCTTCGCGGCCGCCGCCGCGGCGTTCTCAGGCATCGGCGATGTCAAGGCGGGTGCCCTGCCGCCCGAGGCGCGCGAAACCATCGCGCTGATCCGCAACGGCGGACCGTTTCCGCATGCGCGCGACGGCGTTGCCTTCGGCAACCGGGAAAAGATCCTGCCGCGGCGCGAGCGCGGCTGGTACCGCGAATACACAGTGAAAACGCCGGGCGCGAGGGATCGGGGCGCGCGCCGCATCGTCGCCGGCCGGGATGGTACGCTGTACTACACGGACGACCACTACCGCAGCTTCAAGCGCATCCTCGAGTAACGGCGCGATGAGCCTTCCATGAGCAAGCTCCTGAAAAGGCTGGGCGACGCCGCCAAGTCCGGCGTGTATCGCGCTTGCCGCGCTGACGAGATCCTGGACGCGGCGCAGGGGAGCGCGCTCAGGATCGTGCGCATCGGCCTCGCGGACGCAGCCGGCAAGCAGGCGCTGATGGAACGCGTCGCGCGCGCGCTCGAATTTCCGCAGTGGTTCGGCGGCAACTGGGATGCGCTCGAAGACTGCCTGACCGATTTGTCCTGGTCGCAGGCCGGCGGCCACGTGCTGCTGATCGAGGGCGCGGAACGATTGCCGGGCGACGAAGGCGGGATTTTCATCGACATCCTGGCATCGGCGGCCGCCTGGTGGGCGGAGCGCCGGCGCCCGTTCTTCGCCGTCTTCGTCGGCGACCCGGCGGCGCTGCCCGCGCAGTTGCCGGACCTGTACCGAAGGCCGGAGTGACGCCGAAGCTGCCGGTTTCGGTGCTGGTCGTGGTGCACACCGCCGGGCGCGAGGTGCTGCTCCTCGAGCGCGCGGCGCGGCCGGGTTTCTGGCAGTCGGTCACCGGCTCGCTCGAGCGCGCCGACGAGCCGCCCGCCGAGGCGGCGCGGCGCGAATTGCGCGAGGAAACCGGGATCGAGGCGCGGCCGCAGGATCTCAGGCGCTGGAACCTCGCCTACACGTTCGAGATCTTCCCGCAATGGCGGCAGCGCTTCGTCCCGGGAACGACGCACAACACCGAACACGTCTTCAGCGTCGGGCTGCCGGCAAGGGTGCCGGTCGCGCTCGCGCCCGACGAGCACGTCGCCAGCCTGTGGCTGCCGTGGCAGGATGCGGCGGCGAAATGTTTCTCATGGTCAAATCGCGATGCGATCAGGATACTCGGCCAATGCGCGCGCTGACCGTCAGGATTTGCCTCGGACTGCTGCTGCTGCCGGCGGCGTGGCACGCGCGCGCGGCCGAAGACATTTCGGTGGAGTCGATCCGGCGCGATGACGCCCTCGAAGTCGTCTGCCGCGCGACCATCGATGCGCCCCTCGACATCGTCTGGCAGACGCTGACGGACTACGAAAACCTGGCGGAATTCATCCCCGGCATGCGCAGGAGCCGCGTCGTCGAACGGCGCGGCGCGGTGGTGGTGGTCGAGCAGTCGGGAGAGGCGCGTTTCCTGTTCTTCTCCCATGCGATCGAGGTGACGGTCGCCTCGACCGAGCGCCCGCCGCACGCGCTCGAAATCGCCCTGCTGAAAGGGAACCTGAAGCGGCTCGAGGGCGCCTACCGCATCGAACCGCAGGGCGCGGCGCGCATCCTGCTCACCTGGAGCGGAATCATCGAGGCGCTGTCGATGCCGCCGCTGATTGGCGAGATGCTGATGCGCTCCAACGTCGAGGACCAGTTCCGCGGCATGGTGCGCGAAATCGATCGCCGCGAAGCGCTGCGGCGCGAGAGGGAGCGGGAACTCAGCCGGTGACGCTGCGCGTCGTTACTCTGAACATCCACAAGGGGCTGTCGCAGTTCAACCGCCGCATGGTGATCCACGAGCTGCGCGAAGGCCTGCGCGCGCTCAGCCCCGACCTGGTTTTCCTGCAGGAGGTGCAGGGACTGAACCAGCGGCATGCGCTGCGCTTCGCGGCCTGGCCAGGGGAGGCGCAGCACGCGTTTCTCGCCGGCGAGGAGCTCGAGCACGTGTACGGGCGCAACCGCGTGCACCAGCACGGACACTACGGCAACGCGGTGCTGTCGCGCTTTCCGATCCTGTCGGCCGAGAACGAAGACGTCTCGGATCACCGCTTCGAGCGCAGGGGCCTGCTGCACACCGTGGTCAAGGTCCCGGGCTGGAAGCGCAACCTGCATTGCATCTGCGTCCACCTCTCGCTGCACGAACGCGGCCGCGGGCGGCAGCTGGACGCCATTGCGATGCGCCTGGAAGAGCTCGCGGACAAGCGCCTGCCGATGATCGTCGCCGGCGACTTCAACGACTGGCGCCAGCGCGCCACCCGGGTTCTGGAACAACGCCTCGGCATGACCGAGGTTTCGGTGGCCTCCGGCGGCCGGCACCAGCGGACCTTTCCGAGCATGCTGCCGCTGCTGCGGCTGGACCGCATCTACGTGCGCGGCTTCAAGGTGCTGCGCTCGCAGGTGCACCGCGGCGCGCCCTGGTCGCTGCTGTCGGACCACCTCGCGGTGAGCGCGGAGCTGGAACATGCCTGATTACGTCGCTGGCAACCGCCTCACGCTGCTGAAGAACGGGGAGCAGTATTTTCCGGCGCTCGCTGCCGCGATCGACGCCGCGGCGTCGGAAGTATTCCTCGAGACCTACATCTTCGCCGACGACCAGACCGGCAGCCTGATCACCGATGCACTCGCGCGCGCGGCGGCGCGCGGCGTCGCCACCCACCTGCTGATCGACGGTTTCGGCGCGAAGGAATTCGCGCCGCGCTTCCGCAGCATGCTCGCGACGGCGGGCGCGCAGGTGCTGGTGTTCCGCCCGCGGGTGAGTCCCTGGCCGTTGTGGAAGCAGCGCAGCCGCATGCGCCGCATGCACCGCAAGCTGGCGAGCATCGACGGCGGGGTGGCGTTCGTGGGCGGCATCAACGTGGTCGACGATTTCTCCTCGCCGGATCCTGGCCCGCCGCAGTACGACTATGCGGTCCGGATCGAGGGCCCGCTGGTCGCGCGCGTGCGCGCGGAGGCGGCGCGCCTCTGGACGCGCGTGTCCTGGGCGACGCTGGGGCGCCGCTGGCCGGGATTCGCGCTGCTGCTGCGGGGCGGCGCGCCGCGCAGCAATCCGCAGGACGCGCCGGTGGCCGGCAGCCAGCGCGCCGCCCTGGTGGTGCGCGACAGCCTGCGGCATCGGCGCGACATCGAGAACGCCTATCTCGAGCAGATTGATGCCGCACGGTCGGAGGTGATCCTCGCGAACGCGTATTTTTTCCCGACGCGCAGGTTCCGCCGCGCCTTGCTGCAGGCCGCGCATCGCGGCGTCGCGGTCACGCTGCTGCTGCAGGGCAAGGCCGACCACCCGCTGCAGCACTACGCGTCGCGGGCGCTGTACCGGACGTTCCTCGCGGCGGGTATCCGGATCCACGAGTATCACCCCAGCCTGCTGCACGCCAAGGTTGCCGTGTTCGACGGTCGCGTGGCGACCGTCGGTTCCTCGAACATCGATCCGTTGAGCCTCGCGCGCGCGCGGGAGGCGAACGTGTTCGTGGACGACCGGGCGTTTGCCGCCGAATTGCGCGGCAGCCTTCACGAAGCGATCGAGAACCGCGCGCGGGCGGTGCCGCCGAACTACTGGCAGCGCTTGTCGCTCGAGCTGAAGGCGCGGATCTGGCTGAGCTACCGCTTCGCGCGGCTGCTGATGACGATATACGGCTTCGACCGCCGGCGCTAGGCGGGCCCTGCCGGGCGGCGGCCGAACATGCCCCAGCCTTCCATCGTCATCACGGTTTCGCCGCGCTGATTCACCGCTTCCCAGCGTGTCTGCAGCAGGCCGACCTCCGGCTTGCTCTCGGACGCGCGGGCTGCGGTGATCACGCGGCGGTAGGCAATGGTGTCCCCCGCCCGCACCGGCGCGAGCCAGCGGATATTGTCCAGGCCAGGCGATCCGAGGCTCGCAGAGCGCGCGATGTACTTGAGCACCATCAGCCGCATGGCGATGGCGCAGGTATGCCAGCCGCTCGCGACCAGGCCCTTGAAGAAGGAATTCTTCGCCGCTTCGGCATCGATGTGAAAGGGCTGCGGGTCGAACTGGCGCGCAAACGCGATCATTTCTTCCTCGGTAAAGGTGTGGCTGCCCATCTCCATGGTGTCGCCCACGGGGAAATCCTCCCAATAAAGCAGCTCGTCGGCCATCGCGCGTCGGAGTGTAATATGGCCCGCGCCATGGACCAGACCGTTCTGCGCAGCATGGCGAAATGGCCGAACGTTCCGGACGTCTACGGTTGGTTGTGCCTCGATCGGCGGGGCAACTGGCTTCTCCAGGGCGAGCGGATCGGCAACCAGGCGTTGGGCGATTTCATCGCCCGCAACTACCAGCCGGATGCGCGCGGTTGCTGGCATTTCCAGAACGGGCCGCAGCGCGTATTCGTGGCGCTCGCCTACACGCCGCTGGTGCTGCATTTCGAGGCTGAAGCACTGCTCGATCACTGCGGCAGGCCGTTCCAGCCGGAGCAGGCGTTCGTGGACGAGGAAGGCTCGGTGTTGATATGGGGCAAATCCGGGATCGGGCTGCTGGACGACCGGGATCTGGCCGGCTACGCCGAGCGGACCGCGGGGTTGCCGGGGATCGCCAGCGGGGCAGTGCCGGGACGCTTCGGCTTTGTCCGGCACCCGGCGCCATGAAACCTTGCGCCGCGGCAAAAATCTCTTTATAATCCGGCCTCTTTTTTGCAC
>MEQQ01000133.1 GCA_001770285.1 Betaproteobacteria bacterium RBG_16_66_20
CCGGTACACCAGCACCGGGAAGAACTGCTCCTTGGCCTGCGCCAGCGCCGCGCTGCTTCCCAGCGCCGCGGCCACCGCGGAGGCAATCAGCGCTCCGGTCAATAGTGCAGACTTCGCTTTCAGTTTCATCTCCATCCTCCGTAAGGTAGCCGCGGAAGCCTCCGCGGGCATTCGAAACATGATAACCCCAGCGGGGTCAGTGTGGGAATGGCCACAGCCGCAGCTTTTCCTTGCCGATCGCCCATAGCCGGGCAAGGCCATGGGGCTCCACGATCAGGAAAAACACGATCAGGGCGCCGAAAATCATGAATTCCAGGTGCGAAGCCATCGCGGTCGAGATCGGCACCCCCAGCAGCCCGGGCACCTGGTTCAGCAGGATCGGCAGCACCACGATGAAGGCGGCGCCGAAATAGCTGCCCAGCAGCGAGCCCATGCCGCCGATGATGATCATGAACAGCAGGTTCAGCGACACAGTCAGGCCGAACGCGAGCGGCTCCCAGGCGCCGAGGTGGACGAATCCCCACAGCGCGCCCGCCACGCCGCAGTAAAATGAACTCACCGCGAACGCGGTGAGCTTGGCATACACCGGGCGGATGCCGATCACCTCGGCGGCGACGTCCATGTCGCGCATCGCCATCCATTCGCGCCCGATATGGCTGCGCACCAGGTTCTTGGCGATCAGCGTAAACACGATCAGCAAGCCGAGCAGGAACAGGTACTTTTCCACCGGCGTATCGACGATCCAGCCGAATAGGTCGATCGGCGCGGTCTGGACCGAACCCGAGTGAGCGTAGTTGGTAAACCACTTCACTCGCGCGAACAGCCAGTCCATGAAGAATTGCGCGGCAAGCGTCGCCACCGCCAGGTACAGGCCCTTTATGCGCAGGCTCGGAATGCCGAACAGCATGCCGACCGCCGCGGCGATCAGGCCCGCGAGCACCAGCACCACCAGAAAATTCAGTTGCGGGATGCGTAGCACGAGGTTGTAGGCGGAGTACGCGCCCACCGCCATGAACGCAGCGTGGCCAATCGAGATCTGACCGCAGTAACCGACCAGCAGGTTGAGACCGATCGCAGCAAGCGTGAGGATCAGGAACGGGATCAGCAGCGAAAGGAACACATAGTCGCTGACCACGAACGGCACGACGGCGAAGGCGAACGTCAGCAGCCCGAGCATGAACGCACGGTCCTGCAGGATCGGCAACATCTGCTGGTCCGAGGCGTAATTCGATTTGAACTGGCCGTTTTCGCGGTAGAACATGGTTAGACCCGGTCGATGTGTTTTTCGCCGAACAGGCCTTCCGGCCGCACCAGCAGGAACAGCAGCGCCAGCATGTAGGCGAACCAGTTCTCGATACCGCCACCGGCAAGGTCGAACGCCTTGACCAGCACCGGCCCAAGGAACACCTCGGCCATCTTTTCGCCGACGCCGATGATCAGACCGCCCACGATCGCGCCGGTGACCGAAGTGAAGCCGCCCAGAATCACCACCGGCAGCGCTTTCAGCGCCACCTGCGAGATCGAGAACTGCACGCCGAGCTTGGAGCCCCAGATCACCCCCGCGACCAGCGCCACGAAGCCGGCCACCGACCAGACGATGACCCAGATGCGGTTGAGCGGAATGCCGATCGACTGCGCGGCCTGGTGGTCATCGGCGACCGCGCGCAGCGCCCGCCCGGTAACGGTCTTCTGGAAAAACAGCGCCAGCGCCACCATCAGCGCCGCGGCGACGATCGCGGCGACGAAATCCTCCTTGTTCACCAGGATCCCGCCCTGGAACAGACTCTCCAGGATCATCACCGGTTCCTTGGGGATGCCGAGTTCGATGCTGTAGATGTCGCTGCCCCAGACGGTCTGCCCGAAGCCGTCGAGGAAGTAGCTGACGCCGAGCGTCGCCATCAGCAGCGCGACGGCCTCCTGGTTGACGAGCGGGCGCAGCACCAGCCGCTCAATCAGCCACGCCAGCGCCACCATGATCACCATCGCGAGCGGGATCGCCGCCCACAGCGGCATCTGCTCCGCCAGGCGCGCTACGGCGAGCGCCGCGAACAGTACCATCGCGCCCTGGGCGAAATTGAACACGCCAGAGGCCTTGAAAATCAGCGCGAAACCGAGCGCGACGAGCGAATAGAGAACCCCGGCCATCAATCCGCCGAGCAGAACCTCGACGTAGAAGCCCGCCGTTGTAGACCGGTCCGCGAACGGCGCCACCAGCCCGGCAAGCAGCACCACACCAAGCGTGAGGACGGGTCCGTTCTTCTTGATCACGTTTTTCATCATGGTCAATGGCTCACGCCGAGATAGGCGTCCACCACCGCCTGGTTGGCGCGCACCTCATCGGGACTGCCGTCGCCGATCTTCTTGCCGTAATCGAGCACCACCACGCGGTCGGAGATGTCCATCACCACGCTCATGTCGTGCTCGATCAGCACGACGGTGGTGCCGAACTGGTCGTTGACATCGAGGATGAAGCGGCACATGTCCTGCTTCTCCTCCATGTTCATGCCGGACATGGGTTCATCCAGCAGCAGCACGCGCGGTTCCATGGCAAGGGCCCGCGCCAGGTCGACCCGTTTCTGCAGGCCGTACGGCAGGCGGCCCACCGGTGTCTTGCGGTAGGCCTGGATCTCGAGGAAATCAATGATGCGCTCCACCACTTCGCGGTGCTCGATCTCCTCGCGCAACGCGGGGCCGATGCGCAGCGCCTGCAGCAGGATGTTCGAGCGCATCTTGAGGTTGCGCCCCGACATGATGTTGTCCAGCACCGACATGCCCTTGAACAGCGCCAGGCTCTGGAAGGTGCGCGCGATACCGCTCTCGGCGACCTCGTGCGGGTCCATGTCGTGGTACTCGCGGCCGAGGTAGCGGATAGTCCCCTGCTGCGGGTGGTAGACCCCGTTGATGACGTTGAGCATCGAGCTCTTGCCGGCGCCGTTGGGGCCGATGATCGCCCGCACTTCGTGTTCGCGGACGTCGAACGAGACATCGCTCAACGCCTTGACGCCGCCGAAGGCAAGCGACACGCGATCGACCGCGAGGATCACATCGCCGATGCGGTGCGCCCGATCGTTCATCAGGCGGCTTTCCTCGCCGCCGCAGGCGGGAAGGTTTTCGCGTCGCGGATCTTCAGGTCGGCGGAAATCGAGCCGGTCCGACCATCCTCGTAGCGCACCTGCGCTTCGACGTGCACCACCGGCCTGCCCTCGTAGAGCGCGGCCACGAGCTCGGCGTACTTCTCGCCGACATGCAGGCGGCGCACTTTGCGCGTGCGCGTGAGTTCGCCGTCGTCGGCGTCCAGCTCCTTGTGCAGGATCAGGAAACGGTGGATCTGCGAGCCCGCGATTTCCGGCTCCGCGGCCAAATCGGCGTTCACCCTCTCGATGCAGTCGCGCACCAGGTCATAGACCTCGTCGCGCGAAGCAAGATCGACGTATCCGGCGTACGGCAGGCTGCGCTTCTCGGCCCAGTTGCCGACCGCCTCCATGTCCATGTTGATGAAGGCGCACACCCGGTCGCGGCCGTGGCCGAACGCCACCGCCTCCTTGATGTAGGGGAAGAACTTGAGCTTGTTCTCGAGATACTTCGGTGCGAAGAGGGACCCATCGGCGAGCTTGCCGACGTCCTTGACGCGGTCGATGATCTTGAGGTGGCCGTCGGCGTCGAAATAGCCGGCATCGCCGGTGTGGAACCAGCCCTGCGCGTCCTTTGACTCGGCGGTCGCTTGCGGGTTCTTGTAATACTCCTTGAACAGCCCCGGCGAGCGGATCAGCAGCTCGCGTTCCGGCGTGAAGCTCAGTTCCACCCCTTTCACCGCGGGCCCCACGGTGTCGGCTTTCACCTGGCCGTTGGGCTGGACGCAGACGAACACGCAGGTCTCGGTCGAGCCGTACAGCTGCTTCAGGTTGATTCCGATAGAGCGATAGAACCGGAACAGGTCCGGCCCGATCGCCTCGCCCGCAGTGTAGGCGACGCGCACCCGGCTCATGCCGAGCACGTTGCGCAGCGGCCCGTAGACCAGGGCATCGCCGAGCCGGTAGAGCAACCGGTCGGCCGTACCCACGGACTTGCCGTCCAGGATCGCGCCCCCGACCCGGCGCGCGATCTCCATGAAGTGACGGTACAGCGAGCGCTTCAGCGCGCTCGCGTCCTCCATGCGGATCGAGACCTGCGTCAGCAGTGCCTCCAGCACCCGCGGCGGCGCGAAGTAATAGGTCGGACCGATCTCGCGCATGTCGCTCATCACGGTCTCGGGCGATTCGGGACAGCAGATGCAATAGCCGGTGACGAACGGCTGGGCGTAGGAAAAGATGTTCTGCCCGATCCAGGCCGGCGGCAGGTAGGCGAGCACCACGTCGGCATCGTTCAGGCCTTCCATCTCCGCGGCCGCCCGGGCGCGGTCGATCAGGCTGAGATGGGTCAGGACGACGCCCTTCGCTACGCCTGTCGTGCCCGAGGTGAAAAACATCGCCGCAGTATCCGCGCCTGCGCCCTTGGCGATCTCGGTTTCAAGAAAAGCGGGGTCGCGCCGGTACGATTCGCGGCCGATTTCGAGGAGCTCGTCGCAGCTCATCAGCTGCGGCTGCGCATAGTGGCGCAGGCCGCGCGGCTCGTCGTAGTAGATGCGTTTCAGGCTCGGGCACTGCGGCAGGATCTCCAGCAGCTTGTCCACCTGCTCCTGGTCCTCCGCCACCGCGTGCGTGATCGCCGCGTTCTGGATCGGGAACGCCATTTCGGCCGCCACTGCGTCCTGATAGAGCGGCACCGGGATGCCGCCCAGACACTGCGCCGCGCACATCGCGGCGTAGATGCGCGGGCGGTTGTCGCCCACGATCGCGAGATGGTCGCCGCGCTTGAAATCCTGCGCCGCCAGGCCGCAGGCGAGCGAGCGCACCTCATCGGCGAAGCGATGCCAGCTCCAGGTCTGCCAGATGCCCAGGTCCTTTTCGCGGATCGCCGGATGTTCCGGCCGCACGCGCGCGTGGTGCAGCAGCAGCTTCGGGAACGTATCGCAGGTGTCGAGGCCGGAAAGATTCTCCGCCATGATTCCCCTCCTCTAGGGCAGCCGCGGATTCTATAATGCCGGCGGCCCCTTATGCACGGAGAGAAGTCGATGCACGGAACGGAACACTGGGCGATCAAGGGCGATGTCAGGCTGTTTCTGTGGCGCAAGGCCGCGCTGCAGGCCCCCTCCCCTCAGGGGACGGTGCTGTTCGTGCATGGCTCGTCGATGGCCTCGCAACCGACTTTCGACCTGCACGTGCCGGGCCGGCCCCACTCCTCGGTCATGGACTGGTTCGCGGCGCGCGGCTTCGATACCTGGTGCCTGGACAACGAAGGCTACGGCCGCTCGGACAAGCGGCGCCCGATCAACTGCGACATAGCGAATGGTGCAGACGACCTGGAGGCGGCTTCCGAATTCATTCTTGGCCAGGCAGGAATAGGAAAGCTTCTCATATACGGCATATCGTCGGGCGCATTGAAGGCCGCGGTTTTCGCCGAACGCCATCCGCAGCGCGTCGCACGACTCGCGCTGGACGCATTCGTCTGGACCGGTGATGGCAGCCCTACGCTCGCCGAGCGCAGAAAGAAATTGCCCGAATTCCGCTCCAAGATCCGCCGCCCGATCGACCGCGCTTTCGTGCAGAGCATTTTCGCGCGCGACCATCCGGACACCGCGGACCAGGCGACCGTGAGCGCGTTCGCGGACGCAATCCTCGCGCTGGATGATTCGGTACCGACCGGAACCTACGTCGACATGTGTTCCAAGCTGCCGCTGGTGGACCCGGCGCGCATCACGGCGCCCACGATCGTAATGCGCGGACAGCACGACGGCATCGCGGGGTTCGACGACCTGATCGAGTTCTTCAAGCGCCTGCCCAGCCCGGACAAGCAGTTCTGCGTCATGCCCGGCGTCTCGCACGCCAGCTTCCAGCAGAAGAATTACCTGATGGTCTACCACATCCTGCACGCGTTCTTCAGCCAGCCCGAGCCGGTGTATCGCGGATGAAAGCAGCCTGCGCCTTGGTTCTCGGATTGGTTTTTTCGAGCGCGAGTTTTGCGCAAACCTACCCGTCGCGCCCGATCCGCATGGTGGTGCCGCTCTCGCCGGGCGGCTTCGCCGACGTCCCGACGCGCATGCTGCTGCCGCGCCTGTCGGCGGCGCTGGGGAAGCAGGTATACGTCGAGAACAAGGCTGGAGCGGGCGGTACCATCGGCGCAGACGCGGTCGCGAAGAGCGCGCCGGACGGGCATACGCTGCTGGTCACCGCCACGCCTCACGTCATCAGCGCACATTTGTATCGCACGCTGCCCTATGATTCGCTCAAGGACTTCGCGCCGGTCGCGATGTTCGGCTCCGGCCCTTATGCGCTGGTCGTGAACCCGCGGCGATTACCCGTGGCGTCGGTGCGCGAACTGATCGCCGCCGCGAAGACAAGTCCGGGAAAGATCGACTACGCCAGCTCCGGAAACGGCAGTGCCCAGCATCTCGTCAGCGCGCTCTTTAACGCCATGGCGGGCATTGAGCTCAACCACGTGCCCTACAAGGGCAGCGGGCCGGCGATGCAGGACCTGCTTGGCGGGCAGGTTCCGGTATCCTTCGCCGGCATCCCCAATGTCATTTCTGCTGTCAAGGCCGGCAAACTGCGCGCGCTGGCGGTCTCCACGCCGAAGAGATGGAGCGAGCTTCCCGATGTTCCGACCGTGGCCGAAGCCGGCATCGCGGGTTTCGAGGCGACGCTCTGGCTCGGCCTCGCCGCACCGGCCGGAACGCCGGCGGAAATCATCAACCGCATTTACGCCGAAACCGCCATGGCCTTGCAGGATCCGGAGCTGCAGCAGAGCTTCCGCGCCGCCGGCGTCAATGCCACGCCCATGAACCCGCAGGAGTTCGGCGCGTTCATCCGCGCCGAATACGAAAAATGGGGCAAGGTGGTGCGCGATACCGGTGCCACCGTGAACTGAATCGGACACAGGGATCAGCCTTGTCCGGCGGCGCGTCGTAAGCTCTGCGGAGTCCGGTTTCCAGCCGGCGCGGGGAGGCGCTGTGACGCGCGAGATCGTCGAGACCCTGAAGAAAGTCCTCAAGTCCCGCGGCATGACCTATGCCGAACTGGCGCGCTCGCTCGGGCTTTCGACGCCTACGGTCAAGCGCCTGTTTTCGGAGCGCAGCTTCACCCTCGAGCGGCTCGAGGACATCCTGCGCGTACTCGAAACCGACTTCTACGAGCTGGCACGCATGAGCCGCGGCGCGAACGGCGGCACGGCGGAGCTCTCGCTCGAGCAGGAAACCGCGCTCGCCAGGGATGCGCGCCTGTTCTCGATCTTCTGGCTGATCGCCAACGAGTGGCGCTTCGATGAGATCGTCGCCGAGTTCAGAATCAGCGCCGCGCAGCTGACCGGCTTCTACGCGCGGCTCGACCGCCTGCGCCTGATCGACTGGCGGCCCGGCAACCAGGCGCGGCTGCGGGTGACCAAGCACTATGTCTGGCGCCGCGGCGGGCCGCTGCGCAAGGCCTACGGACTGAAGGTGATCAGCGAATTCATGCGCTCGCGCTTCGATTCCCCGGTCGACGCGTTCCACTTCGAGGCGCTCGAGCTCAGCAGCGAATCCGCGGTCGTCGTGAAGCGGCGCCTGGAGCGCGTCGCCGCCGAGATCAACGAGCTGGTCGAAGCCGACGCCTGCGCGCCGGCGAAAAAGCGCGTCGCGCTCGGCGTGCTGCTCGCCTGCCGCCCGTGGAGCATCTCGCTCGTGCACACGCTGCGCCAGGAATCCGAGGCTCCGAGGAAAAGCGCCCGCAGCTGATCGGCGTTACATGCTGCGGCGGAGCGCGCCGCCTGCAAGGGTCAGAACGCGCCGCCTTTTTTCCGGCTGTCCACGATGCCCTGGGCCCGCATGCTGATCTGGCTCTGCACGCGGATGTTGAGCAGCGCCGGCTTCCCCGCCGCGAGCGCGCGCTCGAGCGCCGGTGCCAGTTCCCCGGGGCGCTCCACCAGTTCGCCATGCGCGCCGAGACCCTCGGCGACGATGTCGTAGCGGGTGGGCGCAAGATCCGTGATCACCGGCTTTCCATAGAGACCGAGCTGGATGTTCTTGTCGATGCCCCAGGCCGCATCGTTGCCCAACAGCACCACGATATCCAGACCATGGCGCACGGCAGTGTCCAGCTCCATGCCGTTGAAGCCGAAGGAGCCGTCGCCCGTGATGCAGAACACGCGGCTGCCCGGCTTGGCGAGCTTGGCCGCAATCGCGACCGGCACCGCCGCGCCCAGCATGCCCAGGTTTGGCAGGTAGTGCCAGGAGCGCGGCCTGCACGCCGGCAGAAATGCGCGGCCGTAGTAGGCGTAGTCGCCGCCGTCGAACACCAGCACGTCGTCCGGCCGCAGGGAGGCGGCCAGCGTCTGGTGGACGAACATCGAGCGCAGCGGCGTCTCGGCGGCGGCGAATGCGGCGATGCGCGCGCGCTCCGCCGCGCGCGCATCGCGCAAGCGCTGCAGCCATGGCAAGTCCTTCCATTCATGCTCGGCGGCCTTGGCACAGAGCTGCGCGACCACGGGGCCGACGTCCCCCACGATGCCCAGGTCCACGCCCCGGTTGCGCCCCACCTGCACGCCGGAGGGCTCGACCTGGATCACCTTGGCCGTACCGGACACGATGGGCGGCAGGCCGAAGCCGATGGTGAAATCGAGGAGCTTGCCCAGAAACAGCACCACGTCGGCTTCACGAATCAGGTTCGCGGGCTGGTGCAGAGACAGGTCGAAAAAACCGAGGCAATATGGATGCTCGTCGGACACGATGCCGCGCGCCGCTTCTTCGGTCATCAGCGGCAACCGGGTGGTCTCGATGAACTCCTGCAGCTGCGCCGTCCACTCGCCGTAGGCCGCCGGCGTGCTCGCGATGATGAGCGGGCGCTCCGCGCCCCGCAGCAGCCGGATCGCCTCCTCCACCTGCTCCTTGGCAGCCACGCGTGGGGCCTGCGGGCGGTAACTGGCCGCTTCATAGAAGCGCACCTCCGATTCCTCGACGCGCTGGGTCTGCACGTCGACGGGTACCGTGAGGTGGACCGGACCGCGCCTTCCTTCAAATGCGGTGCGCACGGCGGTGGCCACCATGTCCGGGATGCGCCGCGCATCGTGCACCAGCCAGGCGCCTTTCGTCACCGGCCGCGCCATGCCCACCTGGTCGATCTCCTGCATGATGCCGCGGTGGGCGTTGCGCAGATCGGCCGAGCCGGCGATGTTGAGCACCGGGGATTCGCTCGAGAGCGCGTTCACGAGACCCGGAATGGCATTCGCGTGCCCGGGGGTGGTGAAAGCGCACACGCCCAGTTGCCCGGTGATCCGCCCCCAGGCATCGGCCATGTGAACCGCAGCCTGCTCATGGCGGCAGTCGATGAGCCGGAAATCCTCGTCGGCAAGCAGATCCAGCAACGGCAGGATATGGTCCCCGGCGAGCGTGAAGATGGTGTTCACCCCCTCCTCGCGCAGCGCGCGGGTCAGCAGATGCGAGCCGGTCAGTGCCAATCGGTCATGCCCGTGCAGGTGCTGCGAGCGGTCATTTGGAACTCGATACCTTTTTTGAAGGCGTCAACCGCGCCTTCGAGCAATCTTACATGCTCCTGCGGTATTGCCCCCCGACTTCGAACAGCGTATGCGTGATCTGCCCAAGCGAGCAAACGCGCACCGCCTCCATCAGCACGGCGAACACGTTCTCGTTGGCGATCACCGCCGCGCGCAGGCGTTCCAGCATCTCGGACGCGGCGCTTGAATTTCCATTCTGAAAATCTCTCAGCCGCTTCAGTTGCGAGCGCTTTTCCTCATCGCTGGAACGGATCAATTCCAGCTTGGCCGGCGTCGTATCGCCGTGCGGGTTGCGGAACGCGTTGACGCCGATGATCGGGTAGGAGCCGTCGTGCTTCCTGTGCTCGTAGTACATCGACTCTTCCTGGATCTTGCCGCGCTGGTAGCCGGTCTCCATCGCGCCCAGCACGCCGCCGCGGCCGCTGATCGCCTCGAACTCCTTGAGCACCGCCTCTTCGACCAGGTCGGTGAGCTCGTCGATGATGAACGAGCCCTGGTTGGGATTCTCGTTCTTGCCGAGGCCCCATTCCCGGTTGATGATCAGCTGGATCGCCATCGCGCGGCGCACCGATTCCTCGGTCGGCGTGGTGATCGCCTCGTCGTAGGCGTTGGTGTGCAGCGAATTGGTGTTGTCGTAGGTCGAAATGAGCGCCTGCAGGGTGGTGCGAATGTCGTTGAACGCGATCTCCTGCGCGTGCAGCGAGCGGCCGCTGGTCTGGGAGTGGAACTTGAGCCTCTGGCTGCGATCGCTCGCGCCGTAGCGGTGCTTCATCGCCACCGCCCAGATGCGCCGCGCCACGCGCCCGAGCACCGCGTATTCCGGATCCATGCCGTAGCTGAAGAAGAAAGACAGGTTCGGCGCAAAATCATCGATCTTCATGCCGCGCGCGAGATACGCCTCTACGAAGGTGAAGCCGTTGGCGAGCGTGAACGCGAGCTGCGAGATCGGGTTGGCGCCCGCTTCAGCGATGTGGTAGCCGGAGATCGACACCGAATAGAAGTTCTTGACCTGGTGCTCGATGAAGTACTGCTGGATGTCGCCCATCACCTTCAGCGAGAACTCGGTGGAGAAGATGCAGGTGTTCTGCCCCTGGTCTTCCTTCAGGATGTCGGCCTGCACCGTGCCGCGTACCGCCGACAGCGTTGCTTTTTTTATTTTCGCAAGCTCTTTCCCATCAGGAAGACGCGCGTTCTCGTCCCGAAATTTTTCTATCTGCTGGTCGATTGCGGTATTGAAGAACATGGCGAGGATGGTCGGCGCCGGGCCGTTGATCGTCATCGAGACGCTGGTCGCCGGATCGCACAGGTCGAAGCCCGCGTACAGCGCCTTCATGTCCTCCAGCGTCGCGATGGAAACACCCGAATTCCCGACCTTGCCGTAGATGTCGGGCCGTTCGTCGGGGTCGAAGCCGTAGAGCGTCACCGAATCGAAGGCCGTCGAGAGGCGCTTCGCGGGCATGTCCTTGGACAGCAGGTGGAAGCGCCGGTTGGTGCGGAAAGGATCGCCTTCCCCGGCGAACATGCGCGTCGGGTCCTCGTTCTCGCGCTTGAACGCGAACACGCCAGAGGTGAACGGGAACTCGCCGGGCACGTTCTCCCTCAACTGCCATTTGAGAATCTCGCCGTGATCCTCGAACCTCGGCAGCGCGACCTTCCGGACATGGGTGCCGGAAAGCGAAGTCGTGGTGAGCTTCGTACGCACCTCCCGGTCGCGCACCTTTGACACCAGTTCGTCGCCCGAATACGCGGCGACCATCCTGGGCCAGTGCTGCAGCAGCCTCCTGGAGTGGCTGTCGAGCGCGGCATTCCGTTGCTCGACAAGGGCGTCGATCTCCTCCGGCGCCGCCTTGCCGAGCATTTGCCTGGCGGCGGTCAACTGCTGCCGCTCGCGCGCGATGCGCGCCTGCGACTCCGCGTGCAGCAGGTAGCCGCGCACGGACTCGGCGATCTCGGCGAGATAGCGGGCGCGTTTGGCGGGCACCACGACGTGCACGTCGGAGGACACCCTGCTCCTGATCCTCGGCAGGATCCCCTCCGAGAGCTTCAATCCCTGTTCCCGCAGCCTGGCCGCCACGCCCTGGTAGAGCGCGGTCACGCCGTCGTCATTGAAGCGCGCGGCGATGGTGCCGAATACCGGCATCTCCTCCGCACCGTGCGCGAACGATTCGCGGTTGCGCTGCATCTGCTTGCGCACGTCGCGCAGCGCGTCCTGCGCGCCGCGGCGGTCGAACTTGTTGATGGCGACGAAGTCCGCGAAGTCGAGCATGTCGATCTTTTCCAGCTGGCTCGCGGCGCCGAACTCGGGCGTCATCACGTAGAGCGAGCAGTCGACGTGCTTCACGATCGCGGCATCGCCCTGGCCGATGCCCGAGGTCTCGACGATCACGAGGTCGAAGCCGGCCGCCCGGCATGCCGCGATCGCCTCGGGCAGGCAGGCCGCGATCTCGGCGCCCGAGGCGCGCGTCGCGAGCGAGCGCATGAAGATGCGCCCGCCGTGGATCGCATTCATGCGGATGCGGTCGCCGAGCAGCGCGCCGCCGGTCTTGCGGCGCGAGGGATCCACCGCCAGGATCGCGATCTTCAACCGGTCTCGCTGGTCGAGGCGGAACCGGCGCACCAGTTCGTCCGTCAGCGAGCTCTTGCCCGAGCCGCCGGTGCCGGTGACGCCGAGAACCGGGATTTTTCGGGTCGCGGCTTTTTCCAGAAGAGTTTTTTTGAATACCGAACTGCAAACCCCAAGTTCCAACGCAGTGATGACCCGAGCCAGGCCGCGAAAATCTCCCTGCGTCAGTTCCGCGGGTGCCTGCTCGACCGGATTGAAGTCGCAGCGCGCCAGCATGTCGTTGATCATTCCCTGCAGGCCCATCTTCTGGCCGTCCTCCGGCGAGTAGATGCGCGCCACGCCGTAGTCCTGCAGCTCCTTGATCTCCGCCGGCACGATGACGCCGCCGCCGCCGCCGAAGACCTGGATGTGCGCGCCGCCGCGCTGGCGCAGCAGGTCCACCGTGTACTTGAAATACTCGATGTGCCCGCCCTGGTAGGACGAAATCGCGATGCCCTGTACGTCTTCCTGCAGCGCGGCGCTCACCACCTCTTCCACCGAGCGGTTGTGGCCGAGGTGGATCACCTCCGCGCCCGAAGCCTGCAGGATGCGGCGCATGATATTGATGGAGGCGTCGTGGCCGTCGAACAGGCTCGCCGCGGTGACCAGGCGGATCTTGTGTTTCGCCTTGTAGCGCAAGCTTTTCGACTCGGAAAGGTCGGTCATTTACCCCTCCTCCGGGGGAGAAGGAACGGGAGACGCGTCTCCCGTACCCTAGGTAGCGTACTTGACGTTTACGTTAACGTCAACTGAGTTCCTCGCCCGTCAGCGCAGTAGGAACTCGCGCACCGTTTGCGATCTGATCGTAGCTCATCGGCGCCCGAGCGTGTCCGGCCGCGCGCCGCAATGTCGGATAATGCCGCCTCGCCAAACGAGACAGGAATCCGGCTGATGCAGAAGGCTGTCGCCACCGAATCCGCCATGCCCGCCGCCACGCCGCCCGTGCACGCCGGCACGCGAGGCGCCGTGCTCACCATCCTGGTCTCGCTCAGCTTCTGCCACCTGCTGAACGATCTCATGCAGTCGCTGATTCCTGCGTTGTATCCGATGGTGAAAGCCCAATTCGGCCTGGACTACACCCAGGTCGGCCTGATCACGCTGGCCTTCCAGCTCACCGCCTCGCTGCTGCAACCGACGATCGGGTTCTACACCGACAAGCGTCCGCAGCCCTATTCGCTGGCTATCGGCATGGGCGCCACCCTGATCGGACTCGTACTTCTGTCGATCGCGCACAACTATGCGACGGTGCTGCTCGCCGCGGCATTGGTCGGCATCGGTTCGGCGGTATTCCATCCGGAAGCTTCGCGCGTCGCGCGGATGGCCTCCGGGGGGCGCTACGGATTCGCCCAGTCCCTGTTTCAGGTTGGCGGCAATATCGGCGGCGCCATCGGCCCGCTGCTCGCCGCGCTCATCGTCCTGCCGCGCGGCCAGGGGGCGATCGCCTGGTTCTCCCTCAGTGCATTGCTGGCGATGATCGTGCTGACGCGCGTGGGCATGTGGTACGCGGCCCATCCGCGCGCTTCCCGCGCCGCCGCCCGGGCGTCTTCCGGCGCCACCGGGATGTCGCGCGCGCGCGTGATTTTCTACGTTACCGTGCTGATGCTGCTTATTTTTTCCAAGAACGTCTATACCGCCAGCCTCAGCTCATTTTTCACCTTCTACCTGATCGAGCGGTTTCAGCTGTCGGTGTTCGACGCGCAGGTGCAGCTGTTCATCTTCATGACCTCGATCGCGGTCGGCACGCTGATCGGCGGGCCCATCACCGACAGGATCGGCAGGCGGCCGATGATCTGGATCTCCATCGTCGGCGCGCTGCCGTTCACGCTCGCGCTGCCCTATGCGAGCCTGTTCTGGGTCAGCGTGCTGACGGTCGTCATCGGGCTGCTGATGGCTTCCGCCTTCCCGGCCATCCTGGTCTACGCACAGGAGCTGGTGCCCGGGCGCGTCGGCCTGATCTCCGGCATGTTCTTCGGCTTCGCCTTCGGCCTGGCGGGCATCGGAGCAGCAGCGATGGGCCGCATCGCCGATGCCACCAGCGTGGGATTCGTCTTCCAGCTCTGCGCGTATTTGCCGGCGATCGGGCTGGTGACCTGGCTGCTGCCGGACCTCGAGCGATTGCGCCCTAAAGCCAGCTCATTTCCTGCGTAGCTCGCTCGCGGCGGCTGCCGCCAGCATCGCCTCGAAGAGCTCCGGCTTGGGCACGAGCGGCTTGGGATAGGCCTTGCGGCTGTGCGTAAGGCCGAGCCCGAGGGCCAGTTCGGCGAGTTTGTAGGTGAGCGGCCCGGGATTGATCACCGGCACCGGCAGGCGCGCGGCGAGATAGGCATGGGCCTGGTGCATGGTGGTCGAGCCAAGCAGCAGCACGTCGGCGCCGTCGTCCTCGATCGCCTTGCGACCCGCCTCGAGCAGCAGGGGGAACACGTCGGCTTCCTTGCCGGAGAGCAGCTCGCGGTTGTCGGGCCGCACGTCGAGTGCGCGAATCGAGGCGCACTTGTGATGGATGCCGAGGTCGTTCAGCGACTTGGCGTAGAGCGGCTTCCACTGGCTCCACAGGGTCAGCACCGAGAAGCGCTCGCCGAACATGAGCGCCGTGAGCATCGAGGCCCGTCCCGGCGCGATGACCGGGATGTCGAGCAGCGAGCGCAGCCCGGCCATGCCGGAATCGCTCATGGTGTCGATGCACACCGCATGGTAGCCCTCCTCCTGCGCGCGCAGGCCGGCCTCCACGATCCCCGCGTCCGCGAGGATGTAGTCATGATGGCTGACGTAGTTGCTCGGCGCCGCCTTCACGGGGCGGAAATCGAACGCGATGTCCGGGCCCAGGCGCACCGCCTGCGTCTGCGCGCGGCGCAGCGCGAGCTGCTCGTCGTTGACCGGGAACGGCACGATTACAAGGACCTTATGCATGGTCGCCCAACTCCTTCAGAACCTGTCACTCTAAAGGCCGAGATAGCGCGCCCGGAGATCCGGACTGCCGGCCAACTCCGCCGCCGGCCCGGACATCGCGACCACGCCATGCTCGATGATGTAGGCGCGGTCCGCCGCCTCCAGCGACTGCACCGCGTTCTGCTCGATCAGCAGGATGCTCAGGCCTTCGCCGTTCAGCTCGCCGATCAGCTCGAACATCTCGTCCACCAGGATCGGCGACAACCCGAGCGTAGGCTCATCCAGGATCAGGAGCCTCGGCTCCGACATCAGCCCGCGCCCGATGGCGAGCATCTGCTGCTCGCCGCCTGAAAGCGTCGCGGCCATCTGGCCGAAGCGCTCCATGAGCCTGGGGAAGATGCGCGTCACTCGCCCGAGGTTGCGCGCGCGGGCCGCCTTGCCGCGCCGGTAGCTGCCCAGCTCGAGGTTCTCGCGCACCGACAGGTTGGGAAACACGCGGCGCCCTTCGGGCACCTGAATCAGGCCCAGATCGACGATGCGCGCGGGGTTCGCGCCGGCGATGTCCTCGCCGCAGAAGCGGATCGAACCGCCGAACGGAACGCAGATCCCGCTCAGATTATTGTTCAGCGTGGACTTGCCTACGCCATTGCTGCCGAGCACCGCGACCACCTCGCCTTCGGCGACGTCGATATCCATGCCGTGGAGGATTTCCACCTCGCCGTATCCCGCCCGCAGGCCGCGCACTTCAAGCATGCGCGGTCGCCGCGATGCGTTGCGCCGCGCCGTGACCGAGGTAAGCCTCGATCACCACGGGGTCGGCCGCGAGCTGCCTTGGGGCGCCCTGCGCGATGATTTTCCCGTAGGACAGCACATAGACATTCTCGGCGAGGCTCATCACCGCCTGCATCACGTGCTCGATGAGGAATACGGTGACGCCCGAGCTGCGGATGCCCTGGATCACCGGGATGAGCTCGTCGATTTCCGGGGGATTCAGGCCCGCCATAACCTCGTCGAGAAGCAGCAGTTTCGGCTGCGTCGCCAGCGCGCGCGCGAGTTCGAGCCGCTTGCGCCCGGCGACTGTCAGGCCGGCGGCGGTGCGCTCGAGCAGATCCGCCATGCCGACCTGCCGCGCGATCGCCTCGGCCCGCGCCGACGCCAGCGCCCGCTCGGGCGTATGCAGGTAGGCGCCCACCATGATGTTCTCGCGCACGCTCAGGTGGGCAAAAGGCTGCGTCACCTGAAAAGTGCGCACCATGCCGTGGCGGCAGATCAGGTGCGGTGGCCGGCCGGTGATGTCCTCTCCGCGGAAGCGAACGCTCCCCTCGTCGGGAGCCAGGAACCCGGTGAGCGCCGCGAACAGCGTCGTTTTGCCCGCACCGTTCGGGCCGATCAGCCCGGCGATTGTCCCCTCGGCCACATCGAGGCTCGCGCTGTCGACCGCGCGCAGGCCGCCGAAGATCTTCGACAGTCCGCGGACTTCAAGCACGCGCCTTGCGCCTCCAGCGCAGCTTGAACAGGTCGACAAGCCCGTTGGGCAGAAAGCCGATGATCAGGATGAGAAGGCTGCCGTAGATGATCAGCGAAAGACCCTGCGCATCGGTGATGGCGCGCGTGTATTCGCCAACCAGCGTCAGCAGTAACGAACCGATCAGCGGGCCGTACACGGTGCCGGTCCCGCCGATCATGCTGACCAGCAGCATCTCGACCGACTTGTCCACCCCGAACACCACCGCCGGATCGATGTAGAGGTAGTACTGCGCGTAGAAGGTGCCGCCCAGGGCGCACAAGGCGCCCGAGAGCGCCATCACCTTTACCTTTTCGCGGAAGGTATCGATGCCCAGCGCGCGCGCCGCGTCCTCGTTCTCGCGGATTGCCGCCAGCCGCGCCCCGAAGCGCGAGCGCTGGAGCCAGATCGCAATTCCGATGGATATCGCGGTCAGAGCGAGGATGGTGTAGTAGAAGCCGATGCGCTCGGCAAACTGGAAGTTCAGCGCACTGCGCTTGAGCGGGAGCAGCAGTCCCACCCCGCCCCCGGTGAACTCCAGCGCATTGGTCAGGATGCGGAACGCCTCGGCGAAGGCCAGCGTGATCAATGCGAAGTACGAACCGCGGAGGCCGAAGCGGAACGAGAGCGCCGCGATGAGGGCGCCGACCAGCGCGCCAGCACCGGCCGAAGCGGCGAGTCCGGACCAGGGGCTCCAGCCCAGCTTGAGCTGCAGGATCGTCGAGCAGTACGCGCCGGTGCCGAAGAACACCGCGTGGCCGAAGGACAACTGCCCGCCGAAGCCGCCGGCGATGTTCCAGGCCTGCCCGATGAGCGCGAAAAACAGCACCAGGACGCCGAAATTGATCGCGAAATTGCCGCGGAACACCAGCGGGTAGGCCAGCGCGACGACGAGCAGTGCCGCCGGAATTTTCCAGTTCATTTACTGAAAATTCCGGTCGGGCGAAAAAGAAGAATCAGAATGAAGATGAGGGAGATGCCGATCTGGCCGAGCGCCTCGCCGAGGAACAGGCCGCTCAACGACTCGGTGAGGCCGATGATCAGCGAGCCGACCAGCGCGCCGATAAAGCTCCCCATGCCGCCGAGCACTACGATGGTGAAGGCGACAATCACGAACAGGTGCCCGACCGAAGGCGAAACGTAGAACGAGGGGATCAGCAGGCAGGCGGCAGCGCCAAGGCAGGCGATGCCGATGCCGTAGGAGACGGCGAAGATCTTCTCCACGTCGATGCCGACCAGCCGCGCTCCATGACGCTCCTTCGCCACCGCGCGGATCGCGCGGCCGGTGTCGGTGCGTGCGATGAACCAGGCAAGCGCGGCGCACAGCACGAGCGAGGCCACGAACGACACCAGCTTGGGAAGCGGTACCAGCGCCGGACCGAGCGCGACCATCCGGTCGGAATAGGAAACGGTGACGGTCTGCGAGTCGCCCTTGAAAAAGAACAGTGCCACGTTCTCCAGCACGATCGACAGCCCGAGCGTGATCAGCAGGATGTTTTCATCCTTGCCGTGGCTGAAGCGGCCGATCAGCCCGCGGTACAGGACGTATCCGGCGGCGAACATCGCCGCCACCATCAGCGGGATCGCCGCATAGGGATCGATTTTCGCTTTCATCAGCAGGAAATACGCGCCGTACATCGCCAGCATCAGCATGCTGCCGTGCGCGAAATTGATGATGTGCAGGACGCCGTATATCAGCGTCAGGCCGACCGCCACCAGGGCGTAGCTGCCGCCGAGCAGCAGGCCATTGATGACGGCGGCGCCAAGGATCGTCGCGTCCAAGGCGGCCGCCCCTGCGTCGCGCCGCGGCGACTTAGCTGAACTTCGGCTTCGGAAATACCGGTTTGGCCGAGGCGAACTTCGCCGGCCAGATGACTTCGATATCCGTCCGGCTCGCCTGCTGGATCGACGCCTTGCCGCCGGTGTTCTGGCCGTTGACCATCCTGGTCGGTCCATAGGGCATGAAGTGGTCGGACCACGTGGACGCGGCGAGCGCGGCGTTGACCTTTTCCTTGTCGGCGGAACCCGCGCGCTCCATCCCGTCGGCCAGAAACTTGACTGCGTTGTACGAGAGGTAGACCTCGAAGGTAAAAAGATCGCCTTTGGCCTCGACCCGCTTCTTCATCGCCTGCGCCCTGGGGTTCGTCGGGTCGAACCAGTGGTTGGTGTCGATCATGTACTGCGCGACGTCGGGCAGCTCCTTCACGAACTTGTAGTTGAAGCCGCCGCCGAGCACGGAGAACATGCTTACCAGGTCCACCTTCTGCTGATGCAGGGTGCGCGCGAGCAGCACGTACTCGTTCTGGTAGTTGCTCATGATGACCAAGTCGGGCTTAAGCCCGCGGATGCGCAGCGCCAGGTTCGCGAAGTCGCGCGTCGGGTTGGCGTGCTTCATGACCTCCTTCACCTCGATGCCGATCGACGGCAGCTTGGCTGCGAGGAGCTTCGCGGTGCCGGTGCCGAACTCGGACTCCTCGTGCACCAGCACGGCCGACTTCGCCGGGTTGCCGGCCGCCTTGTTGATCTCGCCCAGGCCGAGGATGCCGTCGTCGACGCTGGCGTTGAAGCCAGGCTTGAGGCGGAACACGTTCTTCAGCCCGCGGTTGACGATGTTGTCGGAGGCACCCACGTCGATCACGAAGGGCGTGTTGTACTTGGCCGCCGCCTGCGTTGCCGGCAGCGCGACCGCGCTCGAGAAGCAACCGATATAAGCCGATACGCCCGCCTCCTGCATCTGCTCCACCACGCTGACACCGACCTCGGGCTTGGCCTGGTTGTCGCCGAGCAGCGCCTCGAGCTTCGCCCCGCCCATGGACTTGATGCCGCCGCCGGCGTTGATCTCGTCGATGGCCATCATGGCGCCCATGCGGGACTGGCCACCGCTGTAGGCGAGAAAGCCGGTAATCGGGTGCACCAGGCCGACCTTGATCGGCCGGGCCTGGGCGCGGAGCAGCGTGGGCACACCGAAGGCGACCGATGCGGCGGCGGTGGCGCCGATGAACTTGCGGCGCGTGAATCGGGATTTTCGGCTAGGCATGGATTTCTCCCTGTGTTGATCGTCCGGTAACGTCTGGCGCGAGTCTATGACATTGTCGTTGTAGAAGGAAGCCCCACGCTGCGACGCAGCCGGCGTTCTGCAGTCCGATCTGGTTGCGCTGCAACGCTCAGGGAATCAGTACGAGCGCGCCGGTCGTCTTGCGGCTCTCGAGCAAGCGGTGCGCTTGTGCGGCTTGCGCAAGCGGCAGGGTCCGCGGCGGGCGGGGGCGGAGCAGCCCGCGCCCGAGCGCGTCGAACAGGTCGCGCGCGGCAGCCTCGAGTTCATCGGTGCTCGCCGTGTAATCGCCGAAGCGCACCCAGGTGAGCCACAGGCTGCCGCGGTCGCGCAGCAGATTCACCGAAAACGGCGGCACCAGGCCCGAAGAATTGCCGAAGCAGACCAGGTGTCCGCGACTGCCAAGGCAGGCGATCGAACCCTCCCAGGTGGCGAGCCCCACCGGGTCGTAGACCACGGGCACGCCGGCGCCTCCGGTCAGTTCGCGCACCCGCGCGGGCCAATCGTCTTGGCCGTGCACGAACACGGCCTCGTATCCATTTTCGAGAGCGCTCGCGACCTTTTCCGCCGAGCCCACGATGCCTATTGCGCGGGCGCCAAGCGCGCGCAGCCACTGGCCGGCGAGCGTGCCGACGCCGCCCGCTGCCGAATGGAAAACGACCCAGCTCCCCGGCTCGACGCGAAATACGCACCGCGCGAGTACTTGAACGGTCAGACCCTTGAGGAATGTCGCCGCTACTATCTCGTCGGCAAGTCCCTCGGGAACCCGCACGCAGCGCGCCGCCGGGAAATTGCGCGCCTCGCAATAGGCACCGAGCGGGCGCGAGGCGTAGGCAACGCGGTCGCCAGTCCGGAACCGCTCGACCCCGGGACCGATTGCCTCGACTACGCCGACCGCCTCCATGCCGAGCACGAGCGGTTTGGGAAGATCGTGAAGGTCGCGGTAGTCGCCGCGGCGCCCATGCACGTCGGTGAAGTTGACCCCGATGGCTGAATGGCGGATGCAAATTTCGCCTGGCCCGGGCGCGACCTCGGGAACGGTGCGCATCTCGAGCACTTCCGGGCCGCCGAAGCGGCTCAACGCCATGGCGCGGCTCACGCATCCGCTCCCGCAACGAGCCGTCCGGCACTCGCGCCGGCGATGCGCCCGAGCGTGGTTGCGGTGAGCAACCCGCCGCCCGAGAAATAGCCCCAGTTGGACGGCCCCGAAAGCCCCCGCGCCGCACCACCGCCAGCAAAAAGATTGGGCAACGGTGTGCGATCGGGGCGCAGCACACGGGCCGCGATATCGATCACCAGCCCGCCCTGGGTATGGAACAACGCACCCGTGACTTTCACTGCGCAGAACGGAGCCTGCAACGGCTGCGTACCGCGAAAGCTGCGATCCCACCGATCGTCGCCTGTTCCTTCTCTCAGAAGATTCACTTCTGCGTCGGTGCGCTCCAGATCGCCCGCCGGAATCCCGAGCAGCGCGGCCAGTTCGCGCAAGCTCGCGGCCTTGCGAATGCCGCCGAGCGAGCGGATCGCCTCGTAGTCGGCGAAACCGAGAATTGGCCGCTCGCGCGCCTCGTCATAAATGTCCCAGGCGATTCTGCCCGGCTGCGCGATCACCTCGACCGCCTGCTCGGAGTAGCCGCGCACCTCGTTCGAGAAACGCAGGCCGAGCGCATTGACCTGGTAGCCGCCATTCATCAGCACGCCCCAGTTGAGCGGGTTGCCATAAGGAACCGCGACGGCGCCGTGTCCCTGGTAGCTCCCCAGGTCCGCGACCGCCGCGCCCAGTTCGCGGCCCCACTTCACGGCGTCTCCCTTGTTGCCGACGTGCCCCCAGAACTCGGCGTCGGCGATCTCGGGGATCTCGCGGCGCACCATCTCCTTGTCGCCGCCGAAGCCGCAACAGGCAAGCACCAGCGTGTCGCAGCCGATGGTTTCCTGGACGCCATCGGGTCGGATGAAACGCACGGCGGTGACGCGCCCGTCGCTTTGCGCAAAGAGATCCGTTGCGGTCGCACTGGCCATGATGTCGATGCCCAGCCGCCCCGCTGCGGCAAGCAGCGCGCCTTCGAGCTCCTCGCCAGTGCGATGCGGCGTGCCGTGCATGCGCAGCACCGAATGTCCCGGGTAAAGGAAACCCTCGACCAGCTTGAACGCGACGCCGTGGCGGTCGGCGAGCCACTCGATCGTCGGCCCCGAGGCGGTGGCGACGACCTCTACCATCGCCCGGTCGGTCTCGCCTTTCGCCTTGCGCCAAATGTCGTCGGCGAGCAGCTCCGGCGTATCCACGATGCCGAGCGCCTTCTGGAAACGTGTGCCCGCGGCGGGAATGAGGCCCGTCGAGAGCGTCGTGCTGCCGGTCGGCTTGGCGTCGCGCTCGAGTACCAGCACTTCGGCGCCGCTTTCCTTCGCAGCCAATGCGGCTGTCAGGCCGCACGCTCCCGCGCCGATGACGAGCACCGGAACGGAATACTCGAACCTGCCTTCTTGGGCCGGGAGCACCGCCACGGTCAGGCTTCGACGCCGTCGATCCGCGGATTGCAGGGTGCAGCAACCAGCAGGCGGACTTCCTGCTTCACGATCAACTCCCGCGCCTTCTTCAGGTAGGCGGAAAAGGCCGGGTCCTTGTAGAGGGCCGCCCGGCGCCGCTCGCGCTCGCCCGCGTCCCGGTAGCCGAACATCATCACGATCTGGTTGATGTCGCCAATTTCGGTGCGGTACAGGCCCATGAAATTGCCGAGGATGCGCCGCTGCGGCTCGAGTCCCTCGTTCTGGAACATCTCAAGAAAAGCCTGCACCGCGCCGGTCTTAAGCGTGTACTGGCGAAAGTCCACGACCATGGCCGCCTCCGTCGAAAAGTGCATGATAGTCTAGGCAGATCGTGGAACTGTCCGACAAGTCAGCGCGCCAGCTCTTCCAGGAGGCCAAGGCCAATCCGACGCGCAAGCGCTTCGGCTTCGGCGCGCGCCCGGCGCTGATCAACATCGACCTGCAGAAGGCCTACACCTGTGTCGGCGAGTTCGTGACCGCCTACGCGACGGACCCGAAGCAGCTGGACTACGTGAATCAGCTGGCGCGCCTGTTCCGCGAGAAGCACTGCCCGGTGGTGTGGACCCACGTCGCCTACATGGAATCCGGGGAGGACTGCGGCGTGTGGGGCACCCGCTCCGATACCCCGGACTCGCTGCAAAACGTCAAGGCGGGCTCGCGTCGCTCGGAGTTCGACGACCGGCTCGACATCGACCGCAAGCGCGACATCATCGTCAACAAACGCATGGCCTCCGCTTTCCACGAGACCAACCTCGGCTCGCTGTTCAACTTCCACAAGGTCGATACGGTGGTGGTGACCGGCGGTTCGACCTCGGGCTGCGTGCGCGCCACCGTGGTGGACAGCCTGTCGCGCAGCTACCGCAGCATCGTTCCCGAGGAGTGCGTGGCCGACAAGCACGAGAGCCCGCATTTCGCCAACCTCTACGACATGGCGCTGAAATACGCCGATGTCGTGCCCGTGGCGGAGGTGCTCGCCTTCATGAAGACTTACAAGGCGCCTTGAAACGCGACCCGGCGCTTTACGACTACCTGCCCTACGCGCGCCGGCCGAAGATCGAGTGGCCCGGAGGTGCGAGGGTGGCCTTCTGGGTGGCCCCGAACGTCGAGTTCTACGAGCTCGAGCCGCCGAAGAACCCGTCGCGCGCCGCCTGGGCGCGGCCGGCGCCGGATGTTCTCAACTACTCGTACCGGGACTACGGCAACCGCGCCGGGTTCTGGCGCATGGCCGAGGTGATGGATCGCTGCGGCATGCGCGGCAGCGTGTCGCTCAACGTCGCGGTGTGCGAGCACCATCCCGAGGTGATCGCGGCCTGCGTCGAGCGCGGCTGGGAGCTCTACTCCCACGGCACCTACAACACCCGCTACCTGTTCAACCTGAGCGAGGATCAGGAGCGCGCCGTGATCCAGGATTCTATTGACACCATCCGGCGAGCCTCCGGGCAGAAGCTCGACGGCTGGCTCGCGCCGGCGCTCACCTACACCGAGCGCACGCTGGATCTGGTGGCCGAGATGGGCCTCAGCTACGTCTGCGACCTGTTCCACGACGATCAGCCCGGCCCGATCAAGGTGAAAAAAGGCAGGCTCGCCAGCATTCCCTATTCGCTGGAAATGAACGACGTCATCGCCTACAACGTCAATCTCGTCGCGCCGCGCCACTACGGCGAAATCATCCGGCGGCAGTTCGACCGGCTCTACGCCGAGGGCGAGGAATCGGGAACGGTGATGTGCATCCCGCTGCATCCCTACCTCATCGGTCAACCCTACCGCCTCAAGGCCTTCGAGGACGCGCTCGCCTACATCACCGGCCACGACAAGGTATGGCTCGCCACCGGGCGCGAGATCGCCAGGCATTTCATCGACCACCATTACGACGCGTTCGCGAAGGCCTCGCACCCCGTCCGTGATCTCTGACGACTACCTCAAGTATCCGCGGCGGCGCCATGGCATGGACCACGACCGCTATGACTGGTCGATGCTTCCGCGG
Source organism: Betaproteobacteria bacterium RBG_16_66_20 (assembly GCA_001770285.1). Classification (GTDB taxonomy): domain Bacteria; phylum Pseudomonadota; class Gammaproteobacteria; order Burkholderiales; family SG8-39; genus RBG-16-66-20. The sequence continues at coordinate 24,152 of MEQQ01000133.1, forward strand.
CGCGAAAAGGTCACCTGGCCGAACGGCGCGCGCGTCGCGCTGTGGGTGGTTCCCGCGCTCGAATGGTTCCCGCTCGACATGAAGGGCCAGCCCTTCAAGCCTCCGGGCGCCCTGCAGACCGCCTATCCGGACCTGCGCCACTACACGCTGCGCGACTACGGCAACCGCGTCGGCATCTTCCGCATCATGAAAGCGCTCGATCGCTACGCCATCCGCGCGAGCGTCGCTGTGAACGCCGCCGTTGCCCAGCGCTATCCGGCGCTGGTCAAAGAAATCACTTCAAGGAACTGGGAGATCCTCGGCCATGGCCTCGACATGGACCACCTGCATTACGAAGGCATGCCGGATGAAAAAGGCGTCATTGAAAAGAGCCTTTCCATCCTGGGAAAGGTGCGCGGCTGGCTGTCCCCCGCAAAGTCGGAATCCTCGAAAA
>MEQQ01000134.1:0-958 GCA_001770285.1 Betaproteobacteria bacterium RBG_16_66_20
GTGTCAGGCGATCCCGGAAAAACTTCCCGATCGGGAAGTTTTCTAGGCCCCGCTCGCTCCGGGAGCGCGCAGCGCCCAGGGCGTTTCACGTTGGGCCGCGCGACGAGATTGCATTCAATGCCCTCGCGCTTGCCAAGGCGGATTTGCGCCTTGACCCGTAGCCGGTGCGGTCGGGCCGTCTGCGCCGTGCCTCATCAACCGGCAGTGCTGGCCCGCCGTACAGCACGTTAGGCATCAAAGGAGATCGTTGCCATGGACAGCACGACAGAAACTGAAGTGGCAGGTTCGCAACTTTCAATGGGCGATTGGCTGCGGGTGTTTTGGGGGTTCTTTTGGCGGGGTCTAATCTACATACTTGCAATTACCATCGTCGCAGGGTTGGCCGGAGCGCTCATTGGCGCGGCGATCGCGGTAGTCGCAAAGGTGTTTGGCGCCTCTGTTCCTTCGGGGCTAGTCCTTCAGGTCGTGGGCGGATCGATTGGCCTGGTAGTGTCAGTGTTTGGCTTCACCGTGTACCTTCGCTGGCTGCTGCGAGCCCGCTTCGGCAGCCTCCGGTTCGCCCTCATCCGGACCCACGCTCCCGCCGTCGCTGCTGGCATTCCATCCAAAGGCGCCGCTTAACCATTAGCTGGTGCGCTCGGACAGGAAGTCCTGCGCCGTCTTTCAGCACAGTGCGGGCCGGCCGCACAGCAATACGTTAAACGCGGCGGTGGCTGCCGGCGACGATGGCGAATTCGTAGAGGCGGCACTCGAGCGCGCCGTTGTACAGCGGCACGCGGCGGGCGGGCTGGAGGCGGATCAGCTTGGGGAGTCTGAGGTCGGCGGTGAAGAAGTGGCAGCGCCAGCCGGGGTAGTTCTTCTTCAGCGCACTGCCCAGCTTCGGATAGAACTCGGCCAATTCTTCCTTGGAGCCGATGCGCTCGCCGTAGGGCGGATTGGCGATCATGACGCCGGCCGC
>MEQQ01000134.1:1060-1252 GCA_001770285.1 Betaproteobacteria bacterium RBG_16_66_20
GTCGTTGTCGCTGCCGTAGATTTGCAGGTTCCTGGGAGGGTTGGCGGGTTTCAGGGCGTCTTTTTTCTGCCGCTCCCAGGCTGAAGCATCGAAGACCTTGAGTTTCTCGAAGCCGAAGCGGCGGTTGGCGCCGGGGGCGCGGCCGCGCGCCATGGCCGCGGCCTCTACGAGCAGCGTGCCGCCGCCGCACAT
>MEQQ01000134.1:1314-1396 GCA_001770285.1 Betaproteobacteria bacterium RBG_16_66_20
TCGCGCAGCGGCGCCTCGCCGCTGCCTGAGCGCCAGCCGCGCTTGAAGAGGGGCTCGCCCGAGGTGTCGAGATAGAACGCGC
>MEQQ01000134.1:1476-19184 GCA_001770285.1 Betaproteobacteria bacterium RBG_16_66_20
CGGAACCGGTCGCAGACCGCGTCCTTCACGCGCAGGGTCGCGAAATCGAGGCTCTTGAGCGGGCTTTTCTGCGCCGACACGTTCACCCGCAGCGTGCGCTCCACAGTGAACAGGCGCATCCAATCCACCTTGCGCGCCGCCTCGTAGATGTCGCCTTCGCCCGCGTATTCGAACTCGGCGACCCGCCACAGGACGCGCGATGCGAGGCGCGACCAGAGGTTCGCGCCATAGCAGGTTTTCCATTCGCCCGCGAAGGCGACGCCGCCCGCGACTGCCTCGACGTTCTGCGCGCCGAGCGCAGCGAGTTCGGCGGCCAGCAGCGGCTCGAGGCCGCGCGGGGAAGAGGCGAAGAAGTGTTCCATCGGATTGCGGCGCGGATGATTGACGCCGGATGGCGCGCGGCGCGAGGATAGCAGAACCATGGAGCAAAGCGACGAGCGCAGTGCGGCCGACTGGCTGGCCGAGGGCGACGCGTACTACGACGCGCAGCGCTGGAACGAGGCGGGCATCGCGTTCGAGCGCTCGCTCGCGCTCGATCCGCGCCAGGCGCGCGCCTGGTACAGGCTCGGCAACGTGCGCGAAGAACAGGGCCGCGACGAAGCGGCCGCGGACTGCTTCGAGCACGCGGTTGCGCTCGATCCCGCGCACGCGCAGGCCTGGAACAATCTCGGCGGCGCGCGGCAGCGCCTCGGGCGCGAAGACGAGGCTATCGCCGCCTACCGCCGCGCGATGCAGGCCGACCCGCGCCTGCCCCAGCCCTATCTCAATCTCGGGCGGCTCGCCGGCACCCGCGGCGAGCACGCGCTCGCCGCCGAATGCTTCAACGCGGGCCTCGCGCAGCATCCGGGCGACCCGACGTTCGAGCACTTGGTCGCCGCGGCGGGCGGCAGAAAAACCGCGCGCGCACCTGTGGGCTACGTGACAACGCTCTTCGACGGCCTCGCGCCCCAGTTCGAGCGCCATTTGGTGAAGGACCTCCAGTACCACGTCCCCGAGGCGCTCGCGCAGCTGGTGCGGCCCGCCCTGCTGGCCGCGGCGCCGCCCGCCCGTGTGATCGATCTGGGCTGCGGCACCGGCCTGGTCGGCATTGCGCTCGCGGCCGCGGGCGCGCAGATCACCGGCGTGGATCTTTCGCCGCGCATGCTCAAAATCGCCGCCGGACGCGGCGTTTACGCGCGCCTCGAACAAGGCGAGCTGGTCGAAGTCCTCGGGCGCACCGCGGCCGGATCGGTGCACGCGGTGGTTGCCGCGGATGTCTTCATCTATGTCGGCGATCTCGAGGCGGTGTTCGCGTCGGTGGCGCGGGTGCTGGCCCCGGGCGGCGCGTTCGCTTTCTCGGTCGAGGCGCTGGAGGGCGGCGACTACAGGCTCCAGCCGACCGGGCGCTACGCCCAGTCGCCGGGCTATCTGCGCGCCCTCGCCTCGCACACGGGAATGATCGAGCAGCGGTTCGAACGCTCGCGCATCCGCCGCGAAGCGCGCGCACACGCCGAGGGCTGGCTCGCCCTTTTCGCCAAAGCCGCTACTGCGGCTTGAAGACCGCCAGCAGGACGGCCGCGATCAGGATCACGGTCGGTACTTCGTTGAACCAGCGATACCAGACATGGCTGCGGGTGTTGCGCTCGCGCCGGAAATCGATCATCAGCTTGCCGCACCACGCGTGGTAGGCCACGAGCACCGCGACCAGCGCGAGCTTGGCGTGCATCCAGGCGCCCGCGCCCTGAAACCAGCCCAGCCACAGCCACAGCCCGAAGCCGATCGTGAGCACGCCGCCCGGCGTCGTGATGCCCCAGTAGAGCTTGCGCTCCATGACCTTGAAGCGCTCGCTCGAGACCCGGTCCCCGGCCTGCGCGTGATACACGAACAGGCGCGGCAGGTAGAACAGCCCGGCGAACCAGGTCACCATGAAGATGATGTGCAGCGATTTGACGAGCAGCATGGCGACTGGCTGCAATCCTACTGCAGCAGTCTTCTGCGCGTGAGGACCGTCGCCAGGTAGAAACCCGCCAGCGCGTAGGCGGCGAGCACCGCCAGGTGCAGCAGCGCGTTGCCGGGAATGGTGCCGCCCAGCAGCGGCCGCACCAGCTCCACGCCGTGATACAGCGGCATCGCCTGCGCCAGCGCCAGGATCGGGGCGGGCAGGCGCTCCACCGGAAAGAACACGCCCGACAGCATCATCATCGGCGTCAGGAACAGCGTCATGTAATAGCTGAAAAAGTCGTACCCCGAGGCGAGCGCATTGACCGAGAGGCCGAGCGCGGCGAAGGCCAGGCCGATCAGCACCACCACGGGGATGGCGAGGAGCGCGTGCGGAAAGCTCGCAAAGCCCGCCGCCGAGATGATCGCCAGCATGCAGACACCGGCGGCGAGCGCCTTGCTCGCCGCCCAGGCCCATTCGCCGGCGAGCACGTCCTCGAGGGTCATCGGCGCGTTCACGATCGCCTCCCAGGTCCTTTGCACGTGCATGCGCGAGTACGCCGAAAACAGCGACTCGAAGGTCGCCGCATACATCGTGGTCGAGGCCATGAAGCCGGCGGCGAGGAACGCGAAATAGCTGCCGCCGCCGACATCGCCGAGCACCGCGCCCAGCCCGTAGCCCAGGCCAAACAGCATGATCAGCGGATCAGCGAGGTTGCCGAGGATCGAGGGGATCGCGAGCTTGCGCCACACCAGGAAATGGCGCCGCCATACCGCGACGAAACGCAGGCTGGGCGACGGCAGCGCGTACAGGCGCGTGTTGGTCATTTCTAGTCCCTCAGGTCCCGTCCGGTGAGCTTCAGGAACAGGTCCTCGAGGTTCGCCGGCCGGTGCAGATAGACCAGATCCGGGTACGAGGGCAGGTTCGCGATCACCGGTTCCACATTGTCGGCGTAGCAGAACACGGTTTCGCCGGCGAGCTCGGTCCGCAGCGAAAGCATTTTCGCATCCGCGATCCATGCCTCGACGCCCGGCCCGTGCACCTCGACCACCTGGGATTCGATGTGGCGCGCGATCAGCTCGCGCGGCGTCCCCTGCGCAATGATGCGGCCATGGTCCATGATCGCCACGCGGCCGCACAGGCGCTCGGCCTCCTCCATGAAGTGGGTGGTGAGGATCAGCGTGCGGCCCTCCTGCGTCAGCCGCCGCAACCGCTCCCAGATGAGGTGCCGCGCCTGCGGGTCGAGCCCGGTGGTCGGCTCGTCCATGAACAGCAGCTGCGGATCGTTCACCAGCGCCCGCGCCAGCGTCAGGCGGCGCTTCATGCCGCCCGAGAGCGTCTGGATCTTGGACCCGGCGCGGCCGGCGAGCCCGGCGAATTCCAGCAACTGCGGGATGCGCGGCGCGATGTCGCGGTCCTTGAGCCCGAAATAGCGGCCGTATACCGTCAGGTTTTCGGCGACGCTGAAATCAGGATCGAGGTTGTCGAACTGCGGCACCACGCCGACCCGGGCCCGCGCCTCGCGCGCGCGCGCCGGCACTTCGTTGCCCAGGAGCCGGATCTCGCCCGCGTCGGGATCGGCAAGGCCCAGGCACAGCCGCAGCGTCGTGGTCTTGCCCGCCCCGTTCGGTCCGAGCAGGCCGAAGCATTCGCCCGGCGCGACGTCGAGATCGACGCCGCACACCACCTCCTGCGCGCCGTAGCGCTTGCGCAGCCCCCGGACTTCCAGCGAATTCATCTCCAGCAGTTCTGCACGATGGCGCGCAGGATGTGGAGCCGGCGGTGGAAGAAATGGTCCGCTCCCGGAACCACGATGACCGGCAGATCCTGCGGCCGCGCCCAGGCAAGCACGTCGCCCAGCGGCACGGTGGTGTCTTCTTCGCCGTGGATCACGATGGTGTCGGCGGGCACCGGCGGCACATCGGCGTGCTTGACCGCAACACCGACCAAAACCATGCGCGCAGGCGGATTTCCCTCCTTCACGAGCCGCTGCGCAAGCCTGGCCTGGATTGCCGCGCCAAACGAAAACCCCGCGAGCACGGGCCTGTCGCATTTCAAGTATCCGATGACGGCGGCGAGATCTTCGATTTCGCCGCGGCCCTGGTCGTGGCCTCCCTCGCTCGCGCCGACGCCGCGGAAATTGGGCCGCCAGGCCGTATAGCCGAGTTCCACCAAGGCGCGGGCAAGCGTTTGCACCACCTTGTTTTCCAGTGTGCCGCCGAACAGCGGGTGCGGATGGGCCACCAGCGCCACGCCCCGTGGCACCCTGCCCTGCGGCTCGTCGACGGCGCACTCGATTTTTCCCGCCGGCCCCGCCAGCAGCTCGCGCCGGGTGCTGGCACGCATCAGGCGACGGTCATCAGATGCGCAACCGCTCGACGATGCGGCCGTGCTGCAGGTGCTCTTTGACGATCTCGTCGATGTCGGCGCGGTCGACGTACGTGTACCAGACCGCTTCCGGATAAACCACCGCGCAGGGACCTTCCTCGCAGCGATCCAGGCAGCCTGCCTGGTTGACGCGCACCTTGCCCGCACCATCCAGACCGAGCTGCTTGACCCGCTGCTTGGCGTAATCGCGCATCGCCGACGCCCCTTTGCCGTTGCAGCAGGGCCGCTCATTGCCATCGCGCTGGTTGCAGCAGAAAAAGATGTGCCGTTGGTAGTACGCCATGAAACGCGATTTTACCGGAGGGGGTCGCGCAGCCGCTCTGCGGCAAGGTAAACCAGGTAGCCAAGCGCGGCGAACGGCCATGCCGCCGACACAAGCCGGGTGAGGCCATTGAAGTTGAGGAAGTGCCCCTGCTCCCAGACCTTGAGCGTCGCTGCGAAGTAGGGGTTCGGCGGCGAGAGATTGACCAGCACCGTGGCGGCCATGAGGAGCACCGCAGCGAGCGCGAGGCGCGCCGTGCGCGGCAGCTGCAGTGCTGCCAGCGCGAGCGCGATCCCCGCTGCGAGTCCCAGTTGCGCGCCCGGCGTGAGCCATGCCAGCACGTGCTCGGAGCGCATCACGATCGCGAACGCGAACGTCTTCACCAGCAGCGCGACGACCAGGAGCGCTGCGACCAGCCGGCGCACCGGCGCCCCCGGCCTAGCGCCGGCCGAAGTCAGCAACGCTACCGCCACCAGATTCGCCGCAGTGGTCGCCGCCTCGATCGAGACGAACAGTTCCGCGGCGTGCGGTTGACCCGCGGCGCCGGCGACCAGATCCCTCAAATCGCCGCTGCCGAACAGCAGCATGGCCGGATTGAGCTGCGCGAAGAGCCACAGACCGAGGAGCGCAAGTCCCAGGTCGGCCGCGGCCCCGGGCGTGAAAGCCTGCGCGCGCGCACGCTGCAGCGGCCCGCCGCCGGCGAGCCACGGCGCAAGCGATACCGCGGCGACGCCACCGGCCGCCGCGCCTGCGGCGTTCGCCAGCACGTCGAGGTTCGACGCAATGCGCGCCGGCAGGAAACCCTGCGCCGACTCGAGCGCAAGCGAAAGCGCGGCGCCGGTCAGGCCGGCAAGCAGCACGGCCTTGCCGCCGGCAAGGCGCGGCTGAACCGCGAGCACGCACCACAGGCCGTAGGGAACATAACCGAGGAAGTTCGCGCCGATGTCGAACGGGGTGACGTAGCGCGGCCACGGCGCGGCGAGAAACGCGAGCACCGGTGCGCCCGGATCGTGCCAGCCCGATAACGGGTAAAGCGACGCGTATACGGCGAGCAGGACGTAGATCGCGAGCAGGAAGCGGGACAAAGCGGGTCAGCGCGGGTGATGTGGCGGCGCGGGCGCGCGCGAGGCGAGCGATCCGGCGACCATGCCGATGATGGCGAACGCAAGCCCCACCAGTTGCGCCGGCCAGATGCTGTCGGCGCCATACAGCTCCATCAGCAACCAGGAAGACAGCCCCATCAGGATCGAGGCCATGGCGCCGGCTGCGTTGGCCCGCTTCCAGTAGATCCCCGCGGCGAGGGGCGCCAGGGCGCCGACCAGCGTCACCTTGTAGGCATTCTGCACCATCTCGTACATGGTGCTTTTCGAATTGAGCGCGAACAGCAGCGCGGCGAGCGTGAAGGTGACCAGCACGATGCGCAGCGTCAGCAGGAACTGCCGGTCGCCCATGCGCGGCACGAAAGGACGCAGCACGTTTTCGGTGAACAGCGCGGTCGGCGCGAGCAGCGCGCCGCTGGCGGTCGACAGGATCGCCGAAAGCAGCGCGCCGAAGAACATGATCTGCGCCCAGAGCGGCGTGCGGTTGAGAATCAGCTCGGGCAGGATGCGCTGGATTTCGCGGGCGTCGTCGGCCTTGAACAGCTCCTTCATGGCCGGGTCGATCAGCAGCGCGGCGTAGGCGATGAAGATCGGCACGAAAGCGAACACGAAATACGCCGCGCCGCCGAGCAGCGATCCCTTGACCGCGGTGGCCTCGTTCTTCGCCGAGGTGACGCGCTGGAACACGTCCTGCTGCGGGATCGAGCCGATCGCCAGGGTCATCCAGGCCGCGACGAAGGCGAGCCACTCCCGGGCGCCGCCCCTGGGCCAGAATTCGAGCTTGCCGTCCGCGATCGCGGCCGAGACCACCTTGCCCGGACCGCCGGCCATGTCACCCACCAGCCAGGCGACCGCCCACAGGCCGATGACGATGACGGTGGTCTGGAACAGGTCGGTCCATGCCACCGACCACATGCCGCCCCAGATCGTATAGAAAAGAACGATCGCCGCGCCAAGCACGATTCCCTCGCTGAGCGACAGCGCGCCTCCGGAGAGCACCGCGAAGGCGAGCCCGAGCGCGGTCAACTGGGCCGAGGTCCAGCCCAGATACGAAGCGGTGATTGCGACGCTCGTGATCAGCTCGGCGGGCCTGCCGTAGCGCTTCTTGTAGAAGTCGCCGATGGTCAGCAGGTCCATGCGATAGAACGCGCGCGCGAAGAACAGCGCCACGAACAGCAGGCAGAAGGACGAGCCGAAGGGGTCCGCGACGATGCCGCCCATGCCGTCGCGCGCGAATGTGGCGGAGACCGAAAGCACGGTCTCGGCGCCGAACCAGGTGGCGAACACCGTCGCCGTATTCATGTACAGCGGCAGGCTGCGGCCGGCCACCAGGTAGTCGGTGGAATTGCGCACGTACCTCGCCGCCAGCAGACCGATTGCGATGGTGACGGCCAGATAGATGACTACCGAAACAATCAGCATCGCGCGGCCGCCATGCTAGCGGGCAACCAGGCCCGTCAAATGCAGCGCGAGCGCCAGCACCGCAACCGTCAGCAGCGCCGCGAGCAGCTTGTTCCTGCGCGCGTTCTCCTCGACCAGGCGCTCGAGCGTTGCCTGCAGTCCGTCGATGCGCTCCTCGGCGAGCAGCCGGTGCATGAGGCGCGGGATCGTGGGCAGCGTCTGCGCCCAATAGGGCGCTTCGCGCCGCAGCGTGCGCAGCATGCCGCGCCAGCCGACCTGCTCGCTCATCCAGCGCTCCAGATACGGCTTCGCGGTCTGCCACAGATCCAGATCGGGATCGAGCTCGCGCCCGAGGCCCTCGATGTTGAGCAGCGTTTTCTGCAGCATCACCAGCTGCGGCTGGACCTCGACATTGAAGCGGCGCGAAGTCTGAAACAGGCGCAGCAGCAGCTTGCCGAAGTAGATCTCCTTCAGCGGCCGCGCGAAGATCGGCTCGCACACGGCGCGGATCGCGGCCTCGAAATCATCCAGCCGCGTGCCGGCCGGGACCCAGCCCGCGTCCAGGTGCGCCTGCGCCACGCGCCGGTAGTCGCGGTTGAAAAAAGCGACGAAGTTCTGCGCCAGGTAGCTCTTGTCCAACTCGGATAGCGTGCCCATGATGCCGAAGTCGAGTGCGACGTACTTGCCATCGTCGGTGACGAAGATGTTTCCCGGGTGCATGTCGGCGTGGAAAAAGCCGTCGCGGAACACCTGGGTAAAGAAGATTTCGACGCCGCAGCGCGCCAGCGCGGGTATATCGATGCTTTTTTTTCTGAGAACATCTACTTGTGATATCGGCGTGCCATGCATGCGCTCCATCACCATCACGCGCCGCGAACAGTAGTCCCAGTGAATCGCCGGCACCGCGAGCAAGGGCGAGTTCTCGAAATTGCGCCGCAGCAGCGAGGCGTTGGCCGCCTCGCGCACCAGGTCGAGTTCGTCCTCGAGGTGGCGCGCGAACTCGGCCACCACCTCGCGCGGCTTCAGGCGCCGCCCGTCGGCCCAGAGCGCTTCCACCAGTCCCGCCGCGGTCTGCAGCAGCAGCACGTCCCGGGCGATCGCCCGTTCCACGCCCGGCCGCAGCACTTTGACCGCCACCTCGGTGCCGTCCAGCAGCGTTGCGAAGTGCACCTGGGCGACCGAGGCGCTGGCGACGGGTTGCCGGTCGAAATCACGCAGCGCCTTTTCAATCGGCTTGCCGAGCGCGCGTTCCACTTCGGCAACCGCGAGAGCCGAATCAAACGGCGGCACCTGGTCCTGGAGCTTGGCAAGTTCGTCGGCGATATCCGGCGGCAGCAGGTCGCGCCGCGTCGAGAGCACCTGGCCGAATTTGACGAAGATCGGCCCCAGCGCTTCCAGCGCCTGGCGCAGGCGCACCGCGCGCGCATCGTCGAGGCCGTTGGAAAACTGCGGCACGAACCGGTACAGGCGAAAGCGCAGCCCGATCCAGAGAATCCGCGCCAGGCGCAGCAGTGACATTCAGCGCACCCCCGCGAGGCGCTCGATGCGCTTCTCGAGACGTTCCAGGCCGTCGCGCAAGCGCACCTGCGCAACGCCAATTTCCTCGAGTTCGGCCTTGGTCACGAGCAGACGCTTTTCCTCAGCCGCATATTCTACGAAGCCCTGCGCGATGCGGCGCGCCGCGTCCGCGTGCCAGGCGGCGGCCTGCTTCGCCAGTCCGACGAGCCGGTGCGCCGCCACGTCGCCGACCAGTGCGGCGAGCTCTTCCTCCACGTCCCATCGCAGGTGGCGCACGAGGAACATCACTTCACTCGCGAGCCTGGCGTTGCCTGCAACATCGATCGCGCGCAGCAGGTGGTCTTCGCCCTTCGCTGCGGCGGCGAGCGCTTCGGGCCGCAGGGTAATTACGAGCGCAGGCTCGCCTGCGGGGAAGCCGGCCGCGAGCCGCCCGTCGGCTGCGATCGCGAAACGCAACCGCGGCAGCGGCGGCGCGCGCAGCTCCAGCGTTTCGCCGGCAAACGCAACCAGCCGCTCGCGCGCCCAGGGCTCCGCCCCGAGCAGGTGGTTCAAGGCGCTGGCGAACGGGGATTCGAAGGCAATCATGCAGAAAAACAAAAGGCCACCGCGCGGTGGCCTTTCATCCGAGGCGGGTTCCCTTCAGTGCATCTGCTGGATGCCGGCAAGCTGCCAGCCTTGCGCGCCGCTGACGGGCTTGGCGAGGTTCCAGACTTCCTCGAATCCCGAGGGGGCATGGCCCGGCGATTCGCGCACCGTGCCCGAGAAGCGCACGCTCGCCCAGTGCTTGTCGCCCTCGGTCACGACCTCGAGCAGATCGGCATTGAGCGCCAGCACGTCGGTCTGCTGCCTGGCGTTGCCGCGCGCGAGCACGTCTTTCTTCAGTTCTTCGAACAGCTCGTCGCTGGTGAATTCGCGCAGTTCGTCCAGGTTGCCCTGGTCGTTGGCGATCTGCAGCTTCATGTAGTTGAGCTTCGCGCCGCGCAGGAATCCGGCGACGTCGAATCCCGCCGGGACGTTCGGGCCGGATCCAGGCGCAATCCGAGGCTGCGCCTCGAAGCCGGCAGCCTGCGACGGCGGCGGCGCGGCGACGGTCTCGTTCCCCAGGCTGGCGGCGTACTGCATGCGCTGCGGCGCCTCGCCGCGCTTGTGCGCCAGCATGCGCACCACGAAGATCGCCGCATAGACGAGCAACCCGAGCAGGAGCATGCCGACCAGCATGCCGCCCATGCCATTGGCGCCCATCAGCCAGCCGAGCGCGCCGCCGATGGCGAGGCCGCCGAGCAGCGGCGCCCATTTGGCGAAACCGCTCGCCGGCTGGGGCTGCGTCGCGCCCGCTGCGGCCGGCTGCGCCTGCGCCGGCTTGGCCGGCACTGCCGCCGGCGGCGTACGGGTGACGCTGCGCTGCGCGCCGAGCGAGCGGGCGCCGCCGAGGCGCGCCGCTTCACTTTCCGCTGTCACAAAAACCACGCACAGGAGCGCAGCCGCGATTCCGAATACGAGCTTTTTCATATCATTCCTTGGTTCCGCTTTGTCAGCGTTTTGTCAGCCAGTCCATGCTACCGCAGTTTGTAGCCGCGATGCACGGCAACCGCTCCGGCAGCAAGGTTGAAATATTCGACCCGCTCCAGGCCCGCTTGTTCCAGCATCGCGGCAAGCGCGGGCTGGTCGGGGTGCATGCGGATGGACTCGGCCAGGTAGCGGTAGGCCGCGGCATCGCCCGCCACCCGCTCCCCCAGCCAGGGCAGCACGTGGAAGGAGTACAGGTCGTAGGGCTTCTGCAACGGTTTCCAGACCTGCGAAAACTCGAGCACCAGCAGCCGCCCGCCGGGCTTGAGAACCCGCGCCATCTCTGCGAGCGCCGCGTCCTTGTGCGTCATGTTGCGCAGGCCGAAGCCCACGCTGACACAGTCGAAAGTCGCGCTGCGGAAGGGCAGGCGCTCGGCGTCGCACTGTACCGCCGGGGCTATGCGTCCCGCGTCCAGCATCCGGTCGCGGCCGCGCGCCAGCATCGGTCCGTTGATGTCGCTCATCCATACCTCGGCGCCGCGCGCGGCGAACGCGCGCGCCAGATCGCCGCTGCCGGAGGCGACGTCGAGCACCCGCTCGCCCGGACGGATCCGCGCGACCGACACCGCGAACCCCTTCCACAACCGATGCAGGCCGAACGACATCAGGTCGTTCATCAGGTCGTAGCGTTCGGCAACGCGGTTGAATACCCCGCCCACGCGGGCGGATTTTTCCGCCTCCGGCACCTGCTGGTAGCCAAAATCCACTGTCGACACTAGGGCACGATCTCGTAGGCGCAGCGCTCGTAGTCGCTGCCGCGATCGAGCATCTCGGTGAGCCGCACGCGAACATGCCCTTCGACGTATACCTCCACCACGCGCTTGGGCTTGTACCAGCCCGACGGCAGCACCAGCGACGGCGGCGAATTGAGCACGGCAACCGCGGTCAGCGAGATCGCCTGGACGTATTTGGCGCCCATCACGTTGAGGCCGGTCGGGCGCACCGCGGTCGCGGCCGGCAGGCCGGGCAGCAGCCGGATGCCGGCATAGAGGTCGCCGGCGTCGTTCTGCACCAGCCAGCGCACCTGGCCGAGCATGAAGTTCTTGGCGTCCGCGGGCTTCACCCCGACCAGCCGCCCGTGGCTGTAGCGTTTGCCCGGATTGGCGGCGCTTCGAACCATCTTCAGACCCTGCGTGCTTTCGTCCTTGAGCTGCCATTGCTCCAGCAGGAAGTCATGCACCACGCTGTAGTCGTCTTCGTCGCGCGTGCTGACGCGGCCGAAGGCGACGATCTGGTCGCGCTGCGCAGAGGTGAGTTCCTTGGCCTCGCCGGGCTGCCGGAACACGCGCCCCGAAATGTAGTAGTGGATCGCCGCCATGTCCTGCGAGGTCTGGACGATGTCCGATACGCGCTTCCTTTCCGCGCCGCGCGGCTGCTTGACCTGGCACCACTGCCGGTAAAGGAACACGAGCAACTGCTCGCAGGAGGGCTGGACGCAGTCTTCGCCCAGCGCGAGCTTGGCGGGCGATTCGCCTTTTCGCAGCAGGCCGATCCGGTTGCGCAGGCTCTTGGCGAGGCGCTTGACGTCGAGATACCTCGGCTCGGCGGCCTCGGGACCGTCGCGATCCGGACAGATATCGCCATCCAGGTCGACGATCAGCGGCGCGATCTCCTCGTCCGCAAGCGGCTTCTTCGAGATCTCGACCTTGTCGGCCCAGCGCTCGAGCAGGTACGCGACGAAGGTGAGCTGGCGCTGGCTCAGCTCGTTCGGATTCGCCATGCCGAGCAGCAGCGCGCGCATGTACGCGATCCGCGGCGAGGTGTCGTTGACGTCGCGGTTGAGATAGTCCTTGACCGCCTCCTCGGCGACACCCAGCGCCTCCGCCCTGGCGTAACCTTCGTGCAGCTCGCGCCACTCGTGCGGCGGCACCTGCCGGTAGGCGCGGTGGTAGTGGAACATCCTGAGACCCGTGAAAGCGAGCACGCGCTGGCACACCAGCCCCGCCTGCGCGCGCAAGCCCGGCTCCTCGCCCGCGATCACCGCTTCCAGGCAGCGCTGGTAGCCCAGGCGCATCTGATCCCAGAGCGCGAGCGTGTCGTCGAACACCGCGCTCTCGGCTTCGGCCATCGGCAGCGCACGGTTGGTGAAGCGCCGTGCCTGCTCGATTTCCACGAACTGCACCGCCTCGCGCAGCGCCTCCAGCGTCGCCAGCCGGCTGACCGCCTTGGCGCCGAATCGGTTGAACTCCTGCATCTGCGCCAGCAGCTGCTGTTGGGCCGCGGCGACATTGGCGAGGGGCACGTTCTCGAGCCACGCCTTCGCGGTCGCGGCGTCGGTGAATTCCGGCGCCGCCTCCGGGGAAAGCTCGGGGAGCTGCAACTCTTTCATGGGGGAATTGTAGGGGATTTGGCGGCTTCCCCGGTGCCGAATACGTCTCGGTAGCTCAGGTACGAACTCGCGAACCAGACCGGCAGCAGCGTCCAGACGACCGCGAACAGGGCGGAGTTGGCATGCCCGGCGCCGCTGCCGCCGAACAGCATCGCGCCGCCCAGTGCGAGCATCAGCACGAATGCGAACAACAGCATCACGGCCGCGCCGTAAGCAATGAAAGCGCGCCAGTTGATCAGCACCGCGGCGGCGCTGAAGAACACCGCCTTCGATGCCGGAAGCCCGTCCCACGCCACCAGCAGCGGCGCGTACCACAGCACCCCGAGCAGCGCGGTCTGCAGTCCCGCTCCGATCAGCATTGCCCACTGCAGGTCCGGGTCCTGCAGATCGCCGGCATCGAGCCGGATGCGGCCGACCATCGCCTGGGCAAAGCGGCCATCGTCGGCGAGTACCGTGGCGGCAAGTACCACCAGCATCGCGGCGAGAAAAACGCCGCCCAGCCGCAGCTGCGCCGCCAGGTTCTGGCGGAACCCGGAAACCAGCAGTTCCGGACCCGGCGTCGTGCCGCGCGCCGCCATGCGCGACATCGCATGCGGCCCGACGAGCAGCGCCGGAAACAGCAGCCAGACCGCCGCGAATCCGATCACCGGGAGCGCGACCACCATCGTGACCGCGAACAGAAACAGCAGGTTGAGCAGCAGCTGGCGCAGCGGCGCGACCCGGAAAATCATGAAGGCCTCGGCGACCCAGCGCAGGCCCCGTGCTGCCGCAAGACGGTTTGCGCGCATGGCGCCTAGGACCTCGCCCGCATACGGTCAGTCGGCCCAGGGCGGACGCGATCCGGGCGCCGCGCGCAGCGCGAGGATGTCGCGGAAATGCTCCGGATCGTGCACTTTCACCAGCTCTCCGGCGCGCGGCAGGTGCTTGTCCAGCAGCCGCGAGAGCCAGAAGCGCAGCGCCGCCGCGCGCAGCATCGCCGGCCAGGCATCGCGCTCTGCGCGCTGCGGCGGGCGCAGCTCGCGGTAGGCGCCGAGCAGAGCGAGCGTCCGCGCCTCGTCCAGCCGCCGGTCGCGCCCGGGATCGACCAGGCACCAGTCGTTGACGCAGACCGCGAGGTCGTAGACGAAGCAATCGACCCCGGCGAAATAGAAGTCGATCACGCCCGTGATGCGGCCGCCGTCGAACAGCGCGTTGTCGCGAAACAGATCCGCGTGGACCGCGCCGCGCGGCAGGTCCGGAAACCGGCGCTGCGACTGGAAGCGCAGCTCGGCTTCGAGCAGGGCCGCGCCCGGCGGGTCGAGAAACGGATGCAATTCCCGCGCCGCGCTGCGCCACCATTTCGGGCCGCGCGGATTTTCCAGATAGCCGCCGTAGGACCGCCCGGCAAGATGCATGCGCGCAAGGAGCGCGCCAAGCTCGGAACAGTCGGCGGCGCTGGGGTTCTCGATCGAAGCGCCGCCGAGCCGGGTAACCAGCGCCGCCGGCTTGCCGTTCAGGCTGCCCAGATAGCGGTCGGCGAGATCGGCGATGGGCGCCGGGCAGGGAATGCCGTGGCGCGCCAGATGGGCCATCAGCTCAAGGTAGAACGGCAATTCAGCCGCGGCCAGGCGCTCGAACAGCGTCAGCACGTAGCGCCCCTGGCTGGTAGTGACGAAATAGTTGGTGTTCTCGATCCCGGCCGCGATCGGCTCGAGCGTGGTGAGCGCGCCGACCGAGTAGTTCTTCAGCCAGGCGGCGAGCTGGCGTTCAGAAACTGGCGTGAAAACCGACAATCAGTCGAAAGTCTTGATGGTCCACATCGGCACGCGAATTCCGGGGTCGAGCGCGTCGCGCCGGGTCCAGTTGCCGCTGCCGGTGGGGTCGAGCAGATAGTAGGGCGCGCCGCCGGGTGGCGTGACCTTGAGCATCACGACCCGGCCCCCGTCGCGGACTTCCTCGACGCGGTCGCCTTCCTGCGGCGCGATGCGCACGCGCGGCTCATCGGCGCCGTCGCGCACCAGCGGCGGCGGCGGCGCCTCGGGCAACGGTTCGAGATTCGGCGGCCGCTGCTGCTGCGCCAGGGCGCTGGCGGCGGCGATCGACAGCGCAAGGAAAAGAACGTGACGCATGCGAGCATTCTACTCCACTAGAATACTGTGCCGCACCCCGCCCCTCGATGGTCAAAACACTCCTGCTGGTCGATGGCTCCTCGTATTTGTACCGGGCGTTCCACGCGCTGCCCGAGCTGAAAAGTCCGCGCGGCGAGCCCACCGGCGCCATCTACGGCGTGCTCAGCATGCTGCGCCGGCTCGCCGCCGACCAGCCGGCCGCGGCGCGCGCCTGCGTGTTCGACGCCAAGGGAAAGACCTTCCGCGAAGACGAGTATCCGGACTACAAGGCGAACCGGCCTTCGATGCCCGCGGACCTCGCGAACCAGATCGAGCCTCTGAAGCAGGCGGTAGCTGCGCTCGGCTGGCCGGTGCTCACGGTCCCGGGGGTGGAAGCCGACGACGTCATTGCGACGCTCGCCGAGCAAGCGCGGCGCGAGGGATGGAACTGCATCATCTCGACCGGCGACAAGGACCTCGCGCAGCTGGTGGACGAGCGCGTGACGCTCGTCAATACGATGTCGAACGAGACGCTCGACCCAGCGGGCGTAAGACAGAAGTTCGGTGTCGCGCCCGAGCAGATCGTCGACTATCTCGCGCTCACCGGCGATGCGGTGGACAACGTGCCGGGCGTCGAGAAAGTCGGCCCGAAAACCGCAGCCAAGTGGATCCAGCAGTACGGTTCTCTCGACCAGGTGATCGCCCATGCGGCCGAAATTCCAGGCGTCGTGGGAGAGAACCTGAAGAAGGCGCTCGATTGGCTGCCGCAGGGCAGGCGGCTGCTCACCGTAAGGCGCGACGTCGAGCTGCCGGTCACGCTGCACGATCTGGAGGACGGCAGCAGCAATCCCCGGGAACTGCGGGACCTGTTCGCGCATTACGGCTTCAGGGCCTGGACGCGCGAACCCGAGGGGGACGCGCCGGCGCCCGCCCCTGTCGCCTCTTCCGCTTCGGTGCCGCCGCCCGCTGCCGGTGCCGCCTCGCCAAGCCCGCCGCGGCGCAAGTATCGGACGCTGGAAAACGAGAGTGCGCTCCGCGATTTCGTCGCGCGGCTCGAAGGCGCGGCACTGGTCGGCTTCGACACCGAGACCACCGGGCTCGAGCCGATGATTGCGCGCCTGGTCGGAATGTCGTTTGCCTTCGGCGATTCGGCCTGGTACCTGCCGCTCGCGCACGAGTATCCCGGCGCCCCGCCGCAGGTCTCGGTCGAACGGGCCTTGCAGGTCCTCAAAGGCTGGCTGCAAAGCGAGCGCCACAAGAAGGTCGGGCAGAACCTCAAGTTCGACGCCCACATCCTCGCCAATCACGGCGTCAGCCTCGGCGGCATCGCGCACGACACGCTGCTCGAGTCCTACGTCTACGAGGTGCATGAGCGGCATGACCTGGATTCGCTCGCGCGGCGGCACCTCGGCTGGCAGACGATCTCCTACGACGAAGTCACCGGCAAGGGCGCGGCGCGCATCTCCTTCGCCGGGGTGGAAATCGCGCGCGCCACGCAGTACGCCGCCGAGGACGCGGATTGTGCACTGGCGGTTCATTCCGTCCTGTTCGAAAAAATCTCTGCGGACGAAAAACTCAAGTACGTCTACGAGAACATCGAGCTGCCGGTAACGCCGGTGCTGCTGCGCATGGAACGCAACGGCGTGCTGATCGACAGCGCGAAACTCGAGGCGCAGAGCCACGAGCTTGGCAGGGAAATGCTGGAGATCGAGCAACGGGCCTATCAGGCGGCGGGCCAGCCGTTCAACCTCAACTCGCCCAAGCAGATCCAGGAAATCCTGTTCGAGCGGCAACAGCTCCCGGTCAGGAAGAAGACGCCCAAGGGCCAGCCCTCGACCGATGAAGACGTGCTGGCCGAGCTTGCGCTCGACTATCCGCTGCCCAGGCTGCTGCTGGACTACCGCGGCCTCGCCAAGCTGAAATCCACCTACACCGACAAGCTGCCGCGCATGGTGGACCCGAACACCGGGCGCGTGCACACCACCTACTCGCAGGCGACCGCGGTGACCGGGCGGCTCGCTTCCAACGACCCCAACCTGCAGAACATCCCGATCCGCACGCCGCAGGGCCGGCGCATCCGCGAGGCCTTCATCGCGCCGCCGGGCAGCAAGATCGTGTCGGCTGACTACTCGCAGATCGAGTTGCGCATCATGGCGCATCTTTCGGGCGACAAGGGCCTGCGCCACGCCTTCGAGCACGGCCATGACGTGCACCAGGCCACCGCGGCGGAAGTCTTCGGCGTGCCGCTCGACAAAGTGAGCGCTGACGAGCGCCGCACCGCGAAGGTGATCAACTTCGGCCTGATCTACGGCATGAGCGCGTTCGGCCTGGCGCAGAACCTCGGCAGCGAGCGCGCCACCGCGCAGGCCTACATCGACTCCTACTTCAACCGCTACCCGGGCGTGAAGAAATTCATGGACCAGACCAAGGACCAGGCGCGCGCCGCCGGCTACGTCGAAACCGTGTTCGGCCGGCGCCTGCGCCTGCCCGAAATGCAGTCCGGCTCACCCGCGCGCCGCCAGGCCGCGGAGCGCGCCGCCATCAACGCGCCGATGCAGGGCACCGCCGCCGACCTGATCAAGATCGCGATGGTTGCGGTTCAGAAATTTCTTGATGGTTCCGGATTGAAAAGCAAATTGATCATGCAGGTGCACGACGAGCTGGTGCTGGAAGTGCCGGAGAGCGAGCTGGACGAAGTAAAGGAGAAAGTCCGCGAGCTGATGCAAGACGCCGCGAAGCTCGAGGTCCCGCTGATCGTCGACGTCGGGGTCGGCGACAACTGGGACCAGGCGCACTAGACAGAACAAGGGCGCGCCGCCCGCCTGCTTACTTCAGCGCCCCGAACACTTTCCTGATGATATCGCTGCCCGCCTTGACCGGGTCCTGGCGGATTTTCTTCTCCTCCTCGGCGACCATGAAGAACAGGCCGTCGAGCGCCTTCTGCGTCACGTAGTCATCCAGGTTCGCCTGCTCTTTCTTCACCAGGCCGAATTGCACGCCTTTCTGCGCGTACTGGTTGTACTTCTCGGCGAGCTTCACCCTGGCGGTGGCTTTCTTCACGATCGGCAGGAATCTCTCGCGCAGCGGGTCGGTGGTGGTGCGCCTGAAGTAATCGGTACCCGAGGTCTGCCCCCCGGTG
>MEQQ01000135.1:0-15970 GCA_001770285.1 Betaproteobacteria bacterium RBG_16_66_20
ACGAAGTGCTGGCGCGACTGCTCGCCGTCGGTGACGATGTCGATCCCCGCGTCCTCCTGCTCCTTCAGCCACAGCAGCGTCGCGTCGCGCTTCGTTTTCTCGAGCTCCGCGCCTTCCGCCCGCCACGCCGGCCACAGCTTGTTGGTCTCCGCGAGCCAGCCCGGCTTGGGCAGGCTGCCCGCAATCGTAGTTTCGAACATCTCTCCCCCAGTCTTGCGAATTCCGCATTGCGCGACTTTTGCTTCGCTGTGCCATGATAGACGGAATCAATTCTGACTATTGATGGTTAGCCAGACAAGCCGGAGACGAATGCCATGAGACACGCAGGCTTCTGGCGCAGAGCCGCAGCATATGCGATAGATGTCTTTCCTGTCGTGTTGCTTACCGGATCGGCGTTCTACTTGTTTCTTGGCTTCAATGAGACGTGGGCGGCCTACCGCGCGGAACCCGGGAACCTGGAAGCACGTGCCAAGTTCCTCATGGAACGGAACTGGATCCGGGATTCATCGTTCCTTGTGTGGCTTGTCTATTCCGCGCTCATGGAAGCGTCTGCGCTTCAGGGTACGCTTGGAAAGGCGGCCATGCGCCTGCGAGTAGTGGGACCAGGTGGTGGACGACTGACGCTCGCAAGGTCAATTGGGCGCAATCTTGCGAAGCTACTCTCGTACCTGCCGGTCGGGTTGGGTTTTCTTTGGGTGGCGTTCTCGAAAGAAAAAAACGCATGGCATGACAAACTCGCGAAGACCTCGGTGGTTCGCTACGAGTCGGAAGACGGAGGGCGCAAGTACCCCTAATGATTAGAAAATTGCAGTCGGGTGGATACAGGCTGTACTCGCGGAAGATAAATCCCGAGACGGGCAGGCGCCGCAATCTGGGGACGTTCGCGACTCGCGCGGCGGCGCAGAAGCACGAGCGCGCGGTACAGTACTTCAAGCGTCTGGGTTAGGTCCCGGATAGACCGTAATGGTTGAGCCAGGAAGATACGTTCCGATGGAACATCCCTATGCCGAACTGATCGGCTTTCACTTCGAGGAGCAGCGTCCGGGGTACAGCCGATGCGTCCTGGAAGTCGGGGACAAGCATCGCAATCCGCATGGCGTCACTCATGGCGCCGTCCTTTACGCCCTCGCCGATACGGGAATGGGCGCGGCGCTGTACCCGACGCTGGAGCCGGGGCAGATGTGCGCGACGATCCAGATAACCATGAACTACTTCAAGCCGGTGGTTTCGGGCGTCGTCACGTGCACCACGGAGGTTGTAAATCGCGGAAAGACCGTGGCCCATCTCGAATCGAGGCTTTTTGCCGGCGAATTGCTGGTGGCCACTGCGAACGGCAACTATTCGATTTTCACGCCGCGCGGCAGTGCAAGCTGATCCCCGCATCGCCCGGGAGGGCGATCCATCAGCGAACACTGAGTGTCTGGCGCTTCCGCCGGAAAAGCGCTAGGACGCCCGGATTGCTGGCGCTCAAGCTGCTGCTGGTCCCGGCATTCCTTGCCGTCATATCGTTCGCCGCGAAGCGCTGGGGTCCGAACGTCGCCGGCTGGCTGGCGGGATTTCCGTCGGTGACCGGGCCGATCCTGCTGTTCCTCGCGCTGGAGCGCGGGGCCGGGTTTACCACGCAGGCGGCGGTTGGCGCGCTTGCTGCGGTGTTCGCCGCAGTCGCGTTCGGCGTCGCGTACGCGTGGTGCTGCACGCGGCTCAACTGGTTCTGGTCCTGGGTTTGCGCGATTGCTGTGTGGGCCGCCACCGGGCTGTTGCCTGCGCTGGTTCCAATGCCCGCGATTGCGGCGCTGATGGTCGCCTTGCTCACGCTTTTCATTGCGCCGCGCGTATTTCCGCGCGCCCACGCGCAGTGGGGCAGCCACGCGCTTCCGCCGACCGAGTTGCTGCTGCGCATGGCGGCGGGTGCGGCGATGGTGCTGCTCGTGACCGCGGCGGCGGAGGCGGTCGGCGCTGCCTGGACGGGCCTGATCGCGGTGTTCCCGGTCATGCTCAGCGTGCTGGCGGTTTTTTCGCACCGGGCGAACGGCCCGGGATTCGCCGTCGCGCTGCTGCGGTCCTCGGTCGGCGGCTTCTATGCCTTCGTCGCGTACTGCCTGAGCGTCGCGCTGCTGCTCG
The DNA here is from genome assembly GCA_001770285.1 of Betaproteobacteria bacterium RBG_16_66_20. Taxonomy (GTDB): domain Bacteria; phylum Pseudomonadota; class Gammaproteobacteria; order Burkholderiales; family SG8-39; genus RBG-16-66-20. The sequence continues at coordinate 2,122 of MEQQ01000135.1, forward strand.
AGGACTGGGGCATCGCCGTCACGTTCATCGTCGCGGTAACTGCCGCGGTGCTGGTGCAAGGGACGGCAAAAGCAATCATGATGCGGTCTGCCTGACATGAAGAAGACAAAAGCCGGGAAAGCGCCCCGCAAGCTGGTCTGCCTGGAGACCTACTGGTCGGACCGGCAGGTGCAGGCGTTCCGCGAGCGCTCGGTGCGGCCGTTCTTCGAGGGCCTCGCGGCGCAGCTCGAACCGCCGCTCGCCATCGCGCACCGCTTCATGGATTCACCTGCGCAGCTCGCGGCCTACACGCGCCGCAGGGAGGGGCTGCTGTGGCGCGATCCCGAAACATTCGACACGCCGGTGTACTACCTGTCGTTCCACGGCTCGCCGGGCAGGATCCATACCGCGCTCGCCAGGATCGGGCCGGCGGCGCTGTGCCGCGCGTTCGCCGGTTGGGGCAAGGGCTACGACAACCTGGTGTATTTCGGCGCCTGCAGCGTTTTCAAGGGAAAGCGCGGCGCACGTTTTGCCAGAGAGTTCCTGAAAAGTTCGGGCTGCCGCGCGGTCGTGGGATATATCACCGACGTCAACTGGATGGACAGCATGCTGACTGACCTCCTGTTCCTGCGCCGCTTCTATGCCGACCCCCGGCCTTGGACCAATCTGCGCGCGATCCACGAATCGGTGCTGGCGGACTTCGCTCCGGCGCGGACGCTGGGGCACGTGTTGCATCTAAAATGAAGCGCGTCACCATGGAGCCGGGATCATGATTGTCGACACCTTTGCGCGCGACAACCTGCCGCCGAAGGAGCAGTGGCCGGAGTTCCGCTTCGACCTGCCCGAGCTGCAGTACCCGGCGCGCATGAACTGCGCCACGGTGCTGCTGGACGACCCGGTGCGCGCGGGCCACGGCGCGCGGATCGCGATCCGCGCGCCTGACGGCGAATGCAGCTACGCGCAGCTCCTCGCGCAAGCCAACCGCATCGCCAACGTGCTGGTGCGCGACATGGGCTTGAAGCCCGGCAACCGGGTGCTGCTGCGCGGCCCCAACAACCCGATGATGGCCGCCTGCTGGTTCGCGGTGTTCAAGGCGGGCGGCATCTGCGTAGGCACCATGCCGCTGCTGCGCGCCAAGGAGCTGATCGAGATCGTCACCAAGGCCGAGATCTCGCACGCGCTCTGCGACCAGCGGCTGGAAGCGGAATTGAATCTTGCATTGCCGAATTGTCCTTCCTTGAAAAAGACTTGTTTCTGGTACTCGGATGCAAAGGATTCGCTTGATGCGTTGAGCAAGAAGCAATCCACGGCCTTCAAGAACATCGATACCTCGGCCGAAGACGTCGCGCTGATCGCCTTCACCTCCGGCACCACCGGCAAGCCCAAGGGCACGATGCACTTCCACCGCGACGTGATCGCGATGTGCGACTGCTTTCCGCGCTCCTGCCTGAAGCCTACCCAGGACGACATCTTCATCGGCACGCCGCCGCTCGCGTTTACCTTCGGCCTGGGCGGCCTGCTGTGCTTCCCGCTGCGCTTCGGCGCCAGCAGCGCGCTGGTGGAGCGGCTGCCGCCCGAGACGCTGCTGGAATCGATCCGCAAGTTCAGGGCGACGATCCTGTTCACCGCGCCGACCATGTACCGCGCGCTCGCCGCCCTGTGGAAGGACTACGACCTGTCGTCGCTCAGGAAATGCGTCTCGGCGGGCGAGGCGCTGCCGGATGCGACGCGCCAGCTGTTCAAGCAGGCGAGCGGCATCGAGATCATCGACGGCATCGGTTCCACCGAAATGATCCACATCTTCATCTCGCACGCCCCGGCGCACGTCAAGCGCGGCGCCACCGGCCACGCGATCCCGGGCTACACCGCGGCGGTGCTGGACGACAACGGCGAGCGCTGCGCGCCCGGCCAGATCGGGCGCCTCGCGGTGAAGGGGCCGACCGGCTGCAGGTACCTCGCCGACGAGCGGCAGAAAAGCTACGTGCAGAACGGCTGGAACCTGACGGGGGATGCCTACGTGATGGACATGGACGGCTACTTCATCTACCAGGCGCGCACCGACGACATGATCATCTCGGCCGGCTACAACATCGCCGGGCCCGAGGTCGAAGGCGCGCTGCTGTCGCACCCGGCGGTCGCGGAATGCGGCGTGGTCGGCGTGCCTGACGAGGAGCGCGGCATGATCGTCAAGGCGTACGTGGTGCTCAGGGCGGGCGTGGAGGAGAAAGAGGAACTGAAGAAGAACCTTCAGGAGCACGTCAAGCAGAACATCGCGCCCTACAAATATCCGCGCGAGGTCGAGTTCGTGGCTTCGCTGCCGCGCACCGAGACCGGCAAGCTGCAACGCTTCAAGCTGAGGAACGAAGGGAGAACGGCGCCATGATCCAGATCCTGCAACCGCCCGCCTGGGCGCGCCCGAAAGGCTATTCGAACGGCATCGCGGTGAAGGGCGGAACGACGGTCTATGTGTCCGGACAGGTTGCCTTCAACGAGAAAGCTGTCATCGAGGAGAAGGGATTTGCGGGCCAGTTCAGGCAAATCCTGAAGAACATCCTGGCCGTGCTCGTCGAAGCGGGCGGCAGGCCCGAGCATATCGTCCGCATGACCTGGTACGTCGTCGACCGGCAGGAGTATCTCGATGCGATCAGGGAGGTCGGGGCCGCGTACCGCGAACTGATCGGCCGGCATTACCCGACCATGGCCGTGGTGCAGGTCGCCGGCCTGGTGGAAATCGATGCGCGGCTCGAGATCGAAGCAATCGCGGTCATACCGGATGCCAAGTCGGCGGAGAAGCCATGAAAGTATCGATCGTAGGCGGCGGCCCGGGAGGGCTGTACTTCGCGCTGCTGGCGCAGAAGGCCTGGCCGCGCTGGGACATCACGGTCTACGAGCGCAACCGCCCGGACGATACCTTCGGCTTCGGCGTGGTGTTCTCCGACCAGACGCTGGACACCTTCAAGGCCTACGACGGGCCCTCCTACGAGATGATCCGGCGCCGCTTCGCCTATTGGGGCGACGTCGACGTGGTCTACAAGGGGCGCACCATGCGCTCGGGCGGCAACGGCTTCTGCGGCTGCTCGCGCGTGGCGCTGCTGCACATCCTGCACGACCGCTGCCGCGAGCTCGGCGTGAAACTCAAATTCCAGCATGAGGTGGAGGATCTGAACGAGTTTTCCGATTCTGATCTTGTCGTTATTGCAGATGGAATTAATTCCAAGCTAAGAGAAAAAGACAAACAACATTTCCAACCGAGCGTGGACCTGCGGCCGAACAAATTCACCTGGCTGGGCTCCACCAGGCCGCTGGATGCGTTCAAGTACTTCTTCCGCGAGACGCCCGAGGGCATCATCCTCGCGCACTGCTACCAATATGAGGAAGGCCGCAGCACCTGGGTGATCGAAACGGACGAAGCCACCTGGAAGAACTTCGGCTTCGACGCCAAGGACGAGGCCGCGATGCTGGAGACGGTGGAGCGCGTCTTCGCCGAGGAGCTCGACGGCCACAGGCTGATCGCCAACCGCTCCCTCTGGCGCAACTTCCCGACCATCACCAACAAGACCTGGGTCAAGGGCAATGCAGTGCTGGTCGGCGACGCCAAGGCGACCGCGCATTTCTCGATCGGTTCAGGAACGAAATTGGCAATGGAAGATGCCATTTCTCTTTTTGATTTTATTAAGAGTGAAAACAACATAGAAAAGGCGTTAAGTCGTTACGACACTGGGCGACGTGAAGAAGTAGAAAAAACACAGCACGCCGCCAACGTCTCGCTCGCCTGGTTCGAGCACATGCGCCGCTACTGGGACATGGACCCGCTGCAGTTCGCTTTCGGCGTCATGTCGCGCTCCAAGCAGATCACCTGGGAGAACCTGGAGCTGCGCGACCCGGAGTTCGTGCGGCAAGTCCAGGACTGGTTTGCAGGAAAAGCAAGAGACCAGGGATTCGACGTCGACCTCGCCAATCCGCCGGTGCCGATGTTCACGCCGTTCAGGCTGCGCGGCATGGTGCTCGAGAACCGCGTCGTGGTGTCGCCCATGGACCAGTACTCCGCGGTCAATGGCGTGCCGGGCGACTGGCACCTGGTGCACCTGGGCGCGCGCGCGGTCGGCGGTGCCGGGCTGGTGTACGTGGAGATGACCTGCGTTTCGCCCGAAGGCCGCATCACGCCCGGCTGCACCGGGTTGTGGAACGAGGCGCAACGCGACGCCTTCCGGCGCATCGCGGACTTCTGCCATGCGAATTCCCGCGCCAAGCTCTGCATGCAGATCGGGCACTCGGGGCGCAAGGGCTCTACGCAGCTCGGCTGGGAACGCATGGACCATCCGCTCGAGGCCGGAAACTGGCCCGTCGTTTCCGCTTCGCCCATTGCGTATGACGCAGGGGTATCCCAGGTTCCGCAGGAACTCACTCGCTCCGGGATGGAAGAAATCATTCGTCAATTCGAAAATTCCACCCGGCTGGCAGACGAAGCCGGATTCGACATGCTCGAAGTGCACATGGCGCACGGCTACCTGCTGGCGAGCTTCATCTCGCCGCTCACCAACACGCGCACAGACGAGTATGGCGGTTCGATCGAGAACAGGATGCGTTTCCCAATGGCTGTTTGGAAGGCTTGCAGAAATATTTGGCCCGAAAGCAAGCCCATGTCAGTGCGCGTGTCCGCCACCGACTGGGCGCCGGGCGGCCTTGCGGGCGAGGAGCTGATGGCGCTCACGCGAATGCTTAAGGACGAGGGCTGCGACCTGATCGACTGCTCGACCGGGCAGACCGTGCCGAACCAGCGGCCGGTCTACGGCCGCATGTACCAGGCGCCGTTCTCCGACTGGGTGCGCAACGAAGTCGGCATCGCGACCATGACCGTGGGCGCGGTGACCAGCGCCGACCAGGTAAACACCCTGCTTGCTTCGGGCAAAGCGGACCTGGTTGCGCTCGGCCGGCCGCACCTGGCAAATCCCTACCTGACTCTGCAGGCCTCGGCCTGGTACCAGCACAGCGCGCAATTCTGGCCGCCGCAGTACCTGCCGGGGAAAGACCAGGCGTTGCGCAATGCGTCGCGCGAGCGCGCCGAATTGACCGAGCTGCGCCTGCGCGCGCGGCCCGCGAGCCACGAAGTGAAGGACGCGCCGCCGCGCGCCTACTTTTCGGCCGGAACCAAGGTATAGCCCTTTTCGCGCATGCAGGCCTCGACCGCCTGCTGCTCCTGGAGCCTTTGCTCCACCTGGGTCGGTCCGGACGGCGAGCCGAAGCGCGGATCGCTCGCGGCCGGGGGCAGTCCGATGTTCCCGGCCCGCGCCGCCCTCTCATGCGCCAGGGCGCGGCAGTTGGTCAGGTCATGGGCGAGCGCCGTGCCGTCCGCCCCGGGCTTGTCCCAGCGCATAGCGGCGCAACCGGCAAGGACGAGCGCCAGGAGGAATGCAAAAAGAGGTAAGGGGGCGGATCGCATCGGTGCTTCGGGATTTTAGACCCGCTGCTTGGGTTAGCATCCGTTCCTCATGCACGCGAACATCGGCAAGTACGAGATCCGCGGCCTGCTCGGCAAGGGCGCGACCGCCTCGGTCTACCTCGCCAGCGACCCCTTCGAGCAGCGCGAGGTCGCGATCAAGGTGCTCGACGCGATGCCCGCCGATCCGGAGGAGGCGAAGCGCCAGCTCAAGTTCTTCCAGAACGAGGCCTCGCTCGCCGGCAAGCTGCGCCACCCGCACATCGTCAGCATCTACGACGCCGGATTGGAGAAAAAGGAAGGCAAGGACGTGCTCTACCTGGTGATGGAGCTGGTCGAAGGCACCTCGCTGCAGCCTCACTGCGATCCCGCCGACCTGCTGCCCGCTGCGCGCACCGCCCAGATCATCTACAAGTGCTGCAAGGCGCTCGAATACGCCAACACCGTGGGCGTCGTGCACCGCGACATCAAGCCCGCCAACATCATGCTGCAGCCCGATTTCGACATCAAGGTTTCGGACTTCGGCGCCGCGCAGCTCGCGCGCTCGGACACCACCCAGGTCGCGGGCGTCGGCTCGCCCGCCTACATGTCGCCCGAGCAGATCCGCGGCGGCGAGGAGATCGATTTCCGCTCCGACATGTTCTCCCTCGGCGGCGTGATGTACCACATGCTCACCGGCGCGCGGCCCTTCGGCGGCGCCACCGCCTGGGAGCTGATGGAGGCGATCATGTCCAAGGACCCGTCTCCGCCCTCGGAGGTAACGCCCGGCATCCCGCCGCTGCTGGACCGGATCGTGCTGCGGGCGCTGGGCAAGTCGCGCGACGAGCGCTTCGCGAGCTGGGACGAATTCACCGCCATGCTCGAGCCGGCGCTGTCGCCGGAGGACGCGACCGAATCGAGCCTGTCGGATGTCGAGGAATTCAACGCCATGCGCCGGCTCGCGTTCTTCCGCCGCTTTGCCGATACCGAACTGTGGGAAGTGGTTCGCAGCTGCCGCGTGCGCAAGTTCCCGGCCGGCACCGATCTGATCCGCGAGGGCGTGGAGGACGACGGCGTCTACGTGCTCGCCGCCGGGCTGCTCAAGGTGACGCAGCGCGGCAAGCTGCTGAACGCGGTCAGCCCCGGCGAATGCGTCGGCGAGATGGTTTACGCCCGCCGCGGCTCCGCGCCGCGCAGCGCCACCGTCACCGCGTACGAGATGAGCTGGGTGCTCGCCCTGCGCGTGCAGGACATCGAAAGCTTCAGCGATTCCTGCCGCGCGCGCTTCTCCGAGGCCTTCCTCTCGGTGATGGCCGATCGCCTGTCGATGCTCGGCGGGCGCCTGGTGTCGCTGATGCAGGAGCAGAAGGTCGGCCTGGTCTGAAATGAGGATCGCGGCGTTCCTTGCTCTCGCGTTGCTGGCGCCTCCCTCGCTCGCCTATGACGTCAACGGCGTCAGGCTCGGCGGCCGCGAGATCGAGGTCAAGAAGGCGTTCCCGAGCGCGCACTGCAAGGCGCTCGAATGGAAGACCGATGCCGCCGACCGGCGCTGCGACGATTCCAAGATCTCGCTCGGCGGCGTCGAGGCGAAGATCACGGTGTTCCTCAAGGCCGACGCGATCCAGGCCTACGACCTGCGCTTCAACATCAAGGAACTGGAGCGCGTCAAAGCGCAGCTCAGGACGCGCTGGGGCGCGCCGCTCGCCGAGGCGACCGAGGTCATCGCGCGCCGCGACCGGGACGACCGCAAGGTGTTCAAGATGCGCTGGGAAAAAGGCGCCGACCGCGCGCTGCTCACCGCGCAACTGGAAAAAAAGCGCGCCAGCCTCGAAGTGTCGCGCGGCAGCTTTCCGACCGAGATCTACCGGGTCCGGTAGGCGATCGGGCGCGGGCGGCTCAGGCGGGGTAGATCCACGGCCGGCGCTTGCGGTCGGCGGCCTGGAAGGCGGCGATCTTCGGCTCCAGCGCGAGCGTGAGGCCGATCTCATCGAGGCCTTCGAGCAGCATTTTTTTCCTGCGCGCGCCGATCTCGAAGCGGACCGAGCCGTTGATGGTCTGCCGCTCGAGGTCCACGGTGAACGGTTTCGCCTCCGGCGCCGCGGCCTCGCGCGCGAGCGCTTCCACGGTTGCCGCCGGCAGGGTGATCGGCAGCACGCCGTTCTGGAAGCAGTTGCTGAAGAAGATCTGGCCGTAGGAGGGCGCGATCAGGCAGCGCACGCCCATGCCCGCGATCGCCCACACCGCCATTTCGCGCGAGCTGCCGGTGCCGAAGAATTCGCCGCAGACCATGATCCGCGCGCCGCGGTAGCGCGGCTGGTTGAAGACGAACTCGGGATTCTCGGCGCCGCCCGGCAGGAAGCGCGCCATTTCGAAGGCGTAATTGCCGAGCTGTTCCTTGGGTGTGCCGGTGCAGCGCTCGACGCGGATGATGAAGTCGGTGTCGACGTTCTTCTGCAGGAAAGGCGCTGCAACGGCCGAGAGTGTTGTGAATTTCTCCAAGATGTCTTTCCCGGATTAAGAAAACCTAATAAATCTCAATTCAAAAACTGTCTTACATCCACAATTTCCCCCGCGATCGCGGCGGCGGCCGCCATTTCGGGGCTGGCGAGGTGGGTGCGCGCCTGCGGGCCCTGGCGGCCGACGAAATTGCGGTTCGAGGTCGAGACGCAGCGCGCGAGCGGCTCGACCAGGTCCCCGTTCGCGCCCACGCACATGGAGCAGCCCGCCTCGCGCCATTCGAAGCCCGCGGCGAGGAAGATTTGATGCAGGCCCTCGGCTTCGGCGTCCTGCTTGATGCGCCAGGAGCCGGGCACCACCCAGGCCTTGACGTGCTTCGCGGCCTTGCGCCCGCGCACGATCGCGGCGGCGGCGCGCAGGTCCGGCAGCCGCGAGTTGGTGCAGGAGCCGATGAACACGCGCTCGACCCTGGTGCCGGCGATCGGTTGTCCCGCGGTGAGGCCCATGTAGGCGAGGGCCTCGGGCTTGTTGCCGGGAACCTTGCCGTCGACGCCGATCACGTCTTCGGGGCTGGTGCCCCAGGTGATCTGCGGCGCGAGCGCCGAACAATCGATACTGTGCTCGATGTCGAATCTCGCGCCGGCATCGCTCGGCAGGGTCTGCCAGTGCGCCAGCGCCTGATCCCAGAGCGCGCCCGCCGGCGCATGGCGCCGGCCTTTCAGATAGTCGTAGGTCTTCCCGTCGGGCGCGATCATGCCGATCTTGGCACCGAGTTCGATCGAAAGATTGCACACCGTGAGGCGGCCTTCCATGTCCAGGCCGCGGATCGCCTCGCCCGCGTATTCGACCGCGCAGCCGACGCCGCCCGCGGTGCCGATCTTGCCGATCAGCGCGAGGATCAGGTCCTTGGCGGTAACGCCGCGCGCGGGCTGGCCGTCGAAGCGCGCGCGCATGGTTTTCGGTTTCTGCTGCACGATGGTCTGCGTCGCGAGCACGTGCGTGAGTTCGCTGGTGCCGATGCCCCAGGCGAGCGCGCCGAGCGCGCCGTGGGTGCAGGTGTGGCTGTCGCCGCAGAGCAGCGTCACGCCCGGCAGCGTGAAGCCGAGCTCCGGCCCCACCACGTGCACGATGCCCTGGCCGTCCTGGCCGATGTCGTAGACCTTGACGCCCGCCTGCCTGCTCTCGGTGCGGAAGGTGTCGATCATCTTGTCGGCCCAGGCCGCGTTGCCGCCCTTCGCTCCCGGCGCGGTGGAGACCACGTGGTCCATGGAGCCGATGGTGAGGCCGGGGTCGCGCATCCGGATGCCGCGTTTCCTCAGCTCGAGCTGGCCGCGGTGGCCGGAGAGCTCGTGCATCAGGTGGCGGTCCACGTGCAGCAGCTGTACGCCCTCGCCCAGATCCTCGACCACGTGCTGGTCCCAGATCTTGTCGAGCAGGGTCCGTCCGGTCATGTCGGGTTCACCTTGGATACGAGCCGTCGTTCACGTCCAGCGTAGTCCCGTTCACGTACTCCGGGCAAGAGGCGCCGAGCCACAGGATCGCAGCCGCGACCTCCGCGGGGCTGCAGACGCGCCCGGAATACGCCGACTTCATCACGCCGTCCCTGCGTGATTGCGGCAACTGGTCGTACATCGCGGTCTGCGTCGGGCCCGGCGCCACCGCGTTGACGAGGACCCCGTGCGGGCCGAGTTCCCTCGCCCAGGCCTTGGTCAGGTTCAGGATCCCGGCCTTGCTGATGCCGTACCAGAGGTCCGGGTGCCCGGTGAACGCCGCCACCGAGCCGACGTTCACGATGCGGCCCGATCGCCTCTCTTTCATTTGCACGGAAACGGATTCGATCAAAGCGGCCGGCGCCTCGAGGTTCACCGCCAGAATTTCGCGTTGGTGCGCTTCCGGGATCGCGTCGTACGGGTCGCAGAAGAGGACCCCGGCATTGTTGACCAGGGTGTGTATTTCGCCTTTCTGTTCCACGAGCTTATTGATTGCCGAAAGATTTCGAAGATCAAACTCGACGCGTTCGGCGCCTTGCAAATCAAAACTGGAAAAATCCTTGTCGAGCGCGAGTACGCGCCATCCCGCGCCGAGGAACGCACGCGCGGTCGCGAGGCCGATGCCGCGGCCGGCGCCGGTGACGAGGGCGGTGAGCACCGGCCGATTCTAGCGGCTGCGGGCCGGCGCCAGTAGAATCCGCGCTCCACCCGCCAAGGGAGCGCGCCATGGCCGAAGCCATGTACTGGAAGGAAATCAGAGTGCACTGGGGCGAATCCGACCCGTTCGGCCTCGTCTACTACCCGCGCATCGTCGCCTGGTTCAACGAAACCGAGCACGAGTTCTTCCGCACCATCGGCTATCCCATCGAGCGCATGATCCGCGAGGACCGCACCACCTTCGTGATGGGCGAGATCCACTTCCGCTTCATCGGCCCGGCTGCCTACGGCGACCGCATCGCGACCTCGATCACGCTGGCGAAGATCGGCCAGCGCACGCTGCACTGGGCCTGCAAGGCGCGCAACGAGGCCACCGGCGCGCCGGTCACCGAGGGGCGGGCGACGCGCGTCTACGCGCGCATCAACGAGGATGGCACGCTCAATTCGGCCGTGATCCCGGCGGGGATGCGCAAGGCGCTGATGCAGTCCGGGCGCCTCAGCCACCTGCGGCAGGACATCGAGAAGGAGCCGGAATACCGGCATCCGCCGGCGGCCGGGAAGCGGAGCAGGAAGAAAAGCGGGGAATGAGATCGCGGGCGGCCCATATTTGCAAGAGGCACCAGCTCCAGGCGCTTGCGCCGTACCCGAAAAGCCTTAGACCAACCCCGGCATCGAGAAGCCGGCGGCCTTGAGCTCGCTGATGAGCTGCTTGTCCTGCTCCGGGCTGAGCTCGGTGAGCGGCGGGCGCACGGTGCGCCAGGCGGGGTCGTTGCCGAAGTGCGCGGTGATGGCCTTCAGCGCCGGGATCATCGGCACCTTCTGCACGATCTTGCGCGTCGCGGTGATGCCCGCCTGCAGCTTGTCGGCCTCCGCCGATCGCCAGTTGCGGAACACCTGGTCGATGGCGCCGGGGTTGACGTTGCCGGTCGCCGTGATGCAGCCCTTGCCGCCGGCGCGCAGGCCGTCGAGCAGGAACACTTCGCTCCCGGGAAAGACGTCAAAGCTGCGATCCTTAAATCGATCCAGCATCGAGCGCGTATTTTCCCAGTCGCCCGAGGAGTCCTTCGCGCCGGCGACGATGCCGGGGTAGCGCGTGAGCAGCCGCTCGATCAGGTCGAGCGAGATCGGCACATTCGACACCGGCGGGATGTGGTACAGGTACAGGCGCAGCCGCTCGTCGCCGACGCGCTCGATCACCTCGGAGAAACTGCGGAACAGGCCTTCGTCCGAGACCCCCTTGTAGTAGAACGGCGGCAGCATCAGCACGCCGCCGCAGCCCATGCGCACCGCCTCGCGCGTCATTTTCACCGAATCGGTGAGCGCGCAATGGCCGGTGCCCGGCATCAGCGCGGACGCAGGCACGCCGCCCTTCACCAGCGCATCGAGGAGCTCCAGCTTTTCCTCGACCGACATCGAATTCGCTTCGCTGTTGGTGCCGAACACCGCGAGTCCGGCGCAGCCGCTCTTCATGAGCCAGCGGCAATGCTTCACGAAGCGGTCGGCGTCGGGCGAGAGATCGCGCCTGAACGGCGTGACCACCGGGGCGAGGACGCCCTCGATGCGCTTGTGCACGGTTGCGGGTTTCACGCGGCAATCATACCGCGGCAGCGCGCGCGGCTACTTCTCGGCGAGCACCCAGACGCCGTTCCAGTCCGCCGGCGGCGGCTCCTTCAGGTAGTGGGCGCAACGCTCGATGTAGATCTCGCACACCCGGTCGTCGGGCCGCAGGCTGCGCGCTTCCTCGAACGCCGCCGTCGCTTCCGCGAAGCGTCGGCCCAGGTACTGGTCCATGGCGAGCCGGTAGAGGTGCAGGAACTCGGGCAGCCGGGGGAAACTCTTCTCGTCGTGGAAATCGAGGATCTCGTGGATCGCCACCGCCTGGGTCTTGCCTTTGACCACCACGTTGTCCACCAGGCGGCTGCGGTAGGTGCCGCGCAGCTTCCTGAAGGTGCTGTCGCTCATCAGGATCTGCGCGCCGTACAACTTGCACGCCGACTCCAGGCGCGAGGCGAGGTTGACGCCGTCGCCGATCATGGTGAAGTCCATGCGCTTGGGCGAGCCGATGTTGCCCGCGACCAGGCTGTCGGTGTTCAGCCCGACGCCGATCTTCACGGGGAGCTTGCCGTCGGCTACCCGCTTTTCGTTCCACCCGGTCAGCGCCCCGACCATCGAGAGCGCGGCGCGCAGCGCGCGGTCCTCGTCGTCCTCGTGCGCCACCGGGACGCCGAAGCCGGCCATGATCGCGTCGCCGATGAATTTGTCGAGCATGCCGCCGTGCTGCTGGATGCAGTCCACCATCAGCGTGAAATACTCGTTGAGCAGGGTCACCGTGGCGCCCGCGCCGAGCTTCTCGGTCATGGTGGTGAAGCTGCGGATGTCGGCGAACAGCACCGTCGCCGTGATCGCCTGGCCGCCGAGCAGGTCGTGGCCCGAGGACATCAGCTGGTCGGCGATGCGCGCATCCATGTGGCGCGACATGGTCGCCTTCATGCGCTTCTCGTTCGAGATGTCCTCCAGCAGGAGCAGCGTGCCGAGGCGCTTCTTGTCCGCCCCGAGGAGCGGCTGCACGGCGAGGTTCACCGAGGCCTGCTCGTCGCCGATCTGCAGCACCGCGTCCATGGTCGCCTCGGGCGACTGCGTTTCGGCGACGCTGCGCACCTTGTCCAGCACCCAGACGTTGGCCCCGAAGAATACGCCCTCGACGGGCTGCTGCAGCAGATCGGGGAGCTTGCGGCGCAGGATCCGCAGCCCGGCGTCGTTGCAGGTGACGATCCGGCCCGCTTCGTCCAGCGTCAGCACGCCGTTGCTCATCGACTCGAGCATGCTCTCGTTGTAGTTCTTCATCGCCTGCACGTCGGCGAACAGCTTGGCGTTCTCCAGCGCGATCGACACCTGCGCGGTGAAGGCCTTCAGGCGCTGTTCGTCCTCGGCGGTGAAGGGGCCGCTCTTCTTGTTGAGCACCTGGGTCACGCCGATCACCTTGCCGTGCTGGTTCACCACCGGCACGCACAGGATGGAACGCGTGAAAAAGCCCGTCTTGCGGTCGAACGCCGGGTTGAAGCGCAGGTCGGCGTAGGCATACGGGATGTTGATGGCGGTTCCCGAGGTGAACACCGCCCCCGCGATGCCCAGATGGTTCGGCAGCCGGATCTGGGTCGCCTCCAGCCCCTGTCCGACCTCCGACCACAGTTCGTTCTTCTTCGCGTCGTTGAGGAACAGGGTCGATCGCTCCGCGTCGAGCATCTGCGTCGCCTCGCCCATCACCTTCTGCAGCAGAGACCCGATCTTGATGTCGGCGGTCATCTCCGACACCATGTCGAGGAACTCGAGCTCCTGCTTGCGGATCGCCGTCATGCGCTCGATGTACTGCGCGGTCTGCAGCGCGATCGCGCCCTGGGTGGTCATTTCCTCCAGCAGGCGCAGGTCGGCGCGGCCGAACCTGCCCTTCACCTTGTTCAAGGCCTGCGCGACGCCGATGACTTCGCCCTTCACCGTGCGGATCGGCACGCACAGGATGCTCCTGGTGACGTAACCGGTCTGCTCGTCGATCGAACGGTTGAAGCGGGGGTCTGCATAGGCGTCCTGGACAACCAGGCCTTCGCCCGACTGGAATGCGTGGCCGGCGACGCCGGCGGTGTTCGGAAATCGGATCTCGCGGTTGAAGGTCCCCTGCGCGACCCGCGAATAGAGCTCCCCGGTCTTGTCGTCGTTGAGGAACAGCGAACCCCGCTCGGCGCCGATTTCGCGGGTGGTGACCTCGACCAGCGTGTTCAACACGTCGTCCAGCGACTCCTTGGCCGCCATCTTGCGGGTGATGTCGAGCAGCAGCTCGACCTGCCGCAGGCGCCGC
>MEQQ01000135.1:15992-27540 GCA_001770285.1 Betaproteobacteria bacterium RBG_16_66_20
CGGCAGCCGCCGGCGCCTTCGGCTGGACCGCCGCCGGCGGTGACACGAACTTGGCCTCGTTAGTGCCCAACGCGTTTCTCCAGCTCGACCCTCAGGGTCTGCACCGTCGCCTGCAACTGCGCACGCTCGTCGTGGAACGAGCGCTCGGTTTCCCGCGCGCGCTCTGCGTGCTTCGCCGCCGCCTGCTCCATGGCTTCGCGCAAAGCGACTGCCGTCTGCCTGAGCTGGCGGTTTTCCTCGGCGAGCCCCCTGGTGGCGGCCTCCACCGCCGCGCCTTGGGCGGCATGCGCGCGCTCGAGCGCCTCGCGCAGGGCAATGACCTGTTTCCTCAGGTCTGCTTCGGTGTGCTCGTCCGCCATCATCGGCTCCGATCAAATGCTAGGCCTCGCCGGCGGTAGCGGCTTGATGCCGGTCAAATCGGCGCTACACTGCCCGCGGATCTCGCTGGCGGGCGTGCCGGCGGTTCACAGAGGCCGCCCTCGGGCGGCCTTTTTTTGCGCTGCCATGGTGCTATCGTATAAGAACTGGCGTTCGATGGAGGGATCGATGCTCGCGACCGCGGATCGGGTCAGGGTGTTCTGGCAGCCCGGCTGCACCAGTTGCCTGCGGACCAAGGAGTTCCTTACCCGGCACGGCGTCGACTACGAGTCGATCAACGTGCATGGCAATGCGCAGGGGATGGAGGAGTTGCGCAAGCTCGGCGTGCGCAGCGTGCCGGTGGTCGCGCGCGGCGACCGGTTCGTTTTCGCACAGTCGATCGGCGACGTGATCGAGTTTCTGGGACTCAACGTCCGCCCGCAGGAACCGCTGAGCCCCGATGATCTGATGCGCAAGATGGATCTGGTGCTGCGCGCTGCGGCGCGCTATGTGCGCCAGGTCCCCGCCGATGCGCTCGACCAGCCGTTCCGCAACCGCAACCGGCCGATCCGGGTGCTCGCGCACCACATCTTCGGCATCGTCGACGGATTCCTCGAATCGATGCAGGACGGCAAGGAGCTGACCTACGCGCGCATCATGCAGGAGATGGCGCCGTCGATGCGGAGCGGCGAGGACATCGCGCGCTACGGCGAAACCGTGCTCGAACGCGCGCAGGCCTGGTGGCGCGGTTGCCCGGACCGCTCATGCGAGCGCACGGTCGACACCTATTTCGGCAGGCAGCCGCTGCACATCGTGCTCGAGCGCACGGTGTGGCATCCGGCGCAGCACACGCGCCAGCTGATGCTCATCCTGGACACGCTGGGCATCGAGCCCGACGGCAGGCTCGCGGCCGGGGACCTCGCCGGGCTGCCGCTTCCAGAGAAAGTCTGGGACGAGGACTAGAGGGCCGGCCGCTTTACCCCCGGAGCTTTGCCTAGCGCGTCACGGATGGCGTCGATCAGCTCGGCGCGATCCTCGGTCTTTTTCCCGCCCATGCGCTCCTTCACGCCGAGGTCGGCGAGCCACTGCTGGCGCGCCGCGGTGGCCTCTGCCATCAGGGGCTCGATGCCGATGCCGGAAAGCGTCTCGGCGACCTCGCGCATCTCCGAGGCGCGGCGCTTGCCGTGGCTGACGACGCGCTCGATCATGTAGCCGGCGAGCTTCTCCCAGTCGAGCGATGGGAAGGTTTCCTGCAGTGAGGCGAGCACGCGCGCCTCGACCTGGTACTCGCTCGCCGCCAGCATCGACTCGAGCACCAGCGCCTCCAGCCCCTTGATCAGGATGGAGCGGAACATCTTGATCGCCGAGGCCTGGCCGACCTCTCCGGAGACCAGTTCCATCTTCATGCCCAGCGCGCGCGCCCTCGGCAGCAGCGCCGCGGCGCCCGGCCCGCCGATCAGGCACGGCACCTTGTGGGCATAAGGCGCCACCGGGGCCATCACCGCGACATCGACGTAGGCCGCGCCGCTGGCCGCGACCCGCGCCGCGGTCTCGATCTTGCGCTGCGGCGACACCGAATTGATGTCGAGGAAGAGCTGTTCCTTTTTCAGTCCCGGCAGGCAGGCGAGCGCCGCCTGCAGGCTGGAGCTCGCGGTCACCGCAAGGAAAACGATGCTTGCGTCTCTGACAGCAGTGACGTGGTTTTCCGAAACGGCAATTCCCAGGGAACCGGCGGCCCGTTTCAGCCGGCCTTCGTCCGCCGGATCGTCGAACAGGATGTCGTAGGTGCAGAGCTGCGCGCCCTGCGCGAGCAGGCCGCGGCCGATGGTCTGGCCGGCCTCGCCGAAGCCGATGAATGCGATGCGTTCGGTCATCTCAGTCTCACTTTCGAACGCCTGCTGCTATACGGCGATCAGGTTCGCAAGCCGCTTCGGATCGGCACGAAGCTCGGCGCTCGGGCCGGAAAAGACGACGCAGCCCCGATTGAGCACCATCACCCGCTCGGTAACCTCCAGCGCCAGCCGCGCGGACTGCTCGACCAGGATTGCGGTCAGGGATTCCTCGCGAATGAGACGCTGCAGCGCCGCGAGCAGAGTATCGACGATGATGGGCGCCAGCCCCTCGAGGGGCTCGTCCATGAGCAGCAGCGCGGGGTTGCCCATGAGGGCACGGCCGATCGCCAGCATCTGCTGCTCGCCGCCGGAAATCTGATTACCCATGTGGGTGCGGCGCTCTGCAAGCGGCGGAAACAACCCGTAGACGCGTTCCAGGGTCCAGGGTCCGGCGCGCTCGGCGACGATCAGATTTTCTTCCACCGTCAGTGACGGGAAAATGTAACGTCCCTGAGGTACGAAGCCCATTCCCAGCCGCACGCGCTCATACACCGGCAACCGCGACACGGACTTGCCGCGATACTCGATCGAGCCGCCGTGCAGCGTCGTGTGCCCCATGATGGTGCCGAGCAGCGTCGTCTTGCCGACGCCGTTGCGCCCGAGCACGGCGAGTGAACTGCGCTCCGCCAGCTCGAGTGCCACATCCTCCAGCACGACCGTCGCGCCGTACCCGGCGCGCACAGCGCTGAGGCGCAACAGATCAGGCATGGCGTTCACCGAGATAGACCTCGCGCACCTGATGGTCGGCGGCGATTTCCGCCGGGGTGCCCTCGACAAGCACCGTACCCTGGGTCAGCACCGTAATGCGCTGCGCGAATCGGAACACCAGGTCCATGTCGTGCTCGATGATCAGGATGGCGATGTCCTTGGGCAGGGCGTCGAGCACCTCGAGGATGCGATGCGACTCCAGGCTCGGCACGCCCGCAGCGGGCTCGTCGAGCAGGAGCACGCTCGGCTTGAGGCCGAGCGCGATCGCGATCTCGACCAGGCGCTGCTTTCCATAGGGAAGGCCGGCAACCGTCAGGCGGGCATCTGCCGCCAGTCCCAGGGTATCGAGCAGCGCCATGCTCTCGTCAAGCACCCCGCGGTAACTTCTCGCGGGCCGGAACATGCGCCAGGCAATGCCTTCGCGTTCGGCCACGGCAAAGGCGACGTTGTCCACCACCGCAACGTTTTGAAACAGCGTATTGATCTGGAAAGTCCGGCCCAGGCCGCGCTTCACCCGCGCCGCCTGTCCGAGCGCCGTGATGTCCTCGCCGCCGATCAGAATCCGGCCGCTGGTGGGCGGGATCCGGCCGGTGAGCATGTTGACGAACGTGGTCTTGCCGGCACCGTTGGGCCCGATCAGCGCATGCCGGGCCCCTGGCTCAAGGCGGAAGTTGATCTCGCTGGCCACCGTGAGCGCGCCGAAGCTCTTGCACAGACTCTGCGTCTCCAGGGCAGGGCTCAACTCTGTGTTCTCCGCAATCGGGCGATGATGGCATCGATGATCCCGAGGATGCCGCCGCGGGCGAACATGACCACCAGCACCAGCATCGCGCCGATGCCGAAGTACCAGTATTCGGGGAATTGCTTCGCGAGATAGTCCTGCGCAACAAGGAAAACCAGCGGTCCGACGAATGCGCCGTAGATGCGTCCGAATCCGCCCAGGATCAGCATCACCATCAATTCACCCGAGAGCTCGAAGCCGAGCACCTTGAGACCGACGAACTGCGTCGTCTGCGTGAGCAGCGCACCCGCCAGGCCGGCCAACGCTGCCGAAATCGTGTACGCGATGACCAATCGCCGGTAAACCGGCGCGCCCGCGGCATGCATGCGCACGTTGTTCTCGCGCACGCCGGTGAGCGAGGCGCCGAAGGGTGAGTAGACCAGCCGCCGCACCAGCCACCAGCACGCGAACAACACCACCAGGCAGTAGACATAGGCGGTCTTGCCGAGAAAATCGAACTTGAACAACCCGAGGATCGGCTGAATCGTGAATCCGCCGAGCCCGTCGGCGCCGCCGGTCCAGCTCGTCGCCTTGTTGGCGACTTCAAAGCAAAGGGACGTAATGGCGAGGGTGAGCATCAGCAGCGCCAGGCCGCGGGTGCGAAGGATGATCAACCCGGTAATCAATCCCAAAAGCCCGGCGGCAAGCGTTCCCGCCAGAAGGCCGATCAGCGGCTCGCCCGTGAGGCGCGCCGCGAGAATGCCGGCCGCATAGGCGCCGGTGCCGAAATAGGCGCTGTGACCCAGGGTGATGATGCCGCCATAGCCGAGGATCAGATCGAGGGACAGCGCGAAAATGATCATCGTCAGCACGTAACTGCCCAGCGGCAGGTAGGTGGGCGCGACGAAATAGCAGAGCAACGCGATCGCCCAAGGCAGCCACTCGATTGCCCGAATACGCGGATCGGCGACATATCCGCCGGTGTGATTCACGCAGCCCTCCCGAACAGCCCCTCGGGGCGCCACAGCAACACCGCGATGGTGACGGAAAATATGAAGAATGCGCCGAATTCAGGTACCCAGTACTTGCAGGCCGTGTCGGTCACCCCGATGAGCAGCGCGGCGACGAACGGACCGCGCAGGCTGCCCAGTCCGCCCACTGCAACCACGATCAGGAAGAACACCAGATGCTCGAACGGGTAGGTCGGCTGGATGGCGATGATCTCGGCACCGAGCGCGCCGCCGAGCGCGGCGAGCCCGCTGCCCAGCGCAAAGGTGAGCGTGAACAGCCGCGAGGTGTTGATGCCCACCGACTGCGCCATGGCGCGGTAATCCACCGCCGCCCGCACCATCGCCCCCCAGCGGGTGCGCTCGACGCCGAACCAGAGCAGGCCGATGATTGAAATGCTGAACAGGATCAGAAAGACCCGGTAGGCCGGGAAGTCGCGACCGAGGAAATGCAGTTGCCCCGTCAGGTAATCGGGAAGCCGCACCGGCTGTGGAAGAGTGCCGTAGACAAGGCGCGCGATGGCCACCGACATGAAAATCAGGCCGATGGTGAACAGCACCTGATCCAGTTCACCGGCCGTGTACAGGCGCGAATACAGCAGCCGCTCGAGCACCATGCTGGCGACAGCCACCGCGATGAACGCTGTTGCCACCGCTATCGGAAAGGACACGCCGTAGCTGTTCATGGCCGAAAGCATCACGTAGCCGCCGGCCATGGCGAAGACGCCGTGCGCGAGGTTGACGAAGCCCATCAGCCCCATCGTGACCGACAGGCCGACCGAGATGACGTACAGGATCATGCCGTAGGCGAGGCCATGGAAGGCGACGCTCACCAGCGACGATAGGAAATCCTGCATCTACCCGATCCCGATCCCGGACAAACAAAGGCCCCCGCGCCACACCGCGTGCCGCGGGGGCCCTTATCCCGGTTACTTCGGCTTGTTGAATTCCTTCCAGGGGTCTTTCAGCAGTGTACCGAGCGTCTCCAGCTCGACGTTGGCCAACTGGCCGCCGACCTTGCGGACCTCGCGGAGATATTCGTTCTGCATGATGTCGCGGGTTTCAGGGTCGATCTGGATCGGGCCGCGCGGGCTGTTCGGGTTCTTGTAATTCTTGATCAGCTGCATGGTCCGGTCCGGATCGATCTTGCCGTTCTGCTCGCGGATCGCATGGAAAATCATTTCCATGGCGTCCCAGGCGCCAACGACCATGAAGCCCGGATTCAGTTTCTCGCCGTACTCCTTCTTGTAGGCGGCGACGAACGCCTTGTTGGCCGAGCGGTCCGCGGCCGCAGAGTAATGATGCACGGTCATGACCCCCAGCGCCGCGTCGCCCATGTTCTGCAGTTCCTCGTCGGTGGTGATGTCACCGGTGCCGATGTACTTGATGCCGGCCTTGTTCAGGTCGAGATCGGCGTAGGCCTTCATCTGGGCGGTAGCCTGTTTCCCGGCGGGGTTGAATGCGAATATGACCTCCGGCTTGGCATCCTTGACGCGCTGCATGTAGGGGACGAAGTCCGTGGCCGTCATCGGGACTCGCGCGCTGCCGACGATCTCGCCGCCCGCTTCCTTGAAGCCCTTGGTGAAGGCTTCCTCGGCTTCGTGGCCGGGCGAAAAGTCACTGACGACCGTGTACGCGCGCTTGAATTTCTTCGCCGCCCACTGCCCCAGCGGATACGCGGACTGCCAGAGCGTGAACGACACCCTTGCAAAGTAGGGCGAGATGCGCGGAATCGATACGCCGGCGGCATTCGCGGAAACAAACGGCACCTTGGCTTCGGCGGTAAGCGGCGCGATTGCCGCAGCGTTGGGCGTCCACACCACGCCGGTAAGGAACTGGACCTTTTCACGCGCGATCAGCTCCTGGGCCAGTCGCTTTGCGGCGTCGGCATTGGCTCCCGTGTCGTCGCGAAAAACGGGCTCCACCTTGACGCCGGGCGGCAGCTTGCCGGCGTTCAGTTTGAGATAGAGCTTGAAGCCCTTGTCGAGCTGGTCGCCCTGGGCCGAACCCGGCCCGGAATACGTGGTGATAATGCCGATTTTCACGGTCTGTGCCGCGGCGAGCCCTGAAATGGCGGCAAGCGCGAGCGCGGCAAGCAACGATGATGTTTTTAGCCTCATGGCCCCTACTCCTCTCTGAGTTGGAATCCAACTGATGATGTTATACCCACTTCCATCGGTGCACTCCTTTCTTTGCGGCCCCGCGGCTCATTCCTTCTTCAGTCCGGCGATCTGCGCGGCCACGCGCGAACGCTCGTATTCCTGCCGGATGAAGGCGCCGAAGCCCGCGGCGCTCATCAATTCGGGGGTCGCCACTTCCGCGCCCAACTCGCGCATCCGGTCCAGCACGGCGCTCGCGCCGAGGGCCGTGGTCAGCGCCGCCTGCAGCCGTGCGACGACGTCCTGCGGCGTTCCGGAGGGGGCCAGGATGCCGATATAGCTCGCGGCGGCGAAGTCCTTCACGCCGCCTTCGTCCATGGTCGCGACTTCGGGCGCGAGCGGCGAGCGCTTCGCGGACGCGATGCCGACAAAACGGGCCTTGCCGCCGCGATGGTGCGGCAGCGCGCTCGAGAACTCCGTCATCGCCCCCTGGATGGTGCCGGCCACGAGGTCGGGCAGCAGCGCGCCGCCGCCGCGATACGGCACGTGCAGCAGCTTGGCGCCGGTCTGCGCATTGAAGCGCTCGAGCGTCAGATGCGTCGCGCTGCCGATGCCCGCGGTGCCGACGCCGACTTGCTGCTGCCTGGAGAGCGCGATCAGCTCTTGCAGGCTTCTGGCCGGGACCGCGGCGTGGACGATGAGCGCGTGCGGCACCTGGCTGGTGAGGCCGATCGGCGCGAAATCCTTGAGCGGATCGTAGCCGAGCTTCGCCTGCACGAACGGGTTGACCGTCAGCGGCCCGTTGGAGCCGGTCAGCAGCGTGTAGCCATCCGGCGCGGCGCGCGCGACCAGCTCGGCGCCGAGGCTGCCGCCGGCGCCGGCGCGGTTTTCCACCACCACCGGCTGGCCGAGCGCCTCGGACATTCGACCGCCGACCAGCCGCGCCACGATATCGGCGTTACCGCCGGGCGCAAACGGCACTATCAGCCGGATGGGCCGTTCGGGCCAGGCCGCGTACGCGCGACGCGAAAACATTGCCAATACCGAAACTGAACCAAGAGCCCTCAACAGACCGCGACGTGAGATCGGCATCATTTCCTCCTGTTTGCTATGGTAGCGATAAATCCCGCGATGGTCTGCCTCGAGGAGGCCAGGTGAACGTATCTGAAGTAATGGTGCAGTATCTCAAGGCGGCTGGCATCGGGCACGTGTTCGGTTATCCGGGTGATCCGAACGTGGAATTCATGGAAGCCGCGCGCCGCGCCGGGATGCGGTTCGTGCTCGGCCGGCGCGAGGGAACCGCGGGGCTGATGGCCGAGGCCTACGGTTTTCTCACCGGGCGCCCCGGGGTCTGCATGTCCACCCTGGGCCCGGGCTCCTCCAACATGGTGAACGCGGTTGCCAACGCGTGGCTCGATCGCGTGCCGATGATCGCGATCTCGGGGCAGATCGAGCGCAAGCGCGAGCAGACCTTCACCCACCAGGTGCTCGACCACAACCGCCTGTTCTCGCCGGTGAGCAAGTGGGCGACGCAGGTCGCGCCCGATACCGTAGGCATCGTGATGCGCAAGGCGCTGCGCACCGCGATGGCGGAGCGGCCGGGCCCGGTGCACATCACTACGCACGCGGATGTCGTCGGCGCCGAAGCGACGGACGTCGCGGTGGTATTGCCGCCTTTCAAAGTAAATTCCAGACAAATACAGGTACTTGCGGGAGACCCCAGTCTTGCCGATCTACCGCGACGCCTGCGCGCCGCTCGCAGGCCGGTGGTGCTGGCCGGCATCGCCGCGCAGCGCGCAGGCGCCCACCACGCCCTTGCGCGGCTCGCGGACACGGTCGGGCTGCCCGTCGTGGTGGCGCCGATGTCCAAGGGCGTGCTCGCCGAGGACCACGCCTATTACGCCGGCACCCTGGACATGGCCTGCAATGCCTTCATGTGGGAGTTCCTCAAGGGCTGCGACCTGCTGCTCGCGGTCGGCTTCGACGCGGTAGAGCTGATCAAGCCGTGGCAACTCTCGGTGCCGACGGTGCACATCGACGCCGTGCCGAACACCGACCAGATCTATCCTGCCGAGGTCGAAATGGTCGGCGACATCGGCGCGATCCTCGAGGGCATCGCGTCCGCATGGCAGGGCGCGGCGAAATGGGAGGCCGGGGAAGTGCGCCGCCACCGCGAGGCACTGCGCGCCGCCTACTATGCCGGGCGCGTAAAGGGCAGGCTCAACCCAACCGACGTGGTGGACGCGGTGCGCGAGGCGATGCCGCGCGAGGCGATCGCCACCACCGACGTCGGCTCGCACAAGCTTCTGGTAGGGCAGGGGTGGACCACCTATGAGCCTCGCTCGATGCTGATGACCAACGGGCTGTCGTCCATGGGCTATTCGCTGCCCGCGGCGATCACGGCGAAGCTGCTGCATCCGGCGCGTCCGGTGGTGTGCTTCATCGGCGACGGCGGCCTGGCGATGGTGCAGGGCGAATTGCGCCTCGCCTCCAGCCTCGGCCTGGATCCTCTGGTGGTGGTGTTCTGCGACAACAGCCTGAACCGCATCGAGCTGAAGCAATCGAACCGCAACTACCCGAGCTGGGGAACGTTGATCGAACCCACCGACTTCGCGCAGCTCGCCCCCGCGATGGGTTGCGAGGGCGCGATGGTCGATAGTGCCGCGGCGCTGCAGAAGCTGCTTGCCGGCGCGAGACCCAAGGACCGGCCGCTGGTCGTCGGCGCGCAGATCGACCCCGCGCAGTACGCGACACAGTTCTGAGAGAGCGCATGCACGTCGTCGAACGTTTTGCTGCCTGGGCCGAGGGTTATCGAAGCATCCCGCTCCGGGCAGAGGTCTTGCACCACGCAAAGCGCGCGGTCATCGACTGGTACGCGGCCTTGCTGCCAGGGGCTGTCGTTGCTCCCGCCACTCTGCTTGAAATTGCATTAAAGGACGAATTAGACAAAGGAAAAGCAAGGCTTGCTCTCGGCCGGAGTGCAACCGCGCGCGCGGCGGCGCTGATCAACGGCACCGCGGCGCACACAGTCGAGGTGGACGACATTTTCCGCGACGGCATCTATCATCCCGGCGCGCCGACGATTTCCGCGGCGCTGGCGCTGGCGCAGGCAAACGGCGCGAGCGGCGAGCAGTTCCTGCGCGCGGTGATCGTGGGATACGAGATTTCGACGCGCATCGGCGCGGCGATGGGGCGCGCGCATTACAGGTACTGGCACAACACCGGGACCATCGGAGTTTTTGGAGCGTGCGCCGCGTGTTCCGAGCTTCTCGGCCTGGACGCGAAGCGTTTCGCTCACGCGCTCGCCACCGTGACCACGTTCGCCGCGGGCCTGCAGCAGGCGTTCCGCATGGATTCGATGTCCAAGCCGCTGCATGCGGGCCGCGCCGCGGAGGCCGGCGTCACCGCCGCGCTCGCCGCGCGCGAAGGCGTGACCGGGTCGCTGGATGTGATCGAAGGCGAAGCGGGCTTCGGGTGTGCCATGGGGGATAACCCGGACTGGAATAAATTATTTGATTCTTTAGGAAAAGATTTTCATATCTGCCGCATGACGTTCAAGAACCACGGCTGCTGCGGCCACACGTTCGCCGCGATCGACGGCGCGCTCGCGCTGAAGGCGAGGATGGGCGTCGCGGCGAACGACATCGAACGCGTTCACGTCGGCACCTACAAGGCCGCGCTGGAGGTCGCCGGCCACGAGCAGCCGCGCACGCCGGCGCAGGCGCGCTTCTCGCTCAAATACGTCGTCGCCACCGCGCTGACGCACGGCAGCGTGCGCCTGGCCGCGTTCGAGCCGGCGCGTATCGAGGACAGGTTCACGCGTTCCATCATGGAAAAGATTTCGGTTTCGATCGACCAGGAGCTGGACGCGGCCTTTCCGCAGCAGCGCGCAGCCCGCGTCTCGATCACCGCCCGCGGCCGCAGCGAAGAGCACCTGCAGCCCACGCGCATCGGCGATCCGGACGCGCCGCTGTCGGATGCCCAGCTCGGCGAAAAATATCTCGAGCTCGCCGTTCCGGTAATCGGGGACGAGCGGGCGCGCCAGCTGCTTGGCCGTTTGTGGACGCTAGAGCAATCAAAAGCGATAACGGAATAAGCCTCGCGCGGGCCCTGTTCTCGCCGCGCTCCGTCGCCCTGGTCGGCGCCTCGGGCGACGCAGCGAAGAACACCGCGCGCCCGCAGCGCTACCTGCGCAAACATGGGTATGCGGGGAAGATTTTCCCGATCAACGCGGCGCGCCCCATGGTTCTCGATCTTCCTGCATTCAAAACCCTGCAAGAAGTAAATGAAAAAATAGATCACGCCTTCATCATGGTCGAGGACGTCGAGGGCGTGATCGAGGACTGCGGCCGCAAGGGGGTTCCGGTCGCGAGCGTCTTCAGCGACGGATTCGCCGATGCGGGACCCGAGGGCATGGCGCGGCAGTCCAGGCTGGTCGCGCGGGCGCGCGGGCTCGGCGTGCGCCTGCTCGGGCCGAACAGCATGGGAATGATCAATCTTCCGGGCCACGTCGCGCTGACCGTGAATGCGGTCCTCGAGATGGATGCGCCGCCCGCGGGCTCGACCAGCATCGTGTCGCAGAGCGGCACCATGCTAGGCACGGTGCTGTCGCGCGGCGCGGCGCGCGGCCTGGGTTTTTCCAAGCTGGTGTCGGTCGGCAATGAAGCCGACCTCGGCGTCGGCGAGCTGGTCGAAATGCTTGCCGCGGACCCGGAGACGCGCACCATCCTGCTATTCCTGGAAACGGTACGCGATGCGGTCCGG
>MEQQ01000135.1:27553-33863 GCA_001770285.1 Betaproteobacteria bacterium RBG_16_66_20
GCGCGCGCGGCGCACGCGGCGGGCAAGCCGGTGGTCGCCTATAAGCTGGGACGCTCCAAGCTGGGCGAGCGCCTCGCGCGCTCGCATACCGGCGCGCTCGCGGGCGAAGACGCGGCGCTGGACGCCTATTTCCGCGATTGCGGGATCATTCGCGTCGACATGCTGGAAACGCTGATCGAGATCGGGCCGCTGCTCGCCGGCCGGCAGCCGCCGGACCGTGAGGGACAACTGCGGCGCAGGCCGCGTGTCGCGGTGGTGACCACCACCGGGGGCGGCGCGGCGAGCGTGGTGGATCGCCTCGGCACGCTCGGCATCGAGACGGTGGCGCCCGGCTCGGATTCGCCGATCGTGGACCTGACGATGGGCAGGAGAAGCGCGACCTATGGGGCGGTCGTCGCGGAACTGCTCGAATTCCCCGGCTGCGACGCGGTGCTCGCGGTGGTCGGCTCATCCGCCCAGTTCCATCCCCAGCTCGCGGTAGAGCCGATCCTCGAAGCGGCGCGCGGCGCAAAGCGCCCGCTAAAGCCGCTCGCCGCGTTCCTTGCGCCGCATGCTGAAGAGTCGCTTGCGCTGCTGGCGCAGGCGGGAGTGGCCGCCTTCCGGACGCCGGAAGCCTGCGCGGACGCTTTTCATGCGTTTTTTTCATGGAGAACTCCCAGGCAGAGCAGAAATGAAACCCCGGCGCAATGGCCGCAGGACATTCCACGCAGGGGAAGACTCACCGAACCCCAGGCATTGACGCTCTTCGCGGCGCTCGGCGTCCCGGTGGTCGAATTCGCCCTCGCGCAGGCGCCGGACTACGCGCATCCATTGCCGTATCCTGTGGCCGCCAAGATCGTCTCTGCCGCGATCGCGCACAAGACCGAGGCGGGCGGGGTGGCGCTCGCGATCAGGGACGGCGAGGAACTGAAGGAAAAGATCCGGAATCTGCGGCAGGCGGTTTCCGGGCATCCCCTTGAAAGGATCCTGCTGCAGAAGATGGAATCCGGCCTCGCGGAGGCGATCATCGGCTACCGCGACGACCCGGTGGTCGGGCCGCTGGTGATGGTCGGCGCGGGCGGAACGCTGGCGGAACTCTACAATGACGTCGTGCTGCGCCTGGCGCCGGTGGATGAAGCCGAGGCACTCGAGATGATCGGGCGGGTCAAGGGGTTCGCGGTACTGCGCGGCTATCGCGGCCTGCCGCAGGGCGACCTGAAGGCGCTCGCGCGCGCGCTGGCCGCGTTCTCGCGCCTCGCGCTGGCCGCCGGCCGGCCGGTGCGCGAGGCGGAGGCGAATCCGGTCATCGTGAAGCCGGACGGCGTGGTGGCAGTGGATGCGCTCGCAATCATGAAGGAGGCGTAATGCTCGGATTCATCGGCTTGGGCGTGATGGGAGCACCGATGTGCCGCAACCTCGCGGCAAAGTCGGGCCAGGAGGTGCGCGCCTTCGACAGCGACCTGGATGCGCTCGCGCAGATGGACCAGTCCGGGGTGGCGCCGGCGGAATCGGTGCGCGACGTCGCCGAGCGCACCGACATCGTGTTTCTCTCGCTGCCGGGCGGACACGAGGTCAACTCGGTATGCCTTGGCGCGGGGAGCCTGCTGACGCATCTCAAGCCGGGCGGCCTGGTGGTGGATCTGTCCACCACGCCGGTGAACCTCGCGCGCGACCTGAACGCCCGCTTTTCGGCCCGCGGCATCCAGTTCGCCGACGCGCCGGTGGCGCGCACGCGCGACGCGGCGGTGAACGGCACCCTTTCCGTGATGGTGGGATCGAACGAAAAGGTGTTCACTCGCATCAAGCCGCTGCTCGAATGCATCGCGAGCGACATCACGCATTGCGGCGGCCCGGGCACCGGCCAGGCGATGAAGATCATCAACAACATGGTGCTGTTCCAGAACGTGGTGGCGCTGGCCGAGGCGCTCGCCCTGATCGGCTACACCGGCGTCGATCCGGAGCTCGCGTTCGAAGTCCTCTCGAAAGGCTCGGCCGACAGCTTCGCGCTGCGCAACCACGGCATGAAGGCAATGCTGAAGGGGACCTACCCGGAGCGCGCCTTCTCCTCGGAGTACGCGCTCAAGGACATCCGCTACGCGCTGCGGCTGGCGGAGGAAGCGGGCCTGTTCCTGAGCGGCGCGGACAACGCCAAGGAAGTGATCAAGAAGGCGATCCGCGCCGGCTACGGCAAGGAATACTTCCCGGCGCTCGCCAAGGTCATCGCCGGGACCGGCGCGGGCAAAGGCGCGCCCAAGAAAAAGGGCGGCTGAGCGCGTGGATTTCCGCCTTGATGCCGAGCAGGCGCAGTTCCGCGATTCGGTGCGGCGCTTCGCCGCGAAGCACCTGGCCGCCGGCGCGCGCGAGCGCGCGCACGCCGCCGGCTATCCCTGGGACGTGGCGAAGCTCATGGCCGGGCAGGGCCTGCTCGGCATCACGGTTGCGCAAGCCGACGGCGGCCAGGGCGGCCGGCTGATCGACGCCGTGCTCGCGATCGAGGAAGTCGCCGCGGCCTGCCCGCGCAGCGCCGACGTGGTGCAGGCGGGGAACTTCGGCCCGATCCGCGTGCTCGCGGAATATGGCTCCGCATGGCAGAAGAATATCTTTCTGCAGAGGCTTCTTGGCGGCGAGAGCGTGATTGCGGTAGGCATGACCGAACCCGAAGCCGGCTCCGCGGCCACCGACCTGAAGACGAGCGCGACGCGCGACGGCGAGGGCTGGCGGATCAATGGCAGCAAGATCTTTACGACGCACTCTCCGGATGCCGCACTACTGCTGACTTATGTGCGCTACGGTCCGGGTGTGGGGGGCATCGGTTCGGTGCTGATCGACTTGAAAAGCAAGGGCGTCCGAATCGGAAAATCTTCCGCCTTCATGTCGGGCGAGGAGTGGGCGCAGATCTACTTCGACGACGTATTGGTTCCCGCGGAAATGGTGGTGCTCGGGGAAGGCGGCTTCAAGAAGCAGATCGCGGGCTTCAACGTCGAGCGCATCGGCAATGCCGCGCGCTCCCTCGCGCTCGGCCGCTACGCCTATGAGCGCGCGCGCGAATGGGCGCTCGAGCGCCGGCAGTTCGGGCGCCTGCTGTGCGAATTCCAGGGCCTGCAGTGGAAGTTCGCCGAGATGAAGATAAAGCTCGACGCCGGGCAGCTGCTGCTCTACCGCGCCGCGGCCAACGCCGACACCGGCTTCCCGTCCGCGGACGAAACGGCGATCGCCAAGGCCTTCTGCAACCAGGCCGGGTTCGAGGTGGCGAACGAAGCGCTGCAGGTCATGGGCGGCATGGGCTACAGCGACGAGCAGCTGGTGGAGTACTGCGTGCGCCGCTGCCGCGGCTGGATGATCGCCGGCGGCTCGATCGAGATCCTGAAAAACCGGATCGCGGAAGGCATCTTCGAGCGCAGCTTCCCGCAACGTCCGCAATGAGGGCGTTCGGCGCCGCGCTGAGCACGGTTGCGCTGCTGGCGGGCTGCGGCGGCGAGGATGTCAAGAACTGCGGCGAACTCAGGCGCAGCGCCGCAGAGCGGGCGCTCGAGCATTGCAACCGTGCCCTCGACAACCGCCTGGTGTTCGGCGAGCGCAGGGCGCTTGCGCTGATCGACCGCAGCGCGATCCATGCGGACCGCAAGGCCTGGGACCGCGCGATCACCGACCTGGACGAGTCGATCGCCTCGCTCAAGCTGGCGGGCAAGAAACTCGCCGTCGCCTACTACGACCGCGGCACCGCGCGCCTGCAAAAGCGCGAGTTCGACGCCGCGCTGGTCGACCTGGACGAAGCGATCCGGCTGGATGCCGGCCTGGTGCTCGCCTACGTCAACCGCGCGCTGGCGCGGCGTGCAAAGGGCGATCTCAAGGGATCGCTCGCCGACGCCGGCGCCGCGCTCAAGCTCGATCCGCGCGAGGCCAAGGCGCTGGTGCAGCGCGCGGTCACGCACTACGAGATGAAGGCGCGGGACCAGGCGCTCGCCGACCTGGATGCCGCGGTAAAGCTCGCGCCGCAGATGGCCGCGGCGCGCCACCTGCGCGGCATGCTGCTGCTCGAGAAGGGCGACGCGGACGCCGCGCTCCCGGACCTGGACGAGGCGATCCGGCTGGAACCGGGGAACGCCGACGCGCTGCAGCGTCGCGCCGGCCTCTACGAGCGGAAGCAGGACTTCGCGCGCGCGATCGCCGATTACGACGCCCTCGACCGGCTGGCGCCGAACAACGCGGCGGTGCTCTACGGCCGCAGCGTGGTGCTCGCGCGCAACGGCGACCTCGAGCGTGCGTTCGCCGACGTCGAGCGCGCGATCGCGCTCAATCCGAAATTCGCCGACGGCTACAACACGCGCGGCTGGCTGCGGCTGCAGCGCAAGGAACTGGACGCCGCGATCGCCGATTTCGACCAGGCGCTGGCGCTCAACCCGCAGCAGCTGCTCGCGCTGGGCAACCGCGCGGGCGCGTACGCGGCGAGGAACGACTATGGGCGTTCGGTCGCCGACCTGGAAGCGATTGCGGCGCTGGCGCCGCAGAACGCGAACCACCGCAGCATCGGCCTGTTCCGCTTCTACCTCGGCCAGTATACGGAGAGCGCCGCAGCACTGGCGCGTGCGCTGCACGCGCAACCCGGCGACCACTACGCGGCGCTCTGGCGCCTGCTGGCGCAGTCGCGCGCCGGGCAGGCGAGGGAGGCGCGCGCGGAGTTCGCGGCCGCCGCCCAGCGGCTGCCCGCGGGCAAGTGGCCGGCCGCGGTGGTCGACCATTACCTCGGCAAGGCGGGGGAGCCGGCGATGTTCGCGGCGGCCAACGATCCGGATCCGAACAGGCGCGCCGAACAGCTGTGCGAGGCGAACTACTATGCCGCCGCGGCGAAGCTGCTGCGCAATCGGGTCGCGCAGGCGCTGCCGCAGCTGCGCGCCGCCGAGCAGGACTGTCCGCGCGATTTCGTCGAATACGGCGCCGCGGTCGTGGAGCTAAAACGCCTCGGCAAGTAGGGTTTCCGGGCGGCGGGCGATTGCGGTGTCTTTTTTGGATGGTGCGACCCAGCGCATCAGCGTTCTTCTCAATCTCTCTTGAGCGATCGCAGGTATTTCACGAGTTCATGGACCTTGGTGGCCGGATTGTCCGATCCCGTGTCGCGATTGTGCACCGCTAGCCAGTCTGCATGCGTTATCGCAGTGTCCAGCATTGGCGCAAGCTTCTCGAACGCATCGCCAAAAGCTTTTTCATACTCCGGCAGGTGACGGTGGATCGCGGCCACTACGTTGTCGCACGCCGACCGTCCGCCCGATGCGGTTACCGGGGCGCTGCTGTATTGATAATGAAGCAGGACCCAGATTTCAAAGCATGGTACTGACGTGATTGCCGCAAGAATTCCTCTTCTTCCGAGCGGCGAGTTCGCTACCCGGTCGAGTGCCTGCTGGTAGTTCACATGCCCGTCCCTGTCGAACACGCAAAACACCTTGTCGAATTCATTGGAGTTGCTGTGATACGTTTCGATGGCCTCCAGTACTATGCTCATCGGATCATTTCCATCCGCGGAGACGATCTTGACGTTGGCGGGGTTGAGGTCACAGGCTTTTCGCAGCGCTTTGAGGTACTCCGGCTCGGTCTTCTCGCCTTCGCACACGATCAATGCAACAGGGTACTGAGCCTTGGCTGGCGCCTGTCTGCGAAAGGCTCTGGCCGGCCGCGGTTCGCGCCTTGCCATCAGAGCTTTAGTTCACCGATGAAGGGCAGCGCTCCGTAGCGGCCTCGCAGGTAACCCCGCTCCAGCTTTTCGTCCTTGCGGGGGCTAAAGTCGGATAGCGGATAGAGACGGGATGCGCCCTTCTTGTCCTTTTCGATGAACCAGATCTGGTCCCGGCGGAAGATCTCTCTATCGAGCAATGAGGTGTCGTGCGTCGTGAAGACCAATTGTGCGTTCTTCGGGTTCGTGGATTTGTCGTGGAAAAGGCCGATCAGGAACCGCGTCATCAGCGGGTGCAAGCTAGTGTCTAGCTCGTCATAGAGAATGACTTCGCCATTTTTCAGGACGTTGAGCCATGCACCCGCGGAATTGAACAGTGCCTGCGTGCCCGAGGATTCATCACCGAGGTCCATCGCTACGCGTTGCTCGCTGTCGGATGCCTTGTGATAGGAAGTCACCCGCATCACGGATGGAATCTGACCTCCTGGCTGTGGCTCACGCACCACGTTTGCGCCGATTGCCGCCAGGGGAGCGAGCGGAACGCGCTGCAGCGACAGATCGTCGATACCGAGGTCGGCTGCCTTGACGAATTTGAGGAGCTCTTGTTTTCCGTCGGACTGCTCAAGAAGTTGGAATGTCAACCCCATGTTGAGTTGCGATGCGCCG
>MEQQ01000135.1:33891-35157 GCA_001770285.1 Betaproteobacteria bacterium RBG_16_66_20
GGAACCATTGAAAAATCGGACGCAACTGCTCGCTATTGAGTTGTGTGGCGGTTGACAGGAACAGCGCATTGGCGCGCGTGGCATCGCGCCAGACTCGCGGGGAACCCCTCAGCTTGGCGCTGAATTGCCAGTCATAGGCATTCTTCTTCGTGTCAAAGGTCCGCTCGAACCAGTTCTGCGGCCGGCCATGCGGATAGGCGATCAACCACTCTTTGTGAATCCGATTCGCATCGACCGAAAAGCCATACTCGTAGCGCACGCCTTCGTCGACGAATACGACTTCGAACTCGCTCGGCGACGCCGCAGTCTTCTTGCTCAGTCTGAAGGGGCTATGCGCGACCCGCGTCGCCTCCTGGAAGGTCGCAGAAGTAGCGACAAGCTGCTGCATGAATTGCAAGGCGCGAAACAGGTTGGTCTTGCCGGCCGCGTTCGCTCCGTAGATGACCGCGGACCGAAGCAGTCTCGGAAATCCGGTCAGGCCCGAATCGAAGGTGTTCTGCCCGAGATGCTCCTTTCCCGGGCCCGCGACGAGCGTGAGCTTCTGGATTTCGTTGATGGAGCGAAAATTGGCCGCACTGAACTCGACGAGCATGTCTGAAAGTGACGCCTATTGTATTTGGAGTGATGATTTTGCATAAAATACGCAAAAATATCAATCTAAATATGTATATTATTGATTTTAGTCACGATATCCGGCAGACGGAAAGCGGTATAGCTTTGCCGCATTCGACGCGAACAAGGGCCCGCGCACGGAATCGCCGGGCAGCCAGCTCTCGAGCTGGTCCACCAGGTCGATGTCGTTCGGCATGTACTTTATCAACCCGGGGTGCGGCCAGTTGCTGCCCCAGACGCAGCGGTCGGGGCGCTCGGCGAGCAACGCCTTGGCGAGCGGTTTCATGTCCGCGTAGTGCGGCGGCCCCGAGTCCGAGAGCCGGTACCAGCTCGATATCTTGGTCCAGCAGTCGTCGCGCTGCGTGAGCATGCGCAGGATCACCTTGAAGCCGGGCGCGTTCACGCCCTCGCCGCCGCGCACGCGGCCGAGGTGGTCGAACACTATCGGCACCGGGCAGCGCTTCAGGCGCGGTTCGAGTTCGACCCAGTCCGCCGATTTTGCGATGTTGATCTCGATGTGCCAGCCGTAAGGCGCGACGCGGGCGGCTATCGCTTCAAGGTCTTTGGTGGTGGCGCCGGTGGCGAACTGGTCCATCAGGCGCGCGGCGCGGAAGCCGGAGGCATCGAGCTGTTTCAGATTTTTCTCGGGGATTT
>MEQQ01000136.1 GCA_001770285.1 Betaproteobacteria bacterium RBG_16_66_20
CGACTATCTCGCCATCGTTACGCTCGGCTTCGGCGAAATCGTCCGCATCTTCTTGAATAACCTGTCGCAGCCGGTAAACATCACGCGCGGCCCGCAGGGCATCGCCGGCATTGATCCGGTGCGCGTCGCGGGCGTGGATTTCTCCCGCAGTGACAGCGTGTTCGGCGTGATGCTGAGCGGGCCGATGAAGTACTACTACCTCCTGCTCGGCCTGATGCTCGTCATCATCCTGGTCAATGTGCGGCTGCAGGACTCGCGCATCGGACGCGCCTGGGAGGCGATCCGCGAGGACGAGGTCGCGGCGCGCGCGATGGGAATCGACACCACCGGCATGAAGCTGCTCGCGTTCGCGATGGGCGCAAGCTTCGGCGGCGTCGCGGGCGGCATGTTCGCCGCGATCCAGGGTTTCATCTCCCCGGAAAGCTTCGTGCTGGTCGAATCGGTGATGGTGGTCTCGATGGTGGTGCTGGGCGGCATGGGCAACATCGCGGGTGTGATTCTGGGCGCGGTGCTGCTCTCGTTCGTACCCGAGATCCTGCGCTGGACGGTCGAGCCGGCGCAACAGGCGCTGTTCGGCAAGATGCTTATCGAGCCGGAGGTGATCCGGATGTTGATCTTCGGCCTCGCCCTCGTGCTGGTGATGCTGTTTCGCCCGGCCGGTCTGCTGCCGTCCGCGGTGCGCAAGCGGGAACTCACGCAGGACCGCGCGCCATGAGCGGGCTACTGCAGGCGAGCGACCTCGGCAAACGCTTCGGCGGCCTGCAGGCGCTTTCGGGCGTGTCGTTTTCCATCGCGAAGGGCGACATCTACGGATTGATCGGCCCGAACGGCGCGGGCAAGACCACGCTGTTCAACCTGCTGACCGGCATCTACGCGCCGGACCAGGGGTCATTTCTGTTCGCTGGAAAGAACATCACGGGCCTGAGGCCCGACCGGATCGCCGGGCAGGGCATCGCGCGCACGTTTCAGAATATCCGCCTCTTCGCCAGCCTGTCGGCGCTCGAGAACGTGATGATCGGCCGTCACGTGCGCACGCGCGCGGGCGTCATCGGGGCGGTCTTGAGGGACCGAAGGACCCGGGAAGAGGAGCGGGATACCGAAAAGCGCGCGCTGCAGCTGCTCGATTACGTCGGCATCCGTGCGCGCGCCAACGACGCGGCCGGCGGCCTGCCTTACGGCGACCAGCGGCGCCTCGAAATCGCGCGCGCGCTTGCGACCGAGCCCGCGCTGCTCGCGCTGGATGAACCGGCCGCGGGCATGAACGCCTCGGAGACGCTCGCTCTGCGCAAGCTGCTGCGCGATATCCGCGGGGACGGGACCACGATCCTGCTGATCGAGCACGACATGCGTCTGGTGATGAACGTCTGCGACCGCGTGCTGGTGCTCGACTACGGGGAGAAGATCGCCGAGGGGACGCCGGCCGAGGTGCAACGCGACCCGAGAGTGATTGAAGCCTACCTTGGGGTTTCTCATGCTGCTTGAGGTCAAGGGGCTGGAAGCGGGCTACGGCGGCATCCGCGCGGTGAAGGGCATTGATCTGGAAGTGCGCGCAGGCGAACTTGTCTGCCTGATCGGCGCCAACGGTGCCGGCAAGAGCACCGCGTTGCGCGCGATCTGCGGCCTGGTTCGCGCGCGCGCGGGCAGCGTGCGCTACGCCGGGGACGATATCGCGGGCGCCCAGGTCCACGAACTGCCGCGCCGGGGGCTGGTAATGGTCCCCGAGGGGCGCGGCATTTTTGCGCAACTCACGGTGCAGGAAAACCTCTCCATGGGCGCATTTATGAGGAGCGACGACGGCATCTCCCGGGACTTGGAACGCCAATACGAAATCTTTCCGCGCCTGAAAGAGCGACATACCCAGACCGCCGGCACGCTTTCCGGCGGCGAGCAGCAGATGCTCGCGATCGGGCGCGCGCTGATGGCGCGGCCGAAGCTCCTGCTGCTCGACGAACCCTCGATGGGCCTCGCGCCGCGCCTGGTGTCCAAGATTTTCGAGATCGTGCGCGACATCGCGCAGCAGGGCGTCACGATCCTGCTGGTGGAGCAGAACGCGCGCCTCGCGCTCGAGGTCGCCGCGCGCGGCTACGTGATGGAGTCAGGCAATATTACGCTCGCCGATGCGGCCGGGAACCTGCTTGCGAACCCGAAAGTGCGCGAGGCCTACCTGGGCGAGAGCGCCGCTTAAGTCGCCGCGAGGTCGGCCTGGGTGGTGAAGCTGTCGGCATAGAACTCGTCCTCCGGCAGCTTGCAGACCGCGGTGAAGTCCTTGCGCGCCGCGTCTACCATCACGGGCACGCCGCAGGCATAGACCTGGTGGCCGGAGAGATCCGGGAAGTCCTGCATCGCCGCGCGGTGAACGAAGCCGGTGCGGCCGCTCCAGGTGTCCTCGGGCAGTGGGTCGGAAATAACGGGGACGTACTTGAAGCCCGGATGCTCGGCGGCCCATCTTTGCGCGAGCGCGTTCATGTAGAGATCCTTCGGCCGCCGGCCGCCCCAGTAGAGCGCCATCGGGCGGGCGATGCCTTTGTGGAACATGTGCTCGATCACCGCCTTGATCGGCGCGAAGCCGGTGCCCGAGGCGACGAAAACGATCGGCTTGTCCGAATCCTCGCGCAGGAAAAAGGTCCCGAGCGGCCCCTCGCAACGCAGGATGTCGCGCTCCTTCATCTTGCCGAAGACATGGTCGGTGAACTGCCCGCCGGCGACGTGGCGCACATGGAGCTCGATCAACTCGGCGTCGTGCGGCGGGTTGGCGATCGAAAAACTTCGGCGGCCGCCGTCCTTCAGCAGAAACTCGATGAATTGCCCGGCAAGGAAAACCAGTTTCTCATTCGCCGGCAGCTTGAGATGCAACACCATGACGTCGTCGGCCAGCCGTTCCATTTTCTGGATGCGGCAGGGCAGTTTCTTGATCTGGATGTCTTGCGCGGCACCGACGGTGCGTGCTTCGAGCACCAGGTCCGACAGCGGCTTCGCCTGGCAGAAGAGCGCCTTGCCCTGGGCTTTTTCCTCGTCGGTAAGCGTTTTGTGCTGGTAGACGCCGTAGTCCACCGCGCCGGAGAGGATCCTGCCCTTGCAGCTGCCGCAGGCGCCGTTCTTGCAGCCGTAGGGCAGAACGAACCCCTGGCGCAGCGCCGCCGCGAGCACAGCTTCGCCCTCCTCGACCTGGAACTGGTGACCGCTGGGCTGCAGGGTGACTGTGCGCATGTGGCTACAATTACACCGATGAAACGCCTGTTGATCGCCGGTTATGGCGACATCGCACGCCGCGCCATGCCGGCACTTGGATCGCGCTTCGAGGTCCGCATTCTTTCGCGCTCCAGCGGGATGGACCTCGACCGCCCCGAAAGCCTGAGCTTGCTCGAGCCCGCGGATGCAGTGCTGCATTCCGTGCCGCCGCCGCAAACCGGAGAGAACGATACGCGCACTACGAACCTGCTCGCGGTGCTTGAGAGCAGGCGAATTCTACCAACCCGCCTCGTCTATATCAGCACCAGCGGCGTGTACGGCGATTGCGGCGGGGCGCTGGTGGACGAATCCCGCGCCGTGAATCCGCAGAGCGCGCGCGCGAGGCGGCGCGGCGATGCGGAGGCGCAGCTTGCACTATGGTGCAATTCGCGTCGCGTGGCCCTGGTCGTGCTGCGCGCGCCGGGTATCTATGCGGCGGACCGGCTGCCGCTCGGCCGCCTGCGCGCCGGAACGCCGGTATTGCGCGATGCGGACGATGTCTACACCAACCACATCCATGCCGAGGACCTCGCGGGCTGCTGCGTGCGCGCGCTCGAGCAAGATGCGCCGGCAGGGATCTACAATGCTTCGGACGACACGCGTCTGAAGATGGGCGAATGGTTCGATCTGGTTGCCGACCGGGCCGGGCTGCCGCGCCCGCCGCGGATCGCGCGCGGCGAGGCGGCCGAGCGCATGCCGCCGGGGTTGCGGTCTTTCATGGCCGAATCGCGGCGCCTCGACAACACGCGCCTGAAGTGCAAGCTGGGCGTTCGGCTGCGCTTTCCGACGGTTCGGGTGGGGCTGGAAGGGCAGGGATTGGAACATGAGCACGCTGCTGGTGTTGACTAACCTGCCGGATCGCGCGGTCGCGGAGCGCCTCGCGGATTCGCTGATCGAGCAGCGCCTCGCTGCCTGCGTCAACATCCTTTCGCCGTGCCGCTCGGTTTACCGCTGGCAGGGTGCGGTGCAGCATGAAGAGGAGCATCCGCTGCTGATCAAGACCACGGCGGAACGTTATCCCGCGCTCGAGGCGGCGATCCGCGCCGCCCATCCTTACGAACTTCCCGAGATCATCGCGGTCCCAGTCGAAGGTGGCCTGCCTGCCTATCTGGATTGGGTCGCCGCCGAGACCCGGAATCCCCATGGCTAAGATTATTTCGTTCCTGCTGTTGCTCCTGGCGGCCGCAGCGGCGCCGGCAGCGGACACCGACCAGCTGCTCGAGCCGGAGAAGGCGTTCCGCATCTCCACGCGCGCGCTGGACGCGCGCACCGTAGAGGTGAGTTTCGCGATCGCCGAGGGCTACTACATGTACCGCGAGCGGTTCCGCTTTGCCGTTGATCCTGCGTCCAACGCAACGCTCGGCACGCCGCAGTTCCCGCCCGGGACGCGCAAGACGGACGAGTTCTTCGGCGACGTCGAGACCTACCGCAAGCAGGTCGTGATCCGCGTGCCGGTGACCGAGTTGCCCGCGGCTCAAGATACGCTCCGGCTCACCGTCACCTCGCAGGGTTGCGCGGATGTCGGGGTGTGCTACGTCCCGATGGACAGCAATGCCACGATTCAGCTCGCGTCGCTCTCCACCTCTGCGATAGCACCGGTCGACGCTGCGCCGGAGCTTTCGACCCAATCGAGCGACTTCGAGATCGCGCGCCTGTTCGACTCGGGCGGTCCCCTGCTGGTACTGGCGAGCTTTCTAGGCTTCGGCCTGCTGCTCGCATTCACGCCCTGCGTGCTGCCGATGGTGCCGATCCTGTCGGGAATCATCGCTGGCGAGGGCAGGCATCTCGGCAAGTTGCGCGCCTTCCTGCTTTCGCTCGCCTATGTGCTGGGGATGGCCGCGGCATACGCAGCTGCCGGGGTGGCCGCTGCGTGGTCAGGAACGATGCTGGCGGCGGCGTTGCAGAACGCCTGGGTGCTGGGCGCGTTCGCCCTCGTCTTCGTCGTGCTTGCATTGTCGATGTTCGGCGTCTATGAACTGCAGCTGCCGGGATTCCTGCGCCATCCGCTCGCCTCGGCCAGCCATCGGCTCCAGGGCGGCAAGCTCGCCTCGGTCGCCGGCATGGGCGTGCTCTCGGCGATCATCGTGAGCCCTTGCGTGGCGGCACCGCTCGCCGGCGCGCTGCTCTACATCAGCCAGACCCGCGACGTCGCGCTTGGCGGCGGCGCGCTGTTCGCGATGGCGCTCGGCATGGGCATTCCGTTACTGGCGGTCGGCGTCTCCGAAGGTGCGCTGCTGCCGAAATCAGGACCCTGGATGGTCCGGGTGAAGCAGATCTTCGGCGTGCTGCTGCTTGCGGTCGCGCTGTGGATCGTCTGGCCGGTGCTCAGGCCCTCGGGCGGCAATACCGATTTCATTCGCATCGCTTCGATCGCCGAGCTCGAGGAGAAACTGAAATCCCCCGGCAAGCCGGTGATGCTCGATTTCTATGCCGACTGGTGCGTGTCCTGCAAGGAGATGGAGGCGTTCACCTTCAGCGATGCGCGCGTCAAGCCGAGGCTGGACGCGATGCTGCTCCTGCAGGCAGATGTCACCGCGAACACGGCGGAGCACAAGGCGCTGCTGAAACGCTTTTCCCTTTTCGGCCCCCCGGGAATCATTTTCTTCGACGCCCAGGGCCGTGAGATCAAGGGGCTGCGCGTGATCGGCTACCAGAACGCCGAGCGCTTCCTGCGCACTCTCGAACTGGCCAACGCGCCCTGATGCGGCGCCACATCCGCGGCCTCGATCAGGTCGTGATCCAGGTGTTCGGTCAGCGCTTCAGGTTGGCAGCGGCTTCCAGCGCGAAGTAGGTCAGGATGCCGTCGGCGCCGGCGCGCTTGAATGCGGTGAGCGACTCCATAATGCAAGACTCGGGCAGCCAGCCTTTCGCGATCGCCGCGCGCAGCATCGAGTATTCACCTGAAACCTGATAAACGAAGGTCGGCGCCTTGAACTCGTTCTTCACGCGCCACAGGATGTCGAGATAAGGCAGGCCCGGCTTCACCATCACCATGTCGGCCCCCTCAGCCAGATCGAGCCCGGCTTCCCAGAGCGCTTCGTCCGAGTTCGCGGGGTCCATCTGATAGGTTTTCTTGTCGCTCTTGCCGAGGTTTCTTGCCGAACCCACGGCATCGCGGAACGGGCCGTAGAAACCGGAGGCGTACTTGGCCGAGTACGCCATTATCTTGGTGTGGATGTGGCCCTTTTTCTCGAGCGCTTGCCGGATGCGGCCGATGCGGCCGTCCATCATGTCCGACGGGGCGACGATGTCCACCCCGGCCTCGGCCTGGGCGAGCGCCTGCTTCTCCAGGATCGCCAGCGTGGCGTCATTGAGGATGTAACCGCCACGGTCGATGACTCCGTCCTGGCCGTGCGAGGTATAAGGGTCAAGCGCGACGTCGGTCATGATGCCAAGCTCGGGGAAGCGTTTCTTGAGTGCGCCCACTGCGCGAGGGATCAGTCCTTTCGGATTGAACGCCTCGCGTCCATCGAGGGTCTTGAGTTCTTGCTCCACGACCGGAAACAGCGCCAGCACCGGGACACGCAGCTTCACGCAGCGCTCGGCGACCGGCAGCAGGCGGTCAACCGTCACGCGTTCCACGCCTGGCATCGAAGCCACTTTCTCGGTACGGTTTTTCCCGTCCCGGATGAACACGGGGAAAATAAGGTCGTCCGCCGTCAGCACGGTCTCGCGCATCAGGCGGCGCGAGAATTCATTGCGTCGCATGCGTCGCATGCGTACTGCAGGAAAGGAGCCGTAGATGTTCATGATGCTGATTATTCGGTAGGTTTCTCGGGCAGGGAACTTTTCCCTGGAGCGCCAATCTTACCTTCAGACGGTGTGAATCGTCTCCCGCTTCTCCTCCCTGAGCGGGTTGCCTCGGTTCCAAGCTGAGGCGTTTTCCACCCCCGGTTTAGTTCCCCTTTTCCGGGGGTTTTTTATTTCCGGCTGCAGAATCCGGTCATGTGCCGACCGGCTCCCGCAGCCAGCTCTCCAGCAGCGCCCGCGCTTGCGCCACATTCTCGGCGTTTTTGCTCGAAAAGAGCATGACATCAGCGGTCATTGCTGCCTTGTCCAATGCGGCCCGGGTATTGGCGAGCACCTTTGCGCCCTCAGCGCGCGAAAGCTTGTCCGATTTTGACAGGAGCACCAGGCGCCTAGCGCCGACCGGTCTCAACCATTCGAGAAAACGGCGATCGTTTGCCGTGAGCGGGCGGCGCGCGTCCATCAGCACGACGACGACCGCCAGGCTGCGCCGACCCGTCAAGTAGCCGCCGATCAGGGCGTCCCAGCTTGCGCGCAGGGCCTGTGGCGCGGTCGCATACCCATAGCCCGGCAGATCGGCCAGCCGGGCTTGGTCGCCGAGATCGAAAAAGTTTATGGTCTGGGTGCGGCCCGGGGTCTTGCTGAAAAAGGCCAAACGTTTGCGGCCGGCAAGCGCATTGATCGCGCTCGATTTGCCTACGTTCGAGCGCCCGGCAAAGGCGAGCTCGGGCCCGCGCTCGGGCGGGAAATCGTGAGGCTTTGCCGCGGAGACGAGGAAACGCGCGTGCTGGAATAGCGACAAGGTCCGGCGCCTGTGCCTAAAGACGGAAATTCTAATAAGATCGCGGCTTTCCACGGCAATATTCAGGGAGCTGCCGCATGATCCGACTGTTGGCGTCCGTTGCTAGCGCCGCCGCGCTTTGGTCCGGAACGGTCGCGGCCCAAGATGCTGCCAAGCCCGACCCCGCGAAAGGCAAGAACATCGCATCCCAGGTCTGCGCCGCGTGCCATGCCGCCGATGGCAACAGCGCGGCAGCCGCGAACCCGAAGCTTGCCGGGCAGGGCTACGATTACCTGCATAAGCAGCTCGTCAATTTCCAGGCGCAGGGCGGCAAGAAGGCCGAGCGCGACAACGCCGTGATGGCCGGAATGACCGCGAATCTTTCTCCCGCCGACATGAAGAATATTGCCGCCTATTACGCGTCCCAGAAACTGATCCCCGCGAGCGCCAAGGACAAGGAACTCGCCTCGCTGGGGCAGAAGATCTACCGCGGAGGCAATGCCGCCTCCGGCGTGGCGGCCTGCGCCGGCTGCCATGGCCCTACCGGCATGGGCATTCCCTCGCA
Organism: Betaproteobacteria bacterium RBG_16_66_20; assembly: GCA_001770285.1. Taxonomy (GTDB): domain Bacteria; phylum Pseudomonadota; class Gammaproteobacteria; order Burkholderiales; family SG8-39; genus RBG-16-66-20. The sequence continues at coordinate 8,322 of MEQQ01000136.1, forward strand.
GTATCCGCGCATTTCCGGGCAGTTCGCCGAGTACGTCGAGCTGCAGCTGAAAGCGTTCCGCGCGGGCACGCGCGCAAACGATCCTAACGGGATGATGCGCGGCGTCGCGGTGCGCATGAGTGACCGCGAGATCCAGGCGGTCGCCGAATACGTCGCCGGCTTGCGCTGAACTCTTCGGGGCGATTGGAATAATCTGTGGCTGCGGCCTGTTAGCCCCAAATGCAGAGAATGCTGCTGCATGCTCGAACGCGTCCCTATTTAACTTCTAGGAGGAGTACGGAATGAGAAAGAATTTAGTGGCAACCGGCGTGGCCCTTGCATTGGGGGTGGGCGCGGTAACAACCGCGTTTGCCCAGGCCAAACCTGACGTCCTTGTGGCACAACGCCAGGCCGCGATGAAATTGCAGAGCAAGTATCTGGGCCCGATCGGCGGGATGCTGAAGGGAAATATTCCCTACGACGCGGACATCGTTGCCCGCAACGCGACCTTCCTGGAGAACCTCGCGAGGATGCCGTGGGACGGCTTCGAGCCGAGCACCTCGGCCTTGAAGAGCGCCGCCAAGCCCGAAATCTACAAGGACGTGGCGAAGTTCAAGGCGGCTGCGGAAACATTGGAGGCCGAGACCTCCAAACTGGGCGCGGCGGCGCGCGCCAAGGACCAGGCGGGCGTGAAAGCCACGTTCGGCGGAGTCGCCAAGGCGTGCGGCAGCTGTCACGACAGCTTCCGCGTGAAGCAATAACGCGTTCTCCGGATACACGCGCATCGGTGTGAATACGCTGATGCGTGCATGCTGCGCCGCCGCGCTCGGCCTGCTGCTCGCAGCCGCGCACAGCGGCGCGTTCGCGCAGGGCGACGCTAAGCGCGGGGCATACCTCGCCAAGGCTGCCGGCTGCGTTGGGTGCCACACTGAAGTCAAAAAGGATGCGACCCCCTACGCGGGCGGCCGTGCGCTGAAAACCCCGTTCGGAACGTTCTACGGCCCGAACATCACACCGCACCCGAGCGCGGGTCTGGGACGCTGGAGCGAAGCGGATTTCGTGCGTGCCCTGCGCCTGGGCCTGCGGCCCGACGGCGCGCATTACTTTCCAGCGTTTCCCTATCCGTCGTTCACGCGAATCGGCGACAGCGACCTGCGCGACCTGTGGGTATACCTGCGCACGCTGCCGCCGAGCGCGCGTCCCAACCAGGCCCACGACCTTCGGTTTCCGTTCGGCTGGCGCTTTCTTGTTGCAGGGTGGAAGTGGCTATTCTTCTCGCCAGGGGTGTTTGCCGCAGATCCGAAGCGAACACTGCTTGTCGCGCGCGGCGCCTACCTGGTCGAGGCCCTCGGCCATTGCGGCGAATGCCATACCGCGCGCAATTTCCTCGGCGGGCTGAAGCACGACCGATTCCTCGCCGGCGCTGCGAAGGGGCCCGACGGAGATCGTGTTCCGAACCTGACTCCGGCCAGGCTCAAGAAATGGAGCGACGGCGAACTGAAGGGTTTCCTCCAAACCGGGCTTACGCCTGATGGGGACGTCGCCGCCGAAACCATGGGCGAAGTCATCCGCAATACCACTGGCGAACTGACCTCCGAAGACCTCGCGGCGGTGATCGCCTACCTGCGCTCGCTTCCCGCCATTGCCGACGAACCCGATTGAACGTCCGCCCGCTGCTGCCGGAATAT
>MEQQ01000137.1:0-318 GCA_001770285.1 Betaproteobacteria bacterium RBG_16_66_20
GTGGCGGTCGGGCATCCGGCCGAACAGATCATCTATGACGCCGACCGGCACGGCGCGGATCTGATCGTCGTCGGACACCGCGGCCGCTCGAATCTCGCGCGTTTTCTGCTCGGCTCCGTGTCTAAGCAGGTGGTGCAGTACGCAGGGCACCCGGTGCTGGTCGTGCGCTGACCCCAGGGCCGTCTCCTGAATATATACGCGGCGTCGGTTGGCGTCGCACCCCGCTTGATTTCCCTCAAAGAGCCCTCATCTCCGGTGAGGTAAATCTATCGAGAGATCAGCGCCATGCGATACGACAAGTTCACGACCAAGCTGCAG
>MEQQ01000137.1:341-9732 GCA_001770285.1 Betaproteobacteria bacterium RBG_16_66_20
GAAGCGCTCGCCGAGGCGCAGAGCCTGGCGCTCGGCCAGGACCACCAGCAGATCGAGCCCCAGCACCTGCTGCTCGCCCTGCTGAACCAGGAGGACGGGGGGGTGGCGGGGCTCGTCGGCAAGGCGGGTGGAAATGTCAATTCCATCAAGAAAAATCTACTTCAATCCATAGCTTCCCTGCCCAAGGTCCAGGGCACGCCGGGCGAGGTGCACGTTTCGCGCGATTTGGGCAACCTGCTCAACGTCGCCGACAAGGAAGCGCAGAAGCGCGGCGACCAGTACATCGCATCCGAACTCTTCCTGCTCGCCTGCGCCGGGGACAAGGGCGAAGCGGGCAGGCTTTTGAAGCAGAGTGGAATCGAACGGAAGAGCCTCGAAAAAGCGGTAGAACAGGTGCGCGGCGGAGAAAAAATTTCCTCGCAGGCGGATGAAGGCCAAAGGCAGGCGCTCAAGAAGTACACGCTCGACCTCACCGAGCGCGCCCAGCGCGGCAAGCTCGATCCGGTGATCGGCCGCGACGACGAGATCCGGCGCTGCATCCAGATCCTGCAGCGGCGCACCAAGAACAACCCGGTGCTGATCGGCGAACCGGGCGTCGGCAAGACCGCCATCGTCGAGGGCCTCGCGCAGCGCATCGTCAATGGCGAAGTGCCCGAGAGCCTGAAGGGCAAGCGCGTGCTGGTGCTCGACATGGCGTCGCTGCTCGCGGGCGCGAAATACCGCGGCGAGTTCGAGGAGCGCCTGAAATCGGTGCTGAAGGAACTCGCGCAGGACGAAGGCAGCACCATCGTCTTCATCGACGAACTTCACACCATGGTCGGCGCCGGCAAGGCCGAAGGCGCAATCGATGCCGGCAACATGCTGAAACCGGCGCTGGCGCGCGGCGAGCTGCATTGCATCGGCGCCACCACGCTCGACGAGTACCGCAAATACGTCGAGAAGGACGCCGCGCTCGAGCGCCGCTTCCAGAAAGTTCTGGTGGGCGAGCCCACGGTAGAGGCGACCATCGCGATCCTGCGCGGCCTGCAGGAGCGCTATGAAGTGCACCACGGCGTCGAGATCACCGACCCGGCGATCGTGGCCGCGGCCGAGCTCTCGAACCGCTACATCACCGACCGCTTCCTGCCCGACAAGGCGATCGACCTGATGGACGAGGCCGCGGCGCGCATCAAGATGGAGATCGACTCCAAGCCGGAGTCGATGGACAAGCTCGAGCGGCGGCTGATTCAGTTGCGCATCGAGCGCGAGGCGGTGCGCAAGGAAAAGGACGAGTCATCGCGCAAGAGATTTTCCCTGATCGAGGATGAAATAGGGAAGCTCGAGAAGGATTACTCGGATCTCGAGGAGGTCTGGAAGGCGGAGAAGGCGCAGGTCGCCGGCAGCCAGCACGTCAAGGAAGAGCTGGAGAAGCTGCGCCTGCAGATGGACGAGGCCAAGAGGAAGGGCGACTGGCAGAAGATGTCGGAAATCCAATATGGAAAGGTTCCGGCGCTTGAGGCACAACTTAAGAGTTCTGAAAAATCAGAACTGAAAAAAACCAAACTTCTCCGCACTCAAGTCGGAGCCGAGGAGATCGCCGAGGTGGTGTCGCGCGCGACCGGCATCCCGGTGTCGAAGATGATGCAGGGCGAGCGCGAAAAGCTCCTCCACATGGAAGCGCGGCTGCACGAGCGCGTGGTCGGCCAGGACGAGGCGGTGCGCCTGGTCTCGGACGCGATCCGGCGCTCGCGCTCGGGGCTGTCCGATCCGAATCGGCCTTACGGAAGCTTCTTGTTCCTGGGGCCGACGGGCGTCGGCAAGACCGAGCTGTGCAAGGCGCTGGCCGCGTTCCTGTTCGACTCCGAGGAGCACCTGATCCGCATCGACATGTCCGAGTACATGGAGAAGCACTCGGTCGCGCGGCTGATCGGCGCGCCGCCGGGCTACGTCGGCTACGACGAGGGCGGCCAGCTCACCGAGCTGGTGCGCAGGAAGCCGTATGCCGTGATCCTGTTCGACGAAGTCGAGAAGGCGCACCCGGACGTGTTCAACGCGCTGCTGCAGGTGCTCGACGAAGGCCGCATGACCGACGGCCAGGGGCGCACCGTGGATTTCAAGAACACGGTGATCGTCATGACCTCGAACCTCGGCTCGCACATGATCCAGAGCATGGCCGACAGCGACTACGAGGTGGTGAAGCTGGCGGTGATGGGCGAGGTGAAGACGCATTTCCGGCCCGAATTCGTCAATCGCATCGACGAGGTGGTGGTGTTCCACGCTCTTGCCGACGACAACATCCGTTCGATCGCGCGCATCCAGCTGAAGCTGCTGGCGGCGCGGCTGGCGAAGATGGAATACGGCCTCGACATCGCCGAAGCCGCGGTCATGGAGCTGGCGAAGTCCGGCTTCGACCCGGTCTACGGCGCGCGCCCGCTCAAGCGCGCGATCCAGTCCGAGCTCGAGAACCCGCTCGCGAAGGCGATCCTGGAAGGGCGCTTCGCGCCCAAGGACACGATCCGCGTCGACTACCGCGGATCGAAGATGACGTTCGAGAAGGCCCCGGCGAAAGCAGCGGCGTAATTGGTGTCGTCCCCGCGGAAGCGGGGACCCGTGTCAGCTCTTATGCGCCGCGTTTGCTGCAGCATTTCTTCCCACAGGCCTTCCACGTCCTTGCGGAAGACGACGTCCAGATCGGGTCCCAATACCGACCATATCCCGCGGTCGATCTCGGCCTTCAGTTCTCCGGGCCGCCATCCCACGTAGCCTACGTAGTAGCGCGCGTCATTCGGCCTGGATTCGATGACCTGGTCGATGGTGTTGACGCGGAACGCCATGTAGAGGTTCTTCATCAGCTGTACCGAACCCGCGCCGGGCGCGGCGTCGGTCTTCACCAGCGCCACCAGCGCGCCGCGCGAGAACGGTCCGCCGTAGTACACCGGCTCGATCACCTTCTTGGAAGGCTCGTGTTGCGGGAACAGGCTGCTGAGCGGGCGCCGGGTCGGCCGGTTGAGGATCACGCCGACGTGGCCGCCACTGGGGCCCGGCGCCGCGAGCAGCACCGTCTGCCGGTAATCGAGGTCGCGGAACGCGGGGTGCGCGACCAGCAGCATCGCATCGTCGTCCTCGGCCAGCGCCGTGGCGGGCCAGGACGCCGCCGCGAAAAGAGCGATCAGAGCAATCAGCGATCGGGACGCGCGGACCATTCTCGGGACATTGTAGCGCGTCATTTGCGCGTCCGGGGACCCCGCCGCATCGCCCGTTCAACCAGCTCATCCCAGAGCCCCTCGGCATTGTCGCGGAACACCGACGCCTCGTCCGCGGGGAGCACATACCAGCCATCCCGCATGAATTCGCTTTCGAGTTGGCGCGGCGCCCAGCCCGAGAAGCCGGCGTAGAGCCGGTAGCGGGCCTTCGGGTCGGCGAGCAGCTTGCGGATGTTATCCGGGTGCATGGTCAGGTAAATGCCCTTGAGCACGTGGAACGCCGGCGCCTCCGGAACGGCGTCCGAGCGGTATACCGCAACGATCGCCTGGCGCATCACCGGACCGCCGACAAAAATCGGATCGCGGTAATTCTGCGTCGGGAACTCCGGCGACAGGAACTGCTGCAGCTGCAGCGTGCTCGGCCGGTTGACGATCACGCCCACCGTGCTTGCGTCCTCGGCCTGCGTGACGAGCACCACCGTCTTGGCGAAGTTCGGATCGACGAGCGAAGGCTTCGCGACCAGGAACAGGCCGTTGGCGGGCGCGTTCTGCTGTGCGGCCGCCCACCCCGGCGCCAGCAAGCTGCCAACAACGAACAGGCAAGACCAGAAAGCGCGCACGGCGGGCTTGCAGATCAGGGCTAGGGCTTTTTCTCGCCGCTCCCGGAGGGCGGCTGGGTCGGCGGCGCCTCCTTGTAGTCGCCGATCACGCCTTTCAGAGGGCAGGCCTTGAACGCCGGGCATTTCTTGCAGCCGGCAACGATTGCGATCGGGCAAAGGGTCATATTGTTGCTCCAGTAGGCAAATGCACAGCGTCCATCACTCGACGACGTAGTCCGCCCGCTGCAGCAGCGCGGGCGGGATCGTCATCCCGAGCGCCCTGGCGGTTTTGAGGTTGATGATCAACTCGAATCGCGTCGGCTGCTGGAAGGGCAATTTGGCCGGCCGCGCGCCCCTGAGGATCTGGTCGATTTGGCCCGCGATCAGCGTCCACTGCTCCTCGGGGGACGGCCCGTAGCTGATGAGTCCGCCGCTCTCGGCAAAGGTCTTGTTAAAGTACATCGTCGGGATACGGTGCCGGGCCGCGAGGCTCGCGAAGGCGGGCCGATTGCCGCCGAACATTGGCGACACTAGGACCAGGAGCGCCTCGGCGCGCGCCTTGGCCGCCGCCTCGAATGCCGGCGCCAGCTCCTCCGGTGTCCGGGCGCGGAGCATCTGGACTTGTACCCCGAGCGTGCGTGCGGACGCCTCCGCCGCCTTCGGCTGGCGCTCGTGGGTCACCGGGTCCCAGAGCACTGCCACGCGGCTCAGCCTGGGCAGAAGTTCCTTCAGCAGTGCGAGCCGCTTCATCGACAGTTCGTCCGCGAGAACTGCGACCCCGGTGATGTTGCCGCCGGGACGCGCGAGGCTCTTCACGAAGCCCGACTCGACCGGAAATCCGACGGACGTTACGATCGGGATGGTGGCAGTTGCCTTTTGCGCGGCGTGGGTCGACAGATCCCCGGCCGTGGTGATGACATCGACCTTCAGCCGGACGAGCTCGGCCGCGAACACCGCCAGGCGGTCAGCATCATTGCCGGCGTACCGGCTCTCGATGACGACATTCTTGCCGTCTTCCCAGCCCCGCTCTTTCAATCCCTGAAGCAGGGCGGTCATGAACGGGTGAACGGGCGGCGGCGGCGCCGTCTGCCACAGAACACCGATCCGCGGGGGTTTCGCGACTGCCTGAGCGTTGGCGGCGAGCGGCAGAGCGAATGCTGCAAGGGCAAGGGCTAGAACGCCGAGATGCACGGGTTTGAGATAGGTCAAGGGACGCTCGCAGGTGTGCGGCCACTATCGTATCCTGCCTTAGACATCAAAAAGGGGAATTTCATGGCGCAAGAAGTCCGGGCCCCGCTTGCGGGCAACATTTTCAACGTGCTCGTCGAGCCGGGCGCGAAGGTCCAGGAGGACGACGAGCTTCTCGTGATCGAGGCGCTGAAGATGGAAAACCTGGTGTATTCGCCCTGCGCGGGCACGGTCAAGGAGATCCGCGTCAAGAAAGGCGACAAGGTCGACGAGGACGCGGTCCTCCTCGTGATCGAGTGATATGGACTTCGATCTGACCGAGGACCAGCGGCTGATCCAGGAGACCGCGCGGCGCTTCGCCGCCGAGCAGATCGCGCCGACGCTCGAAGAGGAGGAGCGCAAGCACGAATTCCGCGCCGACCGGGTCGCGACGATGGGCGGCCTGGGGTTCTTTTCCTGCGCCGTGCCGGAGGAACTGGGCGGCAGCGGCATGGGGTTCATGGAATCGGTGCTGATGGCCGAGCAGATCGGCAAGGTGTCGGCCTCGTGGCGGCTGCCGTTCAACATGCAGAACCTCGGGCCCGCGCTCACCGTGAGCAAATTCGGCAGCGAGGCGCAGAAGAAGAAATTCGTTCCCGGCTGGGTGGCCGGGACGCAGCTCGGCTTTTTCGCCATGACCGAGCCGAATACCGGCTCGGACGTCGCCAGCATGAAGACCCACGCCATCGACAAAGGCGATCACTGGGAAGTGCACGGCAACAAGATGTGGATCTCGCAGGCGCAGGTTGGCGACGCCGGGCTGCTCTATGCCTATACCGACAAGTCCAAGGGCAACAAGGGCATGACCGCGTTCATCATCGAGCCGAAGAAGATGAAGGGCTGCAGCGCGCGCGCGATCGAAACCAAGCTCGGGCTGCACTGCGCGCCGACCGGCGAGTTCGTGTTCGAGGGCATGCAGGTGCCGAAGGAGAACGTGCTCGGCGGCGCCGGCGAGGGCTTCCGCATCTGCATGTGGCAGCTCAACCAGACGCGCCTCGGCTGCGCGGCGGGCGCGCTCGGCGTCGCCGGCGGCGCGCTCGATCTGGCGATCAAGTACGCCAACGAGCGCAGCCAGTTCGGCAAGCCGATCTCGCAGCACCAGATGATCCAGGCGCAGATCGCCGAGATGACGGTCGAGCACCAGGCGGCGCAGATGCTCGTATATCGCGCCGCCTGGCTCAAGGACCAGGGCAAGCCGAACCAGTACGAGACTTCGGTGGCGAAGTTTGCGGCGTCCGAGGCGGCGGTGCATGCGGCCAACGAGTGCATGAAGATCTACGGCTCGTACGGATTTTCCACCGAGTATCCTGCGGAGCGCTTCTACCGCGACGCGAAATCGCTGCAGGTGGTGGAAGGCACCTCCAACATCCAGAAGATCATCATTTCGGGCATGGCCTGCGGCCACACGCCCAACCGGGAGTAGCCGCAATGAGGCCGTATTTCGAGAAGATGCCGGGGTTCGGCAAGGAGCTGAAGGAAAACCGCATCGCGCGCACGCAGGAAAGCCGGGCGAAGCTCGAGGCGGTCGAGGCGCAGATCGCGGCGGCGCGCAAGGCGAAGGAGAATGTCGGCCTGCCCGCGGACGCGATCAACAAGCGCGGCTCGCTCACCGTCTGGCAGCGCCTGGAGGCGCTGATCGAGCCGGGCACCTGGCATCCGCTGCACAGCCTTTACAACCCGCGCGACAACGAGGAAGGCACCACCAACGTGGTCGACGGCCTCGGCAAGATATCGGGGCGCTGGGCGGTGATCATCGGCTTCGACAACAAGGTGCTCGCCGGCGCCTGGATCGCGGGCCAGTCCGAGAACATCCTGCGCGTCACCAACCTCGCCAGGCGGCTGCACATCCCGCTGGTGTGGCTGGTCAATTGCAGCGGCGTGAAGCTGCCCGACCAGGAGAAGTTCTACGCCGACCGGCGCGGCGGCGGCACGCCGTTTTACCGCCATGCCGAACTGGAGCAGCAGGGGATTCCGATCATTGCCGGCATCTACGGCACCAATCCGGCGGGCGGCGGCTACCAGGCGATCAGCCCGACCATCCTGCTCGCGCAGAAGGACGCCAACCTCGCGGTCGGCGGCGCGGGCATCGTCTCGGGCATGTCGCCGCGCGGCGGCTTCGACGTCGCCGGGCTCGAGGAACTCATTGCGAAGACGCGCGACGTCAAGGAACGCCCGCCCGGGAGCGCGGCGACGCACTTCGGCGATACCGGTTTTCTCACGCACCTGTATGACGACGAAAAAGGCGTCCTCGACGGCATCCGGGAATACATGCGCGCGATTCCCGCCTACGACCCGATGTTCTTCCGCGTTGCCGAGCCCGCGGAGCCACGGCTGCCGGCGAGCGACCTGTATCACCTGCTGCCGTTCAACCAGAAGGAAGGCTACGTCTTCGACGACATCCTCGCGCGGCTGGTGGATGCGAGCGAGCACATGGAATTCAGGCCCGGCTACGGCCCCGAGGTGTACACGGGCCTGGTCAAGGTCGACGGCATGCTGCTCGGGGTCATCGGCAACCGGCAGGGACTGCTGCCCAAGGGTTATCCCGAGTACGGAGACTATCCGGGCATCGGCGGCAAGCTCTACCGCCAGGGCCTGATCAAGATGAACGAGTTCGTCACCCAGTGCGGGCGCGACCGTGTGCCGGTGATCTGGTTCCAGGACACCACCGGCATCGACGTCGGCGACGCCGCGGAGAAGGCGGAACTGCTCGGCCTCGGGCAGTCGCTCATCTACTCGATCCAGCAAACCGACGTGCCGATGATGCTGGTCGTGCTGAGGAAAGGCAGCGCCGCGGCGCACTACATCATGGGCGGCCCGACCGCGAACCGCCACAACGCCTTCACGCTCGGTACCGCCGCCACCGAGATCTACGTCATGCACGGCGAGACCGCCGCGGTCGCGACCTATTCGCGCCGCGCCATCAAGGAAAAGGACTCCGGCAAGCCGCTCGAGCCGATCGCGCAGAAAATGAACGAGATGGCGCAGAAGTACTACGACACCTCGCGCCCCGCGTACTGCGCGCGCTACGGTTTCGTGGACGAGATCGTGGACCTCAAGGCCCTGCGCGGCTATCTCAAGGCCTTCGCCGGCGCGGTGTACCAGAACCCGCAATCCATCTGCCCGCGGCACCAGATGCTGCTGCCGCGGCTGATCAAGGGCTGAATGAAAAAGAATTGCACAGTGAAAGCGGGCCGGCGTCATTTCCTGCGGGCCGCCGGGGCAGGCCTCGCCCTGGGCGCCCTGCCGTACGCGGCCCGGGTCGCGAGCGGCGCGGAGCCCGGCCTGAAGATCGGGATTATCGGTTCGGGCAGGATCGGCGGCACCCTTGGCGCGCTTTGGCTGAAGGCGGGACATGAAATCATGTTCTCGTCGCTCGACCTGGAGCACGATAAGGCATTGGCCGCGCGCCTGGGCGGCAAGGCGCGCGCCGGAACGACCAAGGAAGCGGCCGCATTCGGCGAAGTCCTGCTGATCGCGGTTCCTTATGCCGCATTGCCGCAGCTGGGCCGCGATCTGGCGGAATTGATCAAGGGCAAAGTGGTGCTCGACGCGTGCAATCCCATTCCCGCGCGCGACGGCGATATTGCGACCTGGGCCCGGGAGAAAGGTGCCGGTCTCGCTTCAGCGCAACTGCTGCCGGGGGCGCGTCTCGTCCGTGCCTTCAATGCGATCGGATATTCGAGGCTGCCGGAGGCCGCGCAGCGCCAGGGCGAGCGCATCGGGATGCCGATGGCCGGCGACGACGCGGGCGCGATCGCGGTGGTGTCGCGCCTGGTGCGCGAAATCGGCTACGTGCCGGTATTGATCGGTCCGCTCGCCATGGGCAAGCACCTGATCCCGGGAACGCCCCTTGCGGGCGAGCAAACGCCGGCGAAGATCCGGCAAGTCGTGGGCACCCTCAACTGAGTCGATCCTGTGCCATGACCAGCAGCGACATCAAGATCCGCGCGAGCCGCGGCGGGGAGTTCGATTGTTATCTCGCGGTGCCGGAGGGCGGAAAGAAGGTTCCCGCGGTGGTTCTCGCCTCCGCGATTCATGGCGTGGATGCTGATATGCGCGCGATTGCCGACGAGTTCGCCGGGCATGGGTACATCGCTGCGGCACCGGATCTTTTTTGGTGCTCGGAGGCGCCCGGGCCGCTGGGGCGGGATGATCCGCGCTCGGCGCCGCGCGGGCAGCCGCGGCTGGAGAAGATCAAGGCGGGGGAGGCCGACATGGCCGACACGCTCGCCGAGGTGCGAAAGAATCCCTTGTGCAACGGCCGCGCGGTGGCGATGGGGTTCTGCTATGGCGGGCCTTACGCGATCCTCGGTCCCGCGCGCCTGGGATACGACGCTGGCATCGGCTGCCATTCGTCGCAGATGAAGGATTTCGCCGGCGAAT
>MEQQ01000137.1:9747-26262 GCA_001770285.1 Betaproteobacteria bacterium RBG_16_66_20
AGCCGGTCTGCCTGCTCTGGGGAGACCAGGACAACTGGGCGCCGCCCGAGGTACTGGAAACCTATCGCGCGCTCGCGGCGCGCCGGAAGAACTTCGAATTGCACGTCTTCCCCGGCGTGCTGCACGGTTACATGATGCCCGGCAACGCCAAGGCGTTCGACGCGAACAAGCGCGAATTCAGCATGGCGCGTGCGCTCGCGATCCTCAGGGGATTGCGCGGCGCGGCGGGCTAGCCTTCAGATCAGCCCCATCCCTTTCAGGACCGAGAGCATCACCGCAGCGGCCACGACGGAGCCGATCTGGCCGCCGGTGTTGGCGCCGGCGGCGTGCATCAGGAGGTGGTTCTTCTTGTCGTAGCGCAAGCCCTGCGTCTGCACGACGCGCGCGGCCATGGGGTAGGCGGAGATGCCGGCGGCGCCGATCAGCGGGTTGACCTTGCCGCCGGTCATCCAGCACACGATCTTGCCGAAGACGACGCCCGCTACGGTATCCATGCAGATGGCGATGAATCCGAGGCCGAAGATGGCGAGGGTGGTGGGCTTCAAGAAGGCGTGGCCTTCCATCGTGCCGCCGATGGCGAGGCCGAGGAACAGGGTCACGATGTTGGCGATCTCGTTCTCGGAGGCCTTGGTGAGGCGCGCGACCACGCCGCATTCGCGCATGAAGTTGCCGAGCATGATGGTGCCGATGAGCGGCAGGCCCTTGGGCGCAAGCAGGCCCGTGACCAGCGTGACGACGATCGGGAACAGGAGTTTGGTCTGCGGCGAGACGCTCCTCTTCAACGACTTCATGCGGATGACGCGCTCCGCGGGCGTGGTGAGCGCCTTCATGATCGGCGGCTGGATGATCGGCACCAGCGCCATGTACGAATACGCCGCGACCGAGATCGGACCGAGGAGCTGCGGCGCGTACTGCGAGGCGACGTAGATCGCGGTAGGGCCGTCGCAGGCACCGATGACGGCGATCGCGACTGCATCGAGCTGGGAAAAGCCGAGGGCGAGGGCAAGCAGCAGGGTGACGAAGATGCCGACCTGGCCCGCGGCGCCGAACAGCAGGATGCGCGGGTTTTCCAGCAGCGGCGCGAAGTCGGTCATGGCGCCGATGCCGACGAAGATGAGCAGCGGGAAAAGCTCGTTGGCGATGCCGGAGTCGTACAGCGTACGCAGGAAACCGCCCTGGTCCATCAGGTCGCTCAACGGGATGTTGACCAGCAGGCAGCCGAAGCCGATCGGCACCAGCAGGAGCGGCTCCACGTTCTTCTTCACGCCGAGGTAGAGCAGCGCCGCGGCGATCGCGAGCATGATGACGTTGGGCCCGCCCTGCGTGAACAGGTAGACGATCCCGCTCGAGAGGCCGTTCAAGCCCGTCAGGATGCTGTCGGTCATTCCGCTTTCTCGTCTTTGAGCGGAAACAACTTCTTCAGCAGGTCGATGACGAGGCTAAGCACCCACAGGGTGAGGAAGGTCCCGCCCACGCCGACGATGGTCATCGTCAATCCGAAGGCCCACTTGTCCATGTCAGCTGAATCCCTGGATGCCGGTCATCGCTCGCCCGAGGATCAGGGCGTGGATGTCGTGCGTGCCCTCGTAGGTGTTGACCACCTCGAGGTTCACCATGTGGCGGATGACGCCGAATTCGTCCGAGATGCCATTGCCGCCCATCATATCGCGCGCCAGGCGCGCGATGTCGAGCGCCTTGCCGCAGGAGTTGCGCTTGAGCATCGAGGTGATCTCGGGGGCGGCAGTGCCTTCGTCCTTCATGCGCCCGAGCCGCAGGCAGCCTTGCAGCCCGAGCGTGATCTCGGTCTGCATGTCGGCGAGCTTCTTCTGGATCAGCTGGTTGGCGGCGAGCGGCCGGCCGAACTGCTTGCGGTCCATCACGTACTGGCGCGCGCGGTGCCAGCAGTCCTCGGCGGCGCCGAGCGCGCCCCAGGCGATGCCGTAGCGCGCCGAGTTGAGGCAGGTGAACGGGCCCTTGAGGCCGTGCACCTCGGGGAAGGCGTTCTCCTCCGGGCAGAACACGTCGTCCAGCACGATTTCGCCCGTGATCGAGGTCTTCAGCCCCACCTTGCCGTGGATCGCGGGCGCCGTCAGGCCCTTCATGCCTTTCTCGAGGAGGAAGCCGCGGATCGGACCGGCGTGCCCTTTGCCGTCCGCCTCCTTCGCCCAGACGAGGAATACGTCGGCGATCGGCGAATTCGAGATCCACATTTTCGAACCGGCGAGGCGGTAGCCGCCCTTCACCTTCTTCGCGCGCGTTCCCATCGAGCCCGGGTCGGAGCCGAAGTTGGGCTCGGTGAGGCCGAAGCAGCCGATCGCTTCGCCCGTCGCGAGCCTGGGCAGGAATTTCAGCCGCTGCTCTTCGGTGCCGAACTCGTGGATCGGCACCATGACCAGCGAGGACTGCACGCTCATCATCGAGCGGTAGCCCGAATCCACGCGCTCGACCTCGCGCGCAATCAGGCCGTAGGCGACGTAGCTCAGCTCGGGGCCGCCGTATTGCGCCGGAATCGTCGGCCCGAGCAGCCCGAGCGCGCCCATCTCGCGGAATATTTTGGGCTCGGTCTTTTCGTGGCGGAAGGCCTCGAGCACGCGCGGCGCGAGCTTGTCCTGGCAGTATGCGCGTGCCGCGTCACGCACCATGCGCTCATCCTCGGTCAACTGCTGGTCGAGGAGGAGCGGATCTTCCCAGGAGAAGTCGGCCTTCGGCCTTGCGCGCTTCAATTCACGCGCTCCAGGATCACGGCCAGCCCCTGGCCGACGCCGATGCACAGCGAAACCGCCGCATACCGGCCGCCGGTTTCCTTCAGCTGCCGCGACACGGTCAGCGCGAGGCGCGCCCCGGAGCAGCCGAGCGGGTGGCCGATGGCGATCGCGCCGCCGTTCGGGTTGACGCGCGGGTCCTTGAAGTCCACGTTCATCAGCCTGAGGCAGGCGAGCACCTGGCTCGCGAATGCCTCGTTGATCTCGATGATCTCCATGTCCTTGAGCGCGAGTCCGGCGCGCTCGAGCGCCTTCGGGATCGCATAAGCGGGGCCGACGCCCATGATGCGCGGCTCGACCGCGGCGGAAGCGGCGGAGAGGATGCGAGCAATGGGTTTGCGCCCGGTCTTTTGTCCCCAGGCAAGAGAACCTATAACGAGTGCTGCAGCCCCATCGTTGATTCCCGAGGCGTTGCCCGCCGTCACCACGCCGCCCTCATACAGCGGTTTCAGCTTCACCAGCGACTCCATGGTGGAATCGCGCCGCGGGTGTTCGTCCTGCGCGACAACCGTCGCTGGTGCATCACGTTTCTTGCCTGGGAGATTCAGCGGCAAAATCTCTCCCCTGTAAAACCCTTCGGCCTCTGCTTTCGCGTATTTTTTTTGCGAGGCGAGGGCGAACTCGTCGGCCTGCTCGCGCGAGACACCGAACTCCTTCGCCACGTTGTCGCCGGTCTCCGGCATCTGCTGGTCGCCGTACAGCTTCTTGAAGCGCGGGTTCGTGAAACGGGAGCCGATGGTGGTATCGAACATCCTTACTTCGCGCGAGTAGGGCGATTCGCTCTTGCCGATCACGTAGGGCGCGCGCGACATGCTCTCGACGCCGCCCGCGATGTAGAGGTCACCTTCGCCGGCAGTGATGGCGCGCGCGGCATCGGTTACCGCCTGCAGGCCCGAGGCGCAGAGGCGGTTCACGGTCACGGCCGGCACCGTCGGCGGCAATCCCGCCATCAGTGTGGCGAAGCGCGCCACGTTGCGGCAATCCTCGCCCGCTTGCGTGACGCAGCCGAGGATCACGTCGCTGATTTCCTCGGGCTTGACGCCGTTTCGCCTGACCACCTCGGCGATCACCTCGCCGGCGAGGTCGTCCGGGCGCAGGCCCGCGAGCTTGCCGGCATGCCGGCCGATGGGGGAACGAAGTCCGTCGTAAATGTAGGCATCGAGCATGGGGTTACTCCGGGGTGAGCAATGAAATTCCCAGCTTGGCGCGGCGCTTCAGCCACGGGCTGGGACGGTAACGCGGTTCCTGGTAGAACGCATGCATTGCCTCGAGCACGGCGAGGATTTTCGGTGCGCCGACCGCGTCGCCCATGGCGAGCGGGCCGCGCGGGTAGTTCAGGCCGAGCACCACCGCCGAATCGAGGTCTTCGGGCGTCGCGATGCGCTGCTGCACGATGTCGCAGCCCACGTTGACGATGTGCCCGACCACGCGCTGCGCGACGAAACCCGCCGAGTCCCGGATCACCGACACCGGCACACCGTCGCAGGCGAGCAGCGCATGCGCCGCGTCGCGGACTTCCGGACGCGTTACCGGCGTCGTCATCAGCGTGCGGCGCTTGCCGAAGCCGAACAGCGGGTCGATCGCGACTGTCCGGGACGGGTCCAGGGCAAGCTGCAACGCGGTGCCGGTCGCATCTTGGCCGAGCGGGGCGACGAAACAGATGCAATCCGGGGTGGGTTTGGGTTCTATTTTCGCGCCGAGTCTTGTCAAAAGATCTTTCAACTCGGGAACACACCAGACCAACCCCGAACTTCCTGAAGGCGTTTTCTGCTCGGGAATTTTTTCCGCAACCCCATCCTTGCCGTACCTGTACCAACCCCTTCCGGTCTTGCGCCCGAGCAGCCCCGCCGCGACGCGCGGATCCGACAGGTAGCTCGGCTGGTATTTTGGTTCCTGGAAATACTGGGCGTGCATCGATTTCATCACGCCGTGCGCGACGTCGAGGCCGACAAGGTCGAGCAATCCAAAGGGACCTAGTCGAAATCCTGCCGCGTCTACCAGTATTCGGTCGATGGTGGCGAAGTCGGCGACGCCTTCCTGCAGCACACGCAGGCTCTCGGGCACGTAGCCGCGTCCCGCATGGTTGATGATGAAGCCGGGCGTGTCCTTGCAGCGCACCGGCTTGTGGCCGTAGCGCCGCGCGAGCGCGGAGAGCGCATCGCCGACCCAGGGCTCGGTGAGTTCGCCTTCCACCACCTCTACGATCTTCATTACCGGAACCGGGTTGAAGAAGTGGTATCCCGCGACGCGCCCGGGCCTCGAGCAGGCCGCGGCCATTGCGGTCACCGAAAGCGAGGAGGTGTTCGAGGCGAGAATGCAGGAATCGGAAACCACCGCTTCGAGCGCCTTGAACAATTCCTGTTTCGGCGCCAGCAGCTCGACGATCGCTTCGATGACGACGTGGCAGGGTTTGAACGCGGCGAGCGAATCGACGATCTCGATCCGCGCCAGGGTCTTGTCCGCATCCGCCTGGGAGACGCGTCCCTTCTGGACCAGGCCCGCGAGGCTCTTGCCGATGGCGTCCTGCGCGGCCTGCGCCGCGCCGGGCTTGGCGTCGAACACCAATGCGCGCACGCCGCATTGCGCGAGCACCTGCACGATGCCGCGACCCATGGTGCCGCTGCCGGCCACGCCGGCGACAAGATCGGGACGCTGGATATCGAGCATCGGAAGAACGATTCTAGAGGATTATGTACGGGATATAATTCCCCCGGTGCAACGCGAGGAGGAGACTCGATGAGCAGACCGGCGCTGAGAACGGCAATTTTCGCCGCCTGCGGATTTGCCGCAGTTGCTGCCGCCACCGCTCCGGCGGTGTTTGCGCAAAGCTTTCCGGCGAGGCCGATCACGCTGATCTGCCCGTGGCCGCCCGGCGGCTCTACCGACACCCACCTGCGCCAGTTCGCGCAGATCGCGTCGAAGCACCTGGGCCAGAACATCGTGGTGGAGAACAAGCCCGGCGCCGGCGGCATGCTCGGGCCGGGCACGATGGCGAAGACCGCGCAGCCCGACGGCTACACCGTCTCGCAGCTTCCGATGGGCGCATTCCGCATTCCGCACATGCAGAAGGTGGACTGGCACCCCCTCAACGACTTCACCTACATCATCGGCATCACGGGTTATACCTTCGGCGTCGTGGTCAAGGCCGACTCGCCGTTCAAGTCGCTCAAGGACCTGATCGACTACGCCAAGACGAATCCCGGCAAGTTTTCCTATGGCTCCACCGGCACCGGCACCTCGCCGCACCTTCTAATGGACGAATTGGGGATGAAGACCGGGGCGCAGTTCCTGCACGTGCCGTTCAAGGGCAACGCCGATTCGACCCAGGCGCTGATGGGCGGCCATGTGATGGCGCAGTCGGACGCGACCGGCTGGGGCCGGCACGTGGATGCCGGCACGTTCCGGCTGCTGGTCACCTTCGGCGAGAAGCGCACCAAGTGGAACGCGCCGACCGCGAAGGAACTGGGCATCGACATCGTCTCGTACTCGCCCTACGGCATCGTGGCGCCCAAGGGCATGGATCCGAAGATCCAGAAATTCCTGCACGACGCGTTCAGGAAAGCGCTCGACGATGCGGAACACATGAAGGTGCTGGCGCAGCTCGACCAGGTTTACTGGTACAAGTCGAGCGAGGACTACGCCAGGTGGGCGGCGGAGACCTTCAAGGCCGAGCGCGCGACCATCGAGCGCGTCGGATTGCTGCTGAAGTGAACCGACGGAGGGGCGCATGAGGTACCGCAAGATTCTCCTCGCATACAACGGCTCGGCGGAGGGCAAACTGGCACTGTTCGAGGCGGCCGACCTTGCCGGCTTCCTCAACGCCGAGACGCACCTGCTCGCGGTCGCGAGCATGCCGCCGAGCCTTTTCCTCACCGAGGGTTTCGTGCCCGAGGAACTGCTCGAGGAAGAGAAAAAGCGCACCCAGGCGGTGCTCGACGAGGGAATCAAGAGCCTGACCGACAAGGGATTCAAGGCCGCGGGCCACCTCGCGGTCGGCGAGCCGGTGGAGGAAATCTGCCGCGCCGCAAAAGAGGTCGGCGCCGACCTGATCGTGATCGGCCACAACCAGAGCACCTCCTGGGCGGCGCGCTGGTGGAAGGGGTCGGTGGGGGCGTCGCTGCTCGATTACGCGCCCTGCAGCATTCTGATCGCGCTATCCAAGGGTTGATTCCAACAGGCTGAAGAGCTACGCCGCGCTCGCGTGCGGGTAGGGGTGGCGGCTCCCGCCTACTTGCGGCCGTAAGCGCTGTCGTGATCGAAATGCAGGGCAAGAAAGCGCATGAACTCGCCTTCGCGCGTGACGACCGCCCGGCAGCGGCGGGTGACGCGGATCGTGAACCGGCCTTTCATCGATTTCAACTCTTCCCACTTCAGTCCGTGGTCCGTGTACACCTGGTGCCAGCCGAGCACGGAGATTTTGCGCAGCGTCTTGACCGCCTGCCGCAGTTCGTCGGCATCCAGGCTGAAAAGCTGCGCCTGAAAATCAGAAAAATTCAGGTCGAGCCGGACGCCTCCGGTCACACGCGCTTGCCCGCTCGCTTGGCCGCGTTTCCGGCCAGCTTGTCGAGCTTCGTCTCGGCCGGCGGGGTGCGCTTCGCCCATTCGCCGGCGCGGCGAAGCCGCTCCCGCATCTCCGGCTCATGCGCCCACGCCTCCTCGGCGGGAACCAGCTTCATCGGACGCAGCAGCACCGCGCCGTCCGGCTGCTGTTCGACCTGGAAGTAGCGCCCCGCGTATTTCTTGCCAAGTGAGAACTGGCCGCTGTTGCCGACCATTTTGAGCATGGCGAGTCTCCGTTAGGCGGATTCTGAAATCATGCGGCATGATAGCATGAAATCGAGGGCATCCTGTCCGCAAGCTGGCTTTCGAGGTTTCGTCGAAAATACGCGGCGCAAGCGTGGTCGAGTAAGCGCACGTTATTCCGCATTTCAACGGGCGTGCCTCGACGCGTCTTGGCATTGTGGCATTAGAATCCTTGCATGAAATTCAGCCTGAAGGGGCGTCTCGAGGATGCCCGGATGTTGAAGGGGCAAGGACGTTACGTCGCCGACTGGAGCCTCCCGGGCCAGGCCTGCGGACATTTCCTGCGGTCGGACCGGCCGCACGCCGAGATCGTCTCGCTCGATGCCTCGGCTGCGCTCGCGATGCCAGGCGTGATCGCGGTATTCACGGGCGCCGATATCGCTGCGGCAGGGCACAAACCGATGCCCGCGGCCGCGCCCCTCAAGGGCCGCAACGGCGCCGAGCAGCGCGTGACGCCGCGTTTTTCGCTCACCCAGGGCAGGGTGCGGTATGTGGGCGAACCCGTCGCCCTTGTTGTTGCGGAAACTGCGGCCCAGGCGCAGGACGCCGCCGAGTCGATCGCGGTCGAGTATCGGGAGCTGCCCGCGGTGGTCACCGCGCGCGAGGCGCTCGCAAGCGGCGCGCCGCAGCTGCATGAGACGGTCCCCGGCAACCTGTTGCTCGACTACACCGGCGGCGACGAAGCCGCAACCGACGCGGCTTTCGCGCGCGCGGCACGCGTCGTCAAGCTCGCCGCGTACCACACGCGCGTGGTCGGCAATCCGATGGAGCCGCGTGCGGCGATGGGTTCCTGGGATCCGGCCTCCGGGATGTATTACCTGCACGCCACCACGCAGGGTGTGGGGCCGATGCGCGGCCAGCTCTCGACGATCCTCGGCGTGCCGCCCGAGAAGGTTCGCGTCGTCGCCGAGGAAGTGGGTGGCGGCTTCGGCGTGCGCTTCAACGCCTATCCCGAATACGGCGCGCTGCTGCTGGCAGCCAGGAAGCTCGGACGCCCGGTGAAATGGGTCGGATCGCGCTCCGAGATTTTCCTCGCCGACGAGCAGGCGCGCGACATCGTGCATCGCGGCGAACTGGCGATGGACAAGGAGGGCCGCATCCTCGGCATGCGCTTCGAGTACCTCGCCAACCTCGGCGCCTACCTCGCTTTCACCGGCTCTTTCGTCACCACCATGAACATGCTGAACGTGATCAGCGGCGTGTACGACGTCCAGGCGGCGCATGTCCAGGGCAAGCTCGTGGTGACCAATACCGTGCCGACTGCCGCCTACCG
The DNA here is from genome assembly GCA_001770285.1 of Betaproteobacteria bacterium RBG_16_66_20. Classification (GTDB taxonomy): domain Bacteria; phylum Pseudomonadota; class Gammaproteobacteria; order Burkholderiales; family SG8-39; genus RBG-16-66-20. Next base: position 18,586 of record MEQQ01000137.1, read on the forward strand.
CGGCGCCGGCCGCCCGGTGGCCTCGTACGCGCTGGAGCGCCTGGTCGACCAGGCCGCCCACGAGATCGGCATGGACCCGGCCGAGTTCCGCCGCCGCAACCTGGTCCCCAAGGGCAGATTTCCCTACCAGATCGCGTCCGGTTTCGAATATGACTGCGGCGATTTTGAAGGGGTTATGGATAGAGCTTTGAAGGAATCTGACTGGAAAAATTTCGAAAAACGCGCCCAAGAATCCAAGCAACGTGGAAAATTGCGCGGCCGTGGCATCGCCACCTACATCGAGGCGACCGCCTCGGGCGGCTTCGCGCCCTACGACCAGGCGCATGTGACCTGGGAGAACGACGGCAGCGTCACCTTGCGCACCGCCTCCCACAACCACGGCCAGGGGCACGAGACGACCTTCGCGCAGATCGTCTCCGGCGTGCTCGGCATCCCGATGGAGACGATCCGGCTGCGCACAGCCGAGCCCGGATTCGACCTCGTGGCGAACCCGACCGGCGGCTCGCGCACGCTGCACGGACTGGGCAGCGCCATGTTTCTCGCCGCAAAGGAGATCGTGAACAAGGGGATGGATCTTGCGGCGGAGGAACTGGAAAGCGCGCAGGCCGACATCGAATTCTCGGCCGGGAATTACAGGATCAAAGGGACTGACAGGGAAATCGGGATCGTTTCCCTGTCCAAGAAATTTCCCGGCAAGCTCGATCTCGATTACAAGGAGCGCCCGAAGGTTCCTGCCACCTATCCGAACGGCTGCCATATCGCCGAAATCGAAATCGATCCCGAAACGGGCGAAACCGAAATCGTTTCCTACCTTGCCTGCGACGACGCCGGCAACATCATCAACCGGCAGATCGTCGAAGGGCAGATGCAGGGCGGCATCACGCAAGGCGCCGGCCACATCTTCGGCGAGCAGGCGGTGTACGACGCCGAGACCGGCCAACTCCTTACCGGCAGCTTCATGGACTACACCATGCCGCGCGCGGGCCTGGTGGGCGGGCTGAACGTGATCGAGCATCCGGTGCCCACCGCCACCAATCCGCTCGGCGCCAAGGGCGTCGGCGAAGCCGGCGTCACCGGATCGATGCCGTGCCTGATGAGTGCGGTGATGGACGCACTGCGCCGGGTAGGCGTGAAGCGATTCGACATGCCCGCCAACCAGCAGCGGGTCTGGGCCGCGATTCAGGCGGCAAAGAACGGCAGGCCGGAGGCGCTGGCCGTATCCGAATGAAACGGGTCTCTCTCTACAGCAGTTCGCGCCCGCAGGCAGGGAAAGAGGTTCGGATTCCGAAAAAAAGCGAACTCAAATCAAGATTTTCATGGAAAGAATCGCTGCGCAATCATCGCCTATCGCTGCTCGCAGCGGGCCCGGGCCTGATTGCACTCGCGCTTGTCCTGCTGCAGTGGGGCTATACCGCTACGCCGCAGAACCTCACGCAGGAAGAGATCGACGTCGCGGTCACGCGCGCGCTCGACACGGTGCCGCTGCCGTCGCCCGCGACCCGGGCCTACGAGGCGGTGCGCGGGTCTATCGTGCGGGTGCGGTCGTTCGTGGACGACCCCAAGACGGGCGAGGAGATCGTGGCGAGCACCGGCACTGGCGTCGTGATCCTCGACAAGGGCGTCATCCTGACCAACATCCACGTCGTGGCCGGCGCGAAGCGCATCAGCCTCACTTTCGCAGATGGCCTGGAGTCGGAAGCGGAGCTCACCGGCACGCGGCCCGAGGACGATCTCGCGGTCCTGCAGGCGAAGACCGTTCCGGACGATCTGCAGGCGGCCACGCTGCAATCGACGAGCGACCTCGCGCCGGGAGACCATGTCACCGCGGTCGGCTTTCCGTTCGGCATCGGTCCGTCGGTTTCCTCGGGCGTGGTTTCCGGGCTGAGGCGCGATTACCACTCGCCCGAAGGCAAGCGCCTCCTGACCAACCTGATCCAGTTCGATGCCGCGGTGAATCCCGGCAACTCGGGCGGGCCGCTGGTGAACGCGTCGGGCGAAGTGGTCGGCATCGTCACCGGCATCCTGAATCCTACCGATCAGCGCGTTTTCGTCGGCATCGGCTTTGCGGTCCCGATCGAGAATGCGGCGCTGGCCGTGGGCGTACCGCCGTTCTAGCCGGGGAGACAAGCGATGGAACGAATCCTCTATGAGGTGAAGAAGATCGTCGTCGGCCAGGACCATTTCCTGGAGCGCGTGCTGGTGGCGATGCTGGCGCAGGGGCACCTGCTGGTCGAAGGGGTGCCCGGCCTGGCCAAGACGCTGACCGTGAAAACGCTGGCGCGGACGATCCACGGCAGTTTCCGCCGGATCCAGTTCACGCCCGACCTGGTGCCGGCGGACCTGGTGGGGACGCGCATCTACAGCCAGAAGACGGGCGAGTTCTCGACCTCGCTCGGTCCGGTGTTCACCAACCTGCTGCTCGCGGATGAAATCAACCGCGCGCCGGCCAAGGTGCAGAGCGCGCTGCTGGAAGTCATGCAGGAGCGCCAGGTCACGATCGCCGGCGAGACCCACAGGGTGCCCGAGCCGTTCCTCGTCATGGCGACCCAGAATCCGATCGAGACCGAGGGCACCTATCCGCTGCCCGAAGCGCAGGTCGACCGGTTCATGATGAAGGTGCTGGTCGGCTACCCGAGCGAGGAGGAGGAATTTGTAATCGTAGAACGCGTCACCGGGGCAGAAAACGCCGTAGGCGCCGTGACCACCACCGAGCAGCTCGGCGCGCTGCAGCGCGAATGCCGCAACGTGTACGTGGATCCCTCGCTGATCAAGTACACGGTGAAGCTGGCCGCCGCGACGCGCGATCCGGCGCGGCACGGCCTGCCCGACCTGGCGAAGTTCCTGTCGTTCGGCGTCAGCCCGCGCGCGCCGATCAATCTCATCGAGGGCGCCCGCGCGCTCGCCTTCCTGCGCGGCCGCGGCTACGCCGTGCCGCAGGACGTGATCGACCTGGTCCCGGACGTGTTCCGCCACCGCCTGGTGCTGACCTACGAAGCGCTGGCCGAGGCGATCACGGCGGACGAGCTGATCCACCGCTTCCTGCGCAAGATTCCGGCGCCGGAAAAGCCGCTGGAGACGCATGTCAACGTCGCCGAATAATTCCGAGCGCATCCTGCGGCGCCTGGAGTGGACGGTGATCCGCCGTCTGGACGGGTTGCTGTACGGCGACTACCGGACGCTGTTCCGCGGCAGCGGCCTCGACCTGGCCGACCTGCGCGAGTATCAGTACCACGACGATGTGCGCTACATCGACTGGAACGTCACCGCGCGCCTGCAGACGCCCTATGTGCGCGAGTACCACGAGGACCGGGAGGTCACCGCCTGGTTCCTGCTCGACCTCAGCCCTTCGGTGGATTTCGGCTCGCAGACGAAGAAGCGCTCGGTTTCGACCGAGTTCATCACGCTGCTCGCGCGCCTGCTGACGCGCCAGGGCAACCGCGTCGGCGCGCTGTTCTATGGGGACCATGTAGACACCGTGATTCCCGCGCGCGGCGGCCGGCGCCACGTGCTGAGCCTGCTCCACAAGCTGCTCGCGCGCCCCGAAATGCCGCGCTCCGGGGCTACCGACCTGCGCGAATTCCTGCGCACCGCCTACCAGCTCATGCGGCGGCGCTCGATCGTGTTCATCGTTTCGGATTTCTTCAGCGCACCCGGCTGGGCCGAGCCGCTCGCGCATCTGGCGCAGCGCCACGAAGTCGTGGCGGTGCGGCTCTACGATCCGCTGGAGCGCGAGCTGCCCGACATGGGCATGCTCGTCATGCAGGATTCCGAGACCGGCGAGCAGTTGTTCGTCGACACGCATGACCGGACCTTCCGCAAGCGCTTCGCCTCGGTCGCCGAGCGGCGCGAGCGGGAACTGCGCACTGCGCTCGGCCGCGCCGGCGTGGATTGCCTCGAGCTCGCCACCGACGGCGACCTGGTCGACGCGATCCTGCGCTTCGCCGACTTGCGCAAGCGCCGCAGCCGCCTCGCAGGAGGCGGCTTGCCGCCCGGCGCGGGCGGCATGCCCCGTCACTTGGAGAGGGTGGCATGAGCTTCGCGTGGCCCGAGCTGCTCTGGCTGCTGCTCGTGCTGCCGCTGCTGGTCGCCGCGTATGTCTGGCTGCTGCGGCGAAAACGCAAATCCGCTCTCCGGTACGCGAACCTGAGCATGGTGAAGGAGGCGATGGGGCCGGGCGCGGCGATCCGGCGTCATGTGCCGCCGGCGCTCCTGCTCGTTGCCCTCGCCCTGCTGATCGTCGCGATGGCGCGGCCTGCGGCGACCATCACCCTGCCGACCCAGAAACAGACCATCGTTCTCGCGCTGGACGCTTCCGGCAGCATGCGCGCCAAGGACGTCCTGCCGAGCCGCATCGAGGCGGCGCAGGCGGCCGCGAAAGCATTTGTCGCCGACACGCCGAAGAAAACCCGCATCGGCGTGGTGACCTTCGCTGCGACCGCCGCGCTGGTGCAGCCGCCGACCGAGGACCGCGAGGCCATCAACGCGGCGATCGACCGGATGCAGCTGCAGCGCGCCACGGCGACGGGCAGCGGACTTATCGTGTCGCTCGCCACCATCTTTCCCGATGCCGGCTTCGACGTCAGTACCGCGCTTTTCGGGCGCGACGCACCGCGCAACGCGCCGATCGGCGATGCGAAGAAGGACGCGAGGAAGGCATTCAAGCCGGTGCCGCCCGGCTCCTACGACTCGGCCGTGATCATCCTGCTGACCGACGGCCAGCGCACCACCGGCCCCGACCCTGTCGAGATCGCGAAGCTGGCCGCCGACCGCGGCGTGCGCGTCTACACCGTGGGCTTCGGCACCACCTCCGGGGAAATCATCGGCTTCGAAGGCTGGTCGTTCCGCGTGCGTCTGGACGAAGAGACCTTGAAGACCATCGCCACCATGACCCAGGGCGAATACTTCCACGCCGGCTCCGCGGCCGACCTGAAGAAGGTCTACCAGACCCTCAATTCCAGGCTCAGCCTGGAAAAACGCGAAACCGAAGTGACCGCGATCTTCTCCGCGGTCGCCGCGCTGCTGGCGATGATATCGGGCCTCCTGTCGCTGCTCTGGTTCAACAGGATTCTCTAGAGCTTCGGCGCGCCTTGATTGGCGTAGGTCTTCTCGTGCACGCTCTGGCACTTCACGCAGCGCGCTGCGCCAGGAACCGCGCGCAGCCGCGCCAGCGCGATTTCCAGCCCGCACTCCTCGCACAGGCCGTAGCCGCCCGCATCGAGCCGCGCCTGTGCCGCCTCGAGCTCCCGCAATTCGTTCAGGTCGCGCGAAGTTTCCGCGTTGTCCAGGTCGGAGAGCAGGTCCGCGACCGCCTCGTCGGCGGTATCGACCACCGGGCCGGCGAGGGCGCCGTAGGATTCATCCCTCGAGCGCGCCACGTCCTCGCGGATCTCGGCGAGCAGCGCCTCGCGCCGCTCGGCGATCGTGCGCCGAAATATCTCGATTTGTTCTTTGCTCATCGCCATTGCAAGACCACCATAACGGAGCCTTTGCGGTTCCGCTTGATGTGGGTCAATCGGATCCTGTAAAAGCGAAATCCACCTCGGGTTTTCGGCCGCCGACGATGTCGGCGAGGATGCGGCCGGAGCCGCAGGCGTGGGTCCAGCCGAGCGTGCCGTGGCCGGTGTTCAGGTAGAGGTTCGGATACTTGGTGCGGCCGATGCAGGGGATATTGCTGGGGGTCGCGGGCCTCAGCCCGGCCCAATACTGCGCCTGGCCCGGATCTCCGGCATCGGGAAACAGTTCCATGGTGCGCTTGACGATCGCCTGGCAGCGCACCTGGTTGATTTCCGTGTTGTAGCCGTTCAGCTCCGCGGTGCCGGCGATGCGCAGGCGGTCGCCGAGACGGGCGAACACTAGCTTGTGCGCCTCGTCCGAGAGCGACACGGTCCAGGCGGCCGCGGGGTTCTTCACCGGCATCGTGACCGAGTACCCCTTGAGCGGATAGATCGGCAGATCGATGCCGAGCGGGCGCGCGAACAGCGGGCTGTAGCTGCCGAGCGCGAGCACGTAGGCGTCGCCGCGGAGGGTTTCGGGCTTGCCGTCCTTTCCCCGGATGCTGACGCCGGATATTTTCCGGTCCTCGACCGAAAAACTCCCGATGTCCGTCTCGAAATCAAAGCGAACCCCCCGCTGCGCGGACAGCTTCGCCAGTTCCACGGTGAACTTGTAGGCGTCGCCCGATTCGTCGCCGGGGACATACCGGCCGCCGTTGAGCAGGTGCTTCATGGAGGCCACGGCGGGCTCGATCGCGACGCATTCCTCCGGCGTCTTCCAGCCGGGCTCGAAGCCACGCTCCCCGGTGTAGAGAACGAGGATGCCGCGCGCCAAGTGGTCGTACTCGATGCCCGTCTCTGCGCGCAATTCCCGCAACAAGGCCCGGCTGTAACTGCCGAGGCGCGTCAGCTGGGCGGCGTTGGCCCGGAAGCGCGCCGCGGTGCAATTACGCAGGAACTGCAGCGCCCAACGCCACTGGGCCGGGTCGGCGCGCAGGCGGAAGAGCAAGGGCGCGTCTTCGCGCAGCATCCATTTCAGGGCCTGCAGCGGCACGCCGGGCTTCGCCCAGGGTGCGGCATGGTCAGCCGAGATCTGGCCGCCGTTGGCGAAGCTGGTCTCGAGGCCCGGGCCCTCGCGCCGGTCCAGCACCTGGACGTCATGGCCCGCCAGACGCAGGTACCAGGCGGCGGCGACACCGACGACGCCCGCGCCGAGAATGACGATTTTCAAGTTGCGTCGTCCGCGTCGGCGCGCTCGAAGGCATTTATCAATTCGTCTCGCATGAAAAGATTTTTATTCGGACGATTACAATTGAGAATGCCCGAGGATGACAAGCTCAGCGACACCGGCCAGTTTATCCAGAAAATGGATGGCCAGCTGCTCGGCTGGGAGCATCCGGCCGCGCGCCTGCGCGAGGCGCTCGACTACGATCATTTCCGCCTCTACGCTCAGCCCGTCATTGTTCTCGCGCCGCCGCAGGAAATCGCGATGGCGGAGGTGCTGGTGCGGCTGCGCGAGGAGGAAGCGCGGATGCTGCCGCCGGGCGATTTCCTGCCCGCTTTCGAGCACTACGGGATGATGGGCGAGCTCGACCGCTGGGTGGTGCGCGGCGCACTGCGCAAGCTCGGCGAGAACGGCAGGGTGAAGAAGCTGAGCGTCAACGTCTCGGGCCAGACCATCGAGGAACCCGGCTTCGCGCCGTTCGTCGCGATGCAGCTGCGCCTCGCAACGCTCGATCCGTCGTCACTGGTGATCGAGATCGACGAGAACGACGCCATCGACCGGCGGCAGGCCGCCGAGCGCTTCGCCGCCGAAATGAAGGGCATCGGCTGCGAGCTGCTGCTGGACGGCTTCGCGCGCCGCTCGGTGTCCTTCGAGCCGCTGAAGGCGCTGCTGGTGGACTACGTCAAGGTGGACGGCACGATCGTGCGCAACATCCTGCGCTCGGCCAGCGCCGCGACCAAGCTCAAGGCGATCGTGCGCGTCGGCGAGGTGACAGGAGTGGGCGTGATCGCCGAATGCGTAGAGGAAGAGGCGATCCTGGCGAACCTGAAACTGCTCAAGGTCGGCTACGCCCAGGGCTTCGGCGTGCACCAGCCAGTGCCGATCGACGAGCTGTTCAACGCTTAGATTTGCGTCAAGCCACCCATTCGCTCACCGGCGCGCGCGCCTCGTGCAGCGGCT
>MEQQ01000137.1:26292-27614 GCA_001770285.1 Betaproteobacteria bacterium RBG_16_66_20
CGTGTTCCGCGGCCGCGGCGAGCGCGGGCTTGAGCTCTTCCGGCCGTTCGACGCGCCAGGCCTTGACGCCGAAGGCCTCGGCGACGCGCGCGTGGTCGGTGCGCGTGAAGTCCACCGAGAAATAGCGCCGGCCGAATCCCGTTTTCTGCCCCGCCTTGATCCAGCCGTAGCTGCCGTTGGAGATCACCACCATCAGGATGGGCACGCGCAGGCGCACGATGGTTTCCAGCTCGCCCACCGTGAAGCCGAAGCTGCCGTCGCCCATCACCGAGACCGTTTTCGTCTGCGGGCGGCCGAAATGCGCGCCGACCGCCGCCGCCATCGCGTAGCCGAGCGCGCCGTGGGCGCGGTTGGAGATGAAATGCCGGCCCGCCTCGCGGAATTCGTAATACGCCGAGAAATAGGGGCAGGGCGTGCCCGGATCGCAGACCACCGTCGCATCGTGCGGCAGGATCTCCTGCAGCGTGGCGACGATGCGCTCCGGGAGGATGGGAATGTCGTCCTTGATCGCGAGCGCGCGAAATTCAGAGAATTTCCTGTCTTTTGCAGCTTTTACTGCTTCTTTCCCTTTTCCATTAAAAGCTTTTTTCAATAAATTCAATTCGACAAATAATGCCTGCAACGTCAGCTTCGCATCCGCAATGATCGCGACATCCGTCTTGTAGATCGCCCCGGGCACCATCGGGTCCGCATCGATGTGGATCACCGCGATTTCCGGCGCGGGATAGCGCCAGCGCTCGGTGGTCACCGAGCCCGCGCGGCAGCCGATGAAAATGACGAGGTCCGCCCTGGACAATAGATCGCGCGTTGGCGGCGTGCCGCCATTGCTGCCGACGACACCAGCGCAGAGCGGATGGTCCTCGGCGAGGCTGCCCTGGCCGCTGACGGTGGTGGCGACGGCTGCGCCGAGCAGCGTCGCTACCGCGCCGAGTTCCTTCTCCGCGCCGGCGATCACCACGCCGCCGCCGCACACGAACACCGGCATCTTTGCCGCGGCAAGGGCGCTGGCTGCGCGCTTTACGGCGTCCGCATCCGGGGCCGCGCGCCGGGCGGGATAGGCGCCGAGCTCGGCCTGGGCCCAGACGCTCGCCTCGGGCAGCTGGCCGTTCTGCACGTCGAACGGCAGCCCGAGGTGCGCGGCGCCCGGCCTGCCGGTGGTCATGGCGCGAAACGCGCGCCGCACCGCTTCGGGAAGCCGGTCGGCGCGGTCGATGACTTCGCTGCGCTTGGTCAGCGGCCGGTACAGCGCCTCCTGGTCGAGTTCGGTCAGCGTGTAGCGGCCGCGCGACGCAGTGGCGATGTCGGTGGTGATGCCGAGCACC
>MEQQ01000138.1:0-561 GCA_001770285.1 Betaproteobacteria bacterium RBG_16_66_20
GTCGGAGCGCGGGTTGCGGATCAGGCGCCGCTTGAAATTCTGCTCGGCTTCGGCATGGCGCCCCATGCCGAACTGCGCGCGCCCGATCAGGTGCAGGATCAGGTCGAACTCGGGGTTCATCCGCAGCGCATGCTCGAGCGCCTCGATCGCCGCTTCGTGCCGCCCGGTGAAATCGAGCACCTGCCCGAGCGAGATGTAGCCCCCGGCGTAGTTCGGCGCGAGTTCGATCGCCCGCCGCGCGCCGGCCTCGGCGGCGGCGTAATCCTTGTGCCACAGCTTGAGCACCGCCATCGCCTGGTAAGCCACTTCGTCCTCGGGATCGAGTTCGAGCGCCTTGCGCGCGGCCGCCATGCCCTGCGCCAGGTGGTCCGGCGCCTGCGACCAGCCGTTGACGTACTCGGTGCTGTAGAGCAGCGCGAGGATCGCGTACGCGGGCGCGAAGCCGGGGTCGACCTCGAGCGCGCGCTGGATCAGGCTGCGGCCCTCCGCCGCCGCCTCGGGCGTGAACTGTATCAGGCAGGCGCGCGCGCGCATCGTGTAGTCGTAGGCCTCCGGGTTCAC
>MEQQ01000138.1:682-994 GCA_001770285.1 Betaproteobacteria bacterium RBG_16_66_20
CGCTCGGCCCAGCAGTGCCCGCCGGTCGAGGCGTCAATCAACTGCGCGGTGATGCGCACTCGCTTGCCCGCCTTGCGCACGCTGCCTTCGAGCACGTGCCGAACGCCCAGCCTGCGGCCGACCTCCCTCAAGTCCACCGCCTGCTTCTTGAACACGAACGACGAATTGCGCGCGATCACCAGCAGCCCGGAAATGCGCGCGAGCTCGGTGATGATGTCCTCGGTGATGCCGTCGGCGAAATACTCCTGCTCCGCGTCGCCGCTCATGTTGTTGAACGGCAGCACGGCGATGGAGGGCTTGTCGGGCAGCGGC
>MEQQ01000138.1:1008-2880 GCA_001770285.1 Betaproteobacteria bacterium RBG_16_66_20
GGCGGCGGGCGCGGCGGCGGCGCCCTCGGGCCGCAGCCGGTAGGCGCGCACCGGGTCGGGGATGTTCTTCACCTTCTGTTCGCCCTGGTCCTCGAAGCCCGCCGCGACCTTGCCCTTCACCGCGATGCGCACCGAGTCCGATACCGTGATGCCGCCCGCTTCGGCGAGGCCCTCGAGCCGGGCGGCGATGTTGACGCCGTCGCCGTACACCGTGCCGTCGCCCTTCTCGATCACGTCGCCAAGGTGCACGCCGATGCGAAAGCGCATGCGGCGGTCCTCGGGGATTTTTTCTCCAGAGAGATTGATTTCCTTCTGGATCGAAAGCGCCGCCTGCACCGCCCCGGTGGCGGTCTCGAACACCGCCAGCACCGAATCGCCCGCCATGTCGATGACGCGGCCCTGGTTGGCTTCGATCTGCGCCCGGAAGACGCGGCGCGCCGCATCCAGTGCGCTTACGGTGGCGCGGTCATCGGCCGCCATGAGGCGCGAATAACCGGCCGCGTCCGCGGCCAGGATTGCGGCCAACCGCTGCTTGAGATCGGATCCGCTCACACGTGTTTGAGGGTCATGGGCATCGATATCCTAGACGGGTCAAGGTGCGGCGGCCATACATTGTGACCTCAAGTTCGCGGCAAGATCGTCTTCGATGCGATCCGCGAGCTGATGGCGCCGCCTGTTTCCCCACCGCAGCGCCGGATCGGATCTGTCCCGGGAGACCGATCTGCGTCACCAGTCGCGCCAGCCCTTCAACAACGGAAAATAAAGCGCCCGGCGGGCGCCGTCTTTGGCTTTGGCGTAGGCGTCGAGTTGCGCGGCATAGCGCCGCACCTGCTCGTCGAGATAGGCGTTCTGGTCCGCGCCGCGATGCTCGCCGGTCTTGAAATCGATGACCCAGCGCCTGCCCTGCGCGTCCTCGATGTAGCGGTCGATCCGCATTCTCCTGCGCGACGGCGTCGTGATCCGGTGCTCGCTTTCGGCGTGCGGGTGCGGGCCCAGGATCCAGCGGCCGCGTTCGTCGGCGAGCGCGTTCTTGAGGGCGGCGGCGACGATGCCGGCGGCGCGATCCATCCCCGCAGGCGGCACGCCCAGGCGTTCGAGTTCACGCACGAACCGCGGTTTCAGGCCATCGACGCGCGCTGCATCCCAGCCGCGCAACCCGTCCCCGGCAATGCGCTGAAACCATCCGTGCACGACGACGCCGGCCAAACGGGCGGGTTCCTGCGCCCAATCGAAGGGAATCTGCGCTTCCTCGTCGCGGCCTTCGGGCGGGGCGTCCCAGGCGACGGCTGCGGGCGGCGGGGGCAAGGAGTAGGCCGCGGGCAGGCGGCGCAATAGAGCCGGGGGGGTTGCGGAAGGTGCCGCGTCAAGCGCCTCTCTTTGGATATTCCTGAAGAAAGAAGGAAAACATTTCCCGGCTTCGAACCAGGCTTTGGCGAGGAGCGAGCGCTTGTGCGGTGATTTCAGCTCGCCGTCGTCGTTCGCCCTGGCGCAGGCGAGCAGGTGCAGGCGGTGCCTGGCGCGGGTGGCGGCGACGTAGAGCAGGCGCCCGGCTTCGATGTCCTCGGCTTCCTTGTCGAGGCTGCGGACGTATTCGTAGAGGGGTTCCTTGTCGGTGCCGGTTTCGTTGATGGGAGCAAGGAACAGGCTGGATCCCCGCGTTCGCGGGGACGACGAAGAAGAAGGCGGGGATGACACCGTACTTTGCTTCCAGGCGAATAGTTGGCGCTCGCCGGAGCGCGGCGCGCGGTCCAGGCCCGGAACGATGACGTTGTCCCATTCGAGGCCCTTGGCCTTGTGGATGGTCATGATCTCCACGGCGCCGGGGCCGGCATCGACGTCGGGCAGCGCGTAGAGCTTCTCCAGGCTCGCTTC
>MEQQ01000138.1:2927-4386 GCA_001770285.1 Betaproteobacteria bacterium RBG_16_66_20
GTCGAGGAAGATCTCGGCGTCTTCCAGGTCGGTGGGTCCCTGGACGCAGGCGGGGCCGCCGAGCGCGAGCCAGACGCCCTCTACGCGCGCGCGCAGGCTGCCGCGCATGCGGTTCGCGAGCGCGGGGGCCAGGACTTTTCGGAAACCTTCCAGGGCAGGAACGTTCTGGACGAGTTCCCAGATTGTCTGATCTCTCTTGCCCTCAAAAAAAAGACTTAGATCAGATAAACCCAGACCAACCCACGGCGCCCTGAGGATGGCGAGCCAGGCGACGCGGTCGGCCGGGTGCGCCAGCGCCCGCGCGAGCGCGTAGAGGTCCTGCACCACCTGCTTCTCGCCGAGCTGCTCGATCTCCACGGCGCGATAGCGGACGCCCGCCTCTTTCAGCGCCGGGACGATTGCGTCGAGGTGATTGCGGTTGCGCACCAGGATGGCGACCGAACCTTGCGCCGCTGTTGCGATTTGAATGGTTTTTTCTGCTTCAACATCACGCTCGAAAGAGCCATGCCACTCGACCGCGGCGCCGGGGAGCGCCGGGGCATGGGTGGTGGACGGCGAATAGGGGACCGCACCCGATGCCTCATCGGCATGCAACGGAAGAACGGACGGAAAAAAGGCATTCACCCAGTCCACGACGCCCGCCTGCGAGCGGAAGTTGGTGGAGAGCGTGAGGCGTTCGAGCTGCACGCTGCCCAGCCCTTCGCGCTGCGCGTGCAGGAACAGGCCCACCTCGGCCTCGCGGAAGCGGTAAATGGACTGCATCGGGTCGCCCACGGCAAACAGGGTGCGGCCGTCGCCCTCCTCCCAGCCCGCGGTGAGTCTCTCGAGCAGCTGCCACTGGCTGATCGAGGTATCCTGGAATTCGTCCACCAGGATGTGGGAGATCCTCGCGTCCAGCGACAGCAGGAGCTCGCTCGGATCGTCGGCGGCGCCGAGCGCGTGGACCGCAGCGTGCGCGACCTGAACGAAATCAACCTGGTTCTTTTCCGAAAAATGCAGAACCAGCTGCTTCACCGCCGGCAGCAGCAGCGCGAGGATCGCCTCCAGCGCCTGCCACTGCGCGTCGTCGTACTTCGCGGGGGGAATCTTGAGAAGGGGCACGAGCGCGTTGCGGATTTCCTCCGCGTCGGGCCGCGCGGCGAGTTGCTGGGCCCTTTTGCTTCTTGCTTTCCAGGTGTGCTTCTGCGTCAGGAGTTCCGCAGCCAGTTCTGCGCAAGCTTCTGGGAGCAATGCTTTGGCCCTGGATAAAAGGCGATTTCTTTCCAACCGCAGGACGGTTTCCAGCTGCGCGCGCGTGGGCGGGTTGCCGGCGTTGCGCAGCCACTGGTCGCGCTTGGCGAGCATCGCCGCGAGCAGGCCCGCGGCGGCGGCGAGGTCGTTGTCCAGGTGCGCGAGGACCCGGGCGACGTTCGGATCGTCGAAATCCCCCAGGGTCTTGAATGCCGCTTCGAAATACAGA
>MEQQ01000138.1:4557-6316 GCA_001770285.1 Betaproteobacteria bacterium RBG_16_66_20
GATCGCCAGGACCTCTTCCGGTTTGTCTGTCAACGACAAAAGTTTCAAGAACCGGCTCACCAGGAGCGAAGTCTTGCCCGAGCCCGCGGGCGCCTGCACGATGAACGAGCGCGTGGGGTCCAGCGCACGGTCTCGCTCGGCCTGGTCGGCTATGATGCGCGCAGAGGTATCAGCCATGAGAGTCATCCCCGGCGACACCATGCCCGCGCTCGATGCCCGCCTCGTGGGCGGCGGGCGCTGGGCGCTCGCGCGCGAGAAGGCCGACAAGCTCGCGCTGCTCGCGTTCTACCGCGGCATCTTCTGCCCGGTGTGCCGCGCGTGGCTCGGCGACCTGGACCGCCTCGCGCCCGAGTTCGAGAAGCGCGGCGTGTCGGTGATCGCGCTGACCTGCGACAAGAAGGACGCCGCCGAGCGCGCGCTCAAGGAATGGGGCCTGAAGAACCTGCGCGTGGGCTTCAACCTCGCGCCCGACGACGCGCGCCAGGCGGGCCTGTACATCTCCGAGGGGCGCGGCATCAACCCGGCCACCGGCCAGAAGGAGCCGATGCTGTTCACCGAGCCGGCGCTGCTGCTGGTGCGGCCCGAGGGCGAGCTCTACGCGGCCTGGATCCAGTCCGCGCCCTACGCGCGGGTGCACATCGCGGAAGTCCTCACCGCGGTGGACAACTTCCTGGCGAAGAACCTGCCCGAACCGAGAGGCTCGGCGTAGCATTTTCACGCGCCCTCCCCGTCATCGTCCGCTTGCGCGAGCGCATCCAGCCTTTCGTGCACGCGGCACAGCGGCTGCAGGCCGCAGTAACGGCAGGTGGCGAAGCCTTTTTTCGGATCGACGCGCGCATCGCCCGCGGCGAAACCCGAAGCAAGGCTTTCGAGCCCGGCTTTCCAGGTCGCGATCAACCCGCCCCAGGAGCGGGCCTGCCGCAGGCCCGGAATTTCCTTTTCGTGCATGGAAAAACCGGCAAATTTCATGTCGCCGGTCTTCAGCTTCGCGAACGCCACCGCCGACACCCGTTCCTGCGCGGTCACGGCATAGAGCGGCAGCTGGGGCTCCTCGGGCCGCGCGCCCTGCCAGTCGTTCGGCGTGACGCGGCTGCCGGTCTTGTAGTCGATCAGCGCGTGGCTGCCCGCATGTTCGCCTTCCACGAGCCTGTCCATGCGGTCGATGCGGCCGCTGAACGAGAGGCCGCCGATGTCGATTTTCTTTTTCTCCTCGATCTGGACCACCTCGAAAGGCGGCCGCGCGCGCTCGACCGCCAGCCATTCGCCCGCCAACCGGATGAGCCGCTGCTTCTCCAGCTCGGCGAAGCGGCCTTCGATCTTCTGCTCTTTGACCGCGTTTTCCGCGGCACCGGAGACGACACCGGAAATGTCCTTTTCCAGACCCTGTTGCGTCTTCAATTCCCGCCAGATGCCCGCCATCAGCGAGTGCAGCAACTGGCCGCGCTGCATCGCATCCGGCCCTTCCGCGGGCGCCTCCAGCCCCTCGGCGCCGAGCCGGTGGCGCGCGAAGGCGCGGAACGGGCACGCGGCCTGGTCGGTGAGCACGCGCACGCCGCCGCGGATGGTTCCGGAGGAAACGGGTGGTGCTTTTTCATCTGCAATGCTTTCGATCTTGCGCGAAGCGAAAAGCACTTCCCGATAGTTCAGGGACGCGGGCAATCCGGTCTTGCCCTCCGGAACCTGCGCCATGAGCGGGCTGGGCAGGAGGTCGCGGTCCTTTTCCTTCTGCGGATACGACAACACCACTTCGCGCGCCGCG
>MEQQ01000138.1:6353-6473 GCA_001770285.1 Betaproteobacteria bacterium RBG_16_66_20
CCGCGGCCTGCGGGATGCCGGCCTTTTTCTGCAGCATCACCGGCAGGAAGGGATCGGCGCGCGCGGCGAGCGGCCAGGCCTCCTCGGTGAGGCCGCTCACCCACAGGCAATCGAAGGCGA
>MEQQ01000138.1:6622-6888 GCA_001770285.1 Betaproteobacteria bacterium RBG_16_66_20
CCCAGCAGCTCGTCGAACCTGGCGCGCGCCTGGAATTCCGCCGAATCGGGCGCGCGCTCCCCCGGAAAGCCGGCCGCCTCGAGCAGCGCGGAGAAGTGGCGCGCCCAGAAGTGGGGCGCGTGTTCCCTTTCTTTCAGGCCTGTTTGAACGTTGAACAGATTCTCGAGCGCAGAACGCAGGAGCGGAGGGCCCTGCACCTCGCCGATCAGCTTCGCCAGCGTCAGGCGCGGCGGCAGTCGTTCGCGCAATTTCGCGTCGAGCAGCGC
>MEQQ01000138.1:6970-9380 GCA_001770285.1 Betaproteobacteria bacterium RBG_16_66_20
CAACTCAAATCCAGAAGGCGCAAGGCAAAATCGACGATTGCATGCTCGCTCAGCGGCGCGCCGATGGAGATGTCGAACGGCATGGCGCGGCGCCCGGCTGCCGGCAGATTCCACCCCGGGCGCATCACGTTCGAAAACACGCGCAGCACCTCCGTGCGCCGCGACTGGAGATCGGGAACCACGACGCCGATGCGCTTCGCGCCCGCCTCCAGGCGCGCGCGCGCCCACTGCGCCGCCGCCTCGAGCTCGCGGCGCGCGGAAGGAAACGCGGTTTTTGCCGCCCTGGATGTTTGCGTCGCCGGGCGGCATGAAACGACGTCAAAGGCATTCAGGAAATCGCCGGTCTGCGGCGGCAGCAGGTCGAAGCCATACGCAACGAGAAGTCCTGGCCTTTTGTTTCCACTTTTCAGAAGCAAATCCGGCAGAACGGCGCAATCCACCAGGTCCTCCTTGCGGCATCGCTTCGCGTATTCGCGCGCCCAGCCGGCGAAGGCCCGCGTGTCGTCATTGCCCGGAAACTTTTCCAGCATCCCGTGGATGCGCCAGGCATGCGCGAGGCGCCAGGCCTTGGCGCAGTTCGCGGCGGTCTCGGCGACCGAGAGCAATGGGGCAGCCGAGAGCACCGACTCCCAGATCGCCCTCTCCTGCGCCGGGGACAGGAGCCGGGGAAGGCTCTCGGCGCCTGCGGCGTAAAGGGCATCCTCGTAGAGCCGCTCGATGAAGCTGTCCACCGGCAGGATGTCGGCCGTTTCCCAGGCCGTGAGGCCCTTGGCCGCCTGCCCCTCGTCGAACTCGCGCGCGAGCGCCTGCGCGAGGCGCCGGTTGGGCGTGACGACGGTGATCCCCGCGGCGTGGCCTTCGGCCAGGCGGGCGATCAGCTCGTTCTTCTCCATGCGCGAAAGATCCTCCGCCATCCCACGAAATGATAGCCGTTCCCGCTTGACCCCGGCCGGCGATTTACGTACACTTTTTCTGTACAGAAAGGACGGAGATGGCCAAAGTCAAGGTAACCGAGTTACGCCAGAACCTGCCGGCCTATCTGGCCCGCGTGAAGCGCGGCGAGGAGCTCGAGGTCATGGTCCACGGCAAGGTCGTCGCCCGGATCGTTCCGCAGCAGGATCGCGCCGAGGCGGCGCGCAAGCGCCTTGGGGAAATGCGCAAGAACGGGGCACGCATCGTCGGCGACATCATGCATATGCCGAAGGAAACCTGGGACGCAGAGCGTTGATCACATTGGACACCCAGGTCATGGTGTTCGACGTCCTGGAACCCAGGCGCCTTTCGCGCCGGGCGAAGCAAGCCCTGGCCGAGGGCACCGAATCGCGCAGCCTCGCCTGCAGCGACATCTGCCTGTGGGAAATCGCGATGCTGGCCGCAAGGGGCAAAATCGACGCGCGCGGTGATCCCGCTGCGTTCATCAGTGACCTGCTTCAGGCCCGCCACATCCGTGCCCTGCCGATCACACCGGAAATCGCCGTACTTGCACAAACCGACGCGTTTCGCCACGGCGACCCTGCCGATCGCCTCGTCGCGGCGACCGCGCTCGAATACGGCGTCCCGCTTGTCACCGCCGATGCCGAACTGCGCAAGCTGCGCGGGCTGAAGGCGATCTGGTAGCCGGGCGGCGCGCCGGCCGCTGGGCCGGCTAGCGGCCGAAGATGCCGCGCAATACGTTGATGCCTCCGCGAACACCCTGGTCGACCGGGTCCGGCGCGGGCTTGGCCTGCGGCGCAGGAGCGGATGGGGCGTTTCGCCTGGTTTCCTGTCTTGAAGTTCTTTCCCCGAGCAACAGCGACGCGGTGGACTTGAAGCGCACCTTGGCCGCCCAGCGCTGCTCCCAGGCCACTTTCGGGTCCTGGGGCCGCGGCGGCTGCACGAAATTGGCCTCCTCGCCGTAGGCGATGAAGTTGAACAACGGCGTTCCGGCCTTCTTCACCACCTCGCCCGGCACCGTGCACTCCACGGTCCCGGGCTCCATCACCACCTTCTCGCGGATCAGGCGCGCCACTTCCGCCGGCGGCAGGTAGTCCATCAGCGCGCCGCCCATTTCCTGGAACTCGCTCGAGGACCAGAACACGATCTCGTTCTCGCTCTGCGCGCCGTACACGGTGGCGAAGTAGCCGGTCGCGTTCGCGATCGCGTTCCAGCGCACGCTGTTGCCGCTCGCCGCGAGTTCGACCCGGTCGAGGAAATCCTTCTCCAGCGCGAAGCTGATCTCGGGCGAGTAGTTTCCCTTCACGACGTGATCGCCCCGCAACGACGCGTTCTCGGGCACGGACCGAGGCTGCTCCGGCCGGGTCTGATCCTGATTTGGCCAGTCGCCGTAGGTCTTGCTGCGGCCGAAGGCCGGGCCGGCAGGGCGCGCGACGCGGCGCGACACCAGGTTCGGCGGCGTGCGGCCCTCGGCGAC
>MEQQ01000138.1:9401-12443 GCA_001770285.1 Betaproteobacteria bacterium RBG_16_66_20
CGGCTGGCCCGCGCGCAGGTTCTCGCCGCAGCCCCAGTAGAGGAGCATCCTGCCGCGCGGCTTTTCCATGCCCTCGGGCATTTCGCGCTCGCCGCGCACCGCCGGCTCGCGCCGCGGCGTTGCGAGCGGCAGCATCGGCCCCATGTTCATGCCGGCGGAATGGCGTGTTCGGCTTTCGGCTCACCGCTCGCCGCCTGCTGCGAACCGAGCTGCAGGACGAGATTCCGCCCGCTCTGGCCGCGCGGCCCCATCATGCCGGCGGCCATCGCGGGCATACCGGGCATGCTCATGCCGGCGGCGGTTTCGGCGCTCATCCAGTAGACCGCGATCGGGGGTTTCACCACCTGCTGCTGCGCGGCGCACAGCGCGGGCAGGGCGGCGAGAGAAAAAACGGCAAGGCTGCGCATCGGTTCGCTCCGGCGGAAAATCCTGCCGGAGTATAGCCGCGCGCGCCGCGCGCTCAGGCCCTGGGAATCTCCACCTGGAACTGCTCGCGCACCACGTCCTTGCCCTCGAGCAGCTCGGCGGACTGGGCGCGCTCCTCCTCGAACACCACCGCGGCGAGGCGCTGCAGGTTGTCGCGCGCTTCGTCGATGGTCTGGCCCTGCGAATTCACATTGGGCAGCTCTTCCACGAACCCGACGTAGCCGCCGTGCTTGCCCTTCAGGAACACGGCGGTAAGCGAAACAACCGGCCGATCCATCGCTGTCTCCCGTTTTGCATTCGTGAGCTAGCTTAGAACCCCGAGATTACGCCGTTGTTACCGCTGTTTCGCTATTTTTTCGCGGGCACCATGCGCAGGTGCGATTTGAGGCCCTTGACGCCCTTGATGCCGCGGATTCTCTGCGTCGCAACATCCGCTTCCTGCTGGGATTGGGCGACACCCATCAGCACCACCTGGCCGCCGGTTGCGCACCAGCGCATGTTCACGGAGGAAACGCCCTGCGCCGCGGTCAGCGTCGCGTTGATCTCGGCCTCGAGCGCGGTGTCGCGCGCAAGGCTGGCGACATCGCCGACCAGCAGTTCGTTCCTGAGCGAGCGGATCCTCGCATCGCGCTTGACGATTTCCTCGACGCGCTTTTTCACCTCGCCCGATTTCACCGCGCCCGCGAGCACCACGTGCTGCGCGAACACCATCACCGTCACGCCCGCCCATTCGGATTTCTTGTCCTCCAGCAGCCGCCTGGAGGCCCCGGCGTAGATCTCGCCGTCGACCGTGACCTCGGCCCTGCTGCGCGCGTCCATGGTGGCGGTTACGACTTTGCCGAGGGCAGTAAAGGGGTTCACCTGCCCCCAGGCCGGGGTAAAGGCAAGCACAGCGAAAACCAAACCCAAGACCTGTTTCATCAGCGCTCCAGAAGGTTCTTTTTGTCCTTCACCTTGGCCCATTCGTCGGCGTCCGCGGGGGCGGGCTTGCGCTCGATGATGGCTTTCCATTGCGCGGCGAGCTCCTTGTTGAGGGGGATCCAGTCGCACTGGGCGTCGGGCACGTCGTCTTCGGCGTAGATCGCCTCGACCGGGCACTCGGCCACGCACAGGGTGCAGTCGATGCATTCGTCGGGATCGATGACCAGCATGTTGGGCCCCTCGCGAAAGCAATCCACCGGGCAGACGTCGACGCAATCGGTGTATTTGCACTTGATGCAGCTCTCGGTGACGATATAGGCCATGAGGTCGATAAGGTTTTGCCAATCAAGAGGTTAGCACAGCCCCGGGGCCAGGCCTCATAATACGGGCTCCCGCATTACCCCCCCCGACACAGAGGCGACATGAGCAGTTCCGGCATTCAGCATATTACCGACGAGAGTTTCGAGCCCGAGGTCCTGAAATCCGAGGTCCCGGTGCTGGTGGATTACTGGGCCGAATGGTGCGGCCCCTGCAAGTCGATCGCCCCGATCCTGGAGGCCGTCGCCAAGGAGTACGGCGGGCGCCTGAAGGTGGCCAAGATCAACGTCGACGAGAACCAGTCGACGCCGGCCAAGTTCGGCATCCGCGGGATACCGACCCTGATGCTGTTCAAGAACGGCAACGTCGAGGCGACCAAGGTCGGGGCGCTTTCCAAGTCCCAGCTCACCGCGTTCCTTGACAGCAATATCTAAAAACCCTACTCTTTAGCTCGTAACCGCGCCGGATTGGACGACGGCGCGGGAGTTGCGGCGGCATGGCCGCCGTAAATTGATTCCCGGCGCTGGGTCTAGCGCATCTTCCTCTAGAAGAAACCGGCAGCAGCACTTGCCGCCTTTCATCAGCCCGGGCCGCATTCCATCTCCACGCACTATTGACGGCCGAACATGCAACTCTCAGAGCTCAAAACCCTCCACGTCTCCGAACTCCTGGAAAAGGCGACCCTGAACGGCGTCGACGGCGCCAACCGCTTGCGCAAGCAGGACCTGATCTTCGCCATGCTCAAGAACCAGGCGAAGAAGGGCGAGTCGATCTTCGGCGACGGCACGCTCGAAGTGCTGCCCGACGGCTTCGGCTTTTTGCGCTCGCCCGATACATCGTATCTCGCGAGCACCGACGACATCTACGTCAGCCCCTCGCAGATCCGCCGCTTCAACCTGCACACCGGCGACACCATCGAGGGCGAGATCCGCACCCCCAAGGACGGCGAGCGCTACTTCGCGCTGGTCAAGGTGGACAAGGTCAACGGCGAGACGCCCGAGGCGGGCAAGCACAAGATCCTGTTCGAGAACCTCACCCCGCTGCATCCGGACAAGGCGTTCAAGCTGGAGCGCGAGATCAAGGCCGAGGAGAACATCACCGGCCGCATCATCGACATCATCGCGCCGATCGGCAAGGGCCAGCGCGGCCTGATCGTGTCGCCGCCGAAGGCGGGCAAGACCGTGATGCTGCAGCACATCGCGCACGCGATCATCGCCAATCACCCGGATGTCGCGCTGATCGTGCTGCTGATCGACGAGCGCCCGGAGGAAGTCACCGAGATGTCGCGCTCGGTGCGCGGCGAAGTGGTCGCCTCGACCTTCGACGAGCCGGCCTCGCGCCACGTGCAGGTCGCCGAGATGGTGATCGAGAAGGCCA
>MEQQ01000139.1:0-207 GCA_001770285.1 Betaproteobacteria bacterium RBG_16_66_20
TATCGCTGCTGACGTTCCTCGCCGCGGTCTTTTTCCTCGCCTACAACGGGCTGAGTTTCTCGGTCGAATTCACCGGCGGCACGCTGGTCGAGGTGAACTACCGGGACAGCGCCAACGTCGAGGCGATCCGCGAAACGCTCGACAAGGCCGGCCTGAAGGGCGAGGTGCAGAACTTCGGCTCCTCGCGCGACGTGCTGATCCGCCTGC
>MEQQ01000139.1:284-12231 GCA_001770285.1 Betaproteobacteria bacterium RBG_16_66_20
GAGGTGCGCCGGGTCGAGTTCGTCGGCCCGCAGGTCGGCGAGGAGCTGGCCGAATACGGCGCCCTCGCGCTGCTGGTGACCGCGATCGGCATCGTGCTGTACCTGTGGCTGCGGTTCGAGTGGCGCTTCGGCCTGTCGGCGATCATCGCCAACCTGCATGATGTCGTGATCATCCTGGGCTGCTTTGCCCTCTTCCAGTGGGAGTTCTCGCTGCCGGTGCTCGCGGCGGTGCTTGCGGTGCTCGGCTATTCGGTGAACGAATCGGTGGTGGTGTTCGACCGCGTGCGCGAGAACTTCCGCAAGATGCGCAAGGCGAGCGTGCCCGAGGTGATCGACAGCGCGATCACCGCCGTGATTTCGCGCACCATCATCACCCACGGCTCCACCCAGGCGATGGTCACCACGATGCTGCTGTTCGGCGGGCCGGCGCTGCACTACTTCGCGCTCGCGCTCACCATCGGCATCTGCTTCGGGATCTACTCCTCGGTGCTGGTGGCAAGCCCGCTGGTGATGTGGCTCGGCGTGGACCGCACCCAGTTCGTGCGCCCGGCCAGGAAGGACCGCGGCAAGGACGAGCACGAAGGAGCAGTCGTCTAGCTTTCCGCTATCTCAGGATCTGCACCAGGTTGGAGTAGTCGTCGCTCCAGGTGCGCCAGCCGGCCTGCTCCTCCGGCGCTTCGGGCGACGCTTCCTCGATCTCCGGTGCTTGCAGCGCCTTGGGATCGCGCGACACCAGCACCCAGTCGGTCGTGGTGTGGTCGTCGTCGCCCTCCTTGCCCTTGTCCGAGACCAGCACCGCGTGCGCGCCGTGCTCCTTGGCGAGGCGCGCGACCACCGGCACGAGGCTCAGGAAGCGGTTCGAGACGTGGAACGCGACGATGCCGTCGGGCTTCATGTGGCGCAGGTACGCGGCGAGCGCCTCCCTGGTGATCAGGTGGATCGGGATCGAGTCGCTGGAGAACGCATCCACCGCGAGCAGGTCGAAGCCCTGCGGCGGCTCGCGCTCCAGGCTCAAGCGCGCATCGCCGAGCACCACCTCGTGCGCGGCCTCGCTGTCGGCGAGAAACGTGAACTGCGAGCGCGCCACCGACACCACCCGTGAATTGATCTCGTAGAAGCGGAACCGGTCGCCCTTGCGGCCGTAGGCGGCGAGCGTTCCGGCGCCCAGCCCGATGACGCCGACCCGCACCGCGCCGCGCGCCTGCCTCGCGGCCAGCGCCGCGCCGACGCCCGAACTCGCCTTGTAGTAGGTCGTCGGCCTGCGCCTGCCCTCGGCGGTCATGTCCTGTTCGCCGTGCATGATCACGCCGTGCACCAGCCGCCGGTAGTGGTAATCGCTGCCGGGCGTGCCGTACTCCTTCACCCGGATTACGCCGTAGAAGTTGCGCGCCGAGGCGAGGACGTCGTTCTGGAAGCGCGTGCCGTCGTAGGCCGCGCTGCCCGCCACCGCGAGCAGCACGCCCAAGCTCGCCCAGCGCGCCACCCGGTTCACCGGCGCGAAGCGCACCGCGGCGAGCAGCGCCAGCGCGGCGAGCGCAAGCCCGAGTTCGTAGTAGGCGTTGAACGCGAGGGGCGCCACCACCGCGACCAGCAGCCCGCCGATCGCGCCGCCCGCGGCGATGGTCAGGTAGAACGCGGTCAGATGGCGCGCGGCCGGACGCGCGCGGTACAGCTCGCCGTGGCAGAACATGCAGGCGACGAACAGACCCGAGAGGTACATGCCGAGCTGCATCCAGAGGTCGAACTGGTAGCTCGTGTCGACCAGCAGCCAGGCCATGCCGGCAAGCCAGACCAGCACCGCGGTCCAGAATATCTCCACGCGGTACAGGTTGCCGCCCAGCATGCCTCCTTCAAAGGCGATGATGAAGGTGAGCAGGTACAGCGTGAGCGGCGCGAGCCACAGCAGCGGGATCGCGGCCACGTTCTGCGTCACGTGGTTGGTCACCGCGAGCAGCATCACCGATCCGGTCGCCGAGAGCGCGAGCCACAGCAGATAGTCGCCGCGGCGCGGGGGCGAAATGTCTTCTTCCTGTTTGATTTCTTGCCGTTGATTCGTTGCGGAAACAGACCAGGACAGCGCGACGCACAGAACCGCGAATGCAGCGAACAGCAGCGACCACCAGATCACCTGCTCGCGGTTGCCGAGGAACGGCTCGACCGCGAGCGGATAACCGATCAGCGCGAGCAGCGACGCGAGGTTCGACACCGCGAACAGGCGGTACGGATCGATGCCGGGCCGCGCGCGCGCGAACCAGGCCTGCAGCAGCGGGCTGGTGGAGGCGAGCAGCAGATACGGCAGCCCCACGGTTGCGGCGAGCACCAGCAGGATGTAGGAGATCGGCTCCTCCGTGCCGAGCGGCTTCCAGCCTTCCGACGGGGCGATCGGCAGCGTCGCGAGCGCGAGGCCGAGCAGGACCGAATGCAGCACCGCCTGCGCGCGCGGCGCGAGCCTCGAGTCGACCGCGTGCGCGTAGGCGTAGCCGGCGAGCAGCAGCGTCTGGAAGAACAGCATGCAGGTGGTCCACACCGCCGCGGTGCCGCCGAACCAGGGCAGGATCTGCCGCGCGATCAGCGGCTGCACCAGGAACAACAGAAACGAAGACAGAAAAATCGTCGCGGCGTAAATCATCCGCGACTCAGATACGCTTGGCGAGCCGCGCGGCGAGACCGGTGTAGGACGAAGGCGTCAGCGCGAGGAGCCGCTTCTTTGCGTCCGCGGGGATCGGCAGCGCGCGGATGAACGCGGCGAGCTTGTTGCGGTCGAGCCTCTTGCCGCGCGCGAGCGCCTTCAGCTTTTCGTAGGCGCCCGCGACCCCGTGACGGCGCATCACCTGCTGCACCGCCTCGGTGAGCACCTCCCAGTTGGCATCCAGGTCTTCGCCGATGCGACGCGGATCGGCCTCGATCCTGCCGAGGCCGCGCAGGCACGCGGTGTAGGCGAGCAGCGCATGCCCGAGCGCGCCGCCCGCGTTCCGCAATGCGGTCGAATCCGACAGGTCGCGCTGCCAGCGCGACACCGGGAGCTTCTCGGAGAGATGGCGCAGCAGCGCGTTGGCGACGCCGATGTTGCCTTCGGAGTTTTCGAAGTCGATCGGATTGACCTTGTGCGGCATGGTCGAGGAACCGACCTCGCCCGGCCTCGCCTTCTGCCGGAAATAGCCGAGCGAGACATAGCCCCAGAGGTCGCGGTCGAGGTCCAGCAGCACGGTATTGGCGGCCGCGTAGGCGTCGAACAGTTCGGCGAACGAATCGTGCGGCTCGATCTGGGTCGTGTAGGGATTGAATTCCAGTCCCAGCCCCTGCACGAAGCGTCCGCAGAAGCGCTCCCAGTCGAAATTCGGGTAGGCGACGGTGTGCGCATGGTAGTTGCCGACCGCGCCGTTCATCTTGCCCAGCAGCGGCACCACCGCGATCCGGGTGCGCGCGCGCCGCAGGCGGTGCACGAAGTTGGCGAGCTCCTTGCCAAGCGTGGTCGGCGAGGCCGGCTGGCCGTGGGTGCGTGCAAGCATCGCGAGGGCCGCGTGCCGCTGCGCGGCCTCGCGCAGCACGGCGATGATCTGGTCCAGCTTCGGCAGCATCACCTGCTCGCGCGACTCGGTGAGCATCAGCGCGTAGGCGAGATTGTTGATGTCCTCGGAGGTAGCGGCAAAGTGGATGAACTCGAGGGCGCCCTGCACTTCGCGGTTCCTGCCCAGGCGGGCCTTCAGCCAGTACTCGATCGCCTTGACGTCGTGGTTGGTCTCGGCCTCGATGTCTTTTATTTGTTGCGAATCATTTTCGGAAAAATTCGCGAGCAGCTGTTTCAGCCCGGCCAGGGTGGCCCTGGAAAACGGCTTCAGTTCGGCGATCGCCGGTTCGGCGGCAAGCGCCATCAGCCACGCGAGCTCGACGCGCACGCGGTAGCGGATCAGCGCGTATTCGCTGAAGAACGGCCTCAGGGGATCTGCGGACCTGGCATACCGGCCGTCGAGCGGCGACAGCGCGGTGAGCGGGGAAGCCATGCGCTTATTATATAATCCGCGCCCGTCATGAAACTACTCGGCTCCGTTACCAGCCCCTATACCCGCAAGGTGCGCATCGTCCTCGCGGAGAAGAAGATCGACTGCGACTTCGAAATCGTGGACGTCAATCCGCCGGAGAACCCGGTCAACGCCCACAACCCGCTCGGCAAGATACCGGCGATGATCCTGGACGACGGCACCGCGCTCTACGATTCGCGCGTGATCGTCGGATTCCTCGACGCCGTCTCGCCGCTCTCGCGCCTGATTCCGGAGGACAACCGCGAGCGCGTCGCGGTGCGCCGCTGGGAGGCGCTCGCCGACGGCTCGCTGGACGCGGGCCTGCTGCTGCGTTACGAATCGCTGCGGCCGAAGAAGGAGCAGAGCCAGGCCTGGGCCGCAAAGCAGGCCGGCAAGCTCAAGCGCGGCCTGGCGACGATCGCCGCCGAGCTGGGCGACAAACCCTGGTGCCACGGCGACCGCTACACGCTGGCCGACATCGCGCTCGGCTGCTGCCTGGGTTGGGTCGAATTCCGCAAGCCCGGCGGCATCGAGTGGCGCAGCGAATACGCGAACCTCGCGCGCCACTACGACAAGCTGATGGAGCGCCCCGCGTTCGCCGACACCGCCCCGAAAGCATAGTGGCGTCGCCCCCGCGAAGGCGGGGGCCCATCGTCGAAAACCCAGGTTCCCGCTTTCGCGGGAACGACGGCGAGCCTCAACTGATCACCGCACCGCCCAGGCACACCGCGCCGTCGTAGAGCACCACCGACTGGCCCGGCGTGACCGCCCATTGCGGCTGGGCGAATTCCACCGCGATTTCGCCGTCCGCCGAGCGCGTCACGATGCACGCCGAGTCGGCCTGGCGGTAACGCGTCTTGGCCGAATGCGTCGAGCCTGACGCCGGGGCGCCGGCGATCCAGCTCGCGTCCTCGGCCTTGAGCGAGCGCCGCAGGAGAAGCTGGTGATCGTGGCCCTGCACCACGATCAGGGAATTCGAGCCGGGGTCCTTCTGCGCCACGTACCAGGCGTCTCCCGCGCCGCCGATGCCTATGCCCTTCCTCTGCCCGATGGTGTAGAACGCGAGCCCGATGTGGGTTCCGATCCGCAGGCCTTCGGGCGTCATGATCGGCCCGGGCTCGCGCGGCAGGTAGCGGTTGAGGAACTCGCGGAACGGCCGCTCGCCGATGAAGCAGATGCCGGTCGAGTCCTTCTTCGCGTGGTTCGGCAGGGCCGCCTCTCGCGCGATGCGGCGGACCTCGCCTTTCACTCGATTTCCTATTGGAAAAATGACCTTCGAGAGCTGAGCCTGCGTCAGCCGGTGCAGGAAATAGCTCTGGTCCTTCTCTGGATCCGCTCCCCGGTGGAGCTCATACAGACCGTTCTTCTCAAAGACCCTCGCGTAATGCCCGGTCGCGATGCGCGTGGCGCCGAGGTCCATCGCGTGGTCCAGGAATGCCTTGAACTTGATCTCGGCATTGCACAGCACGTCCGGGTTGGGCGTGCGTCCGGCCTGGTATTCCCTCAGGAACTCGGCGAACACGCGCTCCTTGTACTCGGCGGCGAAATTCACCGCCTCCAGCTCGATGCCGATCACGTCGGCCGCCGCCGCGGCGTCGATCAGGTCCTCGCGCGTCGAGCAATACTCGTCGTCGTCGTCGTCTTCCCAGTTCTTCATGAACAGGCCGACGACGTCGTAGCCCTCGCGCTTGAGCAGCAGCGCGGCCACCGCGGAGTCCACCCCGCCCGACATGCCGACGACGATCCTTTCACCCATGGGTCTTGGACAGCAGCTCGAGGGAAAAATTGCGGCCGGCGAGGTAGTCGTCCAGGCATTGCTGCACCAGCGGCGAGCGGTGCATCGAGGAGCGTTCTGTCAGCTCCGCCGGAGTGAGCCAGTGAAGCGCGACGATCTCCTTGTCCAATGCCCTGGACTGGTCGATTCCGGAAACGGCACCCGAAAAACAAAAGCGCAGGAAAGTGACATCGGCGGGCGCGTAGCGCCAGCGGTAGATGCCCACCAGCGCGGTGGGCACAAAGCGGTGCGCCGTTTCCTCGAGCACCTCCCGGGCGCAGGCCGCGACCAGGGTTTCTCCGGGGTCGAGGTGGCCGGCGGGCTGGTTGAGCACGCGCCGCCCGTCCTGGACCTCCTCCACGAACAGGAAACGGCCGCCGCGCTCGACGATGGCGGCGACGGTGACGCTGGGCCGCCAGTCGGTCAAGTCAAGCCACCTTGCGGGTGTTCTCCCGGATGAAATCGGCCATGCGCGCGATGCCCTGCTCGATCGCCTGCCTGGAGGCGGCGTAGGAGAAGCGCAGGTGCTGGCCTTCGCCGGGCACGCGCGCGCCGAAATGGATGTCTGCGAGCACCGCGACGCCGGCTTCGTTCAGCAGCCGCTTGCGGAACTCCTCGGAATCGGCGGCGCCGACCATGCGGCAGGCTTCGGTGACGTTCGGCCAGGCGTAGAACGCGCCGCCGGGCGTCCTGCAACTGATGCCGGGGGTTTCATTCAATATTTTCACGATTAAATTTCTTCTATCAAGAAAACTCTGCTTCATCATTTCGGCTGCATCCTGCGGCCCGTTGATCGCCTCGAGCGCGGCCCATTGCGAGATCTGCGAGGCGCAGGATTCGGTATTGGTGATCCAGCGCGTGAACGCGGGCGCGAGCCTGGGGTTCGAGGCAAAACCGATGCGCCAGCCGGTCATCGCCCAGGTCTTGGAGGCGCCGTCGGAAATGATGGTGCGTTCGTACATCCCGGGCAGCTGCGCGATCGAGAAGAACTCGCCCGAGTAGCACAGGCGCGAATAGATCTCGTCCGCATAGACCCAGATTTGGGGGTGCTTTTGCAGTATCGAACTTACAGCTTGCAATTCTTTTCTCGAAAGCAGACCACCCGTGGGATTGTGCGGATAGTTCAGGATCAGCAGCCTGGTCCTGGGCGTGATGAGCTTTTCGAGTTCGGCCGGGTCGAAGGCGAAGTCCCGGTCCTCCTTCAGCTGCACCGGCACCGGTATCGCGCCGCAGGCGGTGATCTGCGACTCGTAGATCGGGAATCCCGGGTTGGGGTAGATCACCTCGTCCCCGGCCCCATGGTCGGTGGTGGAGAGGATCGCGTAGGCGATGAAGGGCTTGGCGCCGGCGCCGATCACCACGTCTTCGGGCCGGATCGGCAGGCCGCCGCGCATGCCTGACATATAGCGGGCCGCCGCCTCGCGCAGCGGATCTATCCCGGCCGAGGGCGTATAGCCGTGCTTGCCCTCGCGGATCGCCCGGATCGCCGCCTCCTGCACGTGCACGGGCGCGGGGAAGTCGGGCTGGCCGATGCAGAAGCTGATGATGTCCTTGCCCTGGCGCGCGAGCGCGTTGACTTCGGCGAGCACCACGAAGGCATTCTCGGTGCCGAGGGACTGCGCGCGCTGGCTGATTTCCGGCATTACGGGCATCGCTGGTCCGGGGGGAAAAGCGGTATTTTATCCGGCACTTTATCCGGGTTATGCCGCCTTGACCGCCCGGTAGCGCCCTTCCAGCAGCTGGACGCGGAAGATGCGGCCGCCCAGCACGTCGGGCATCGCATGGCGGGGATCGCCCGGGAGCGAAATGTAGGCCCGCCCGTCCTCGTTCCACACCAGCGGCATCAGCACCGGCGGCGGGCGCCGCGCCGCCGCTGCCGCGAGCGCCGCCTCCACCGTGCGGTGGACCGCGAGCGCATCGATGCTCTTCGCCGTGGCCGGGGGGAGCAGCATGTCGCCTTCGGCCCAGCGTTCCAGCGCCTCGCCCGGGGTGATCCACAAACCCTCGGTCGCCTCGTGGCCGTCCACGCGCGCCTCCTGGCCTTCGGGCGCGCGCGCGAGGAAAAACCGCGCATCGAAGCGCTTGGGCGAGATCTCGGGCGTCACCCAGCGCACCCACGGCACGAGCGCCTTGGCGTCCAGATGCTCCACCAGCGTCGAAAACAGCGCGCCTTTCGCGACCGCGCGGCGGGCGTCGTCAGCGCCCCAGCCCGCCGCGAGGCGCCCGAGCAGCAGCCCGGCCTCCTCGAAGGTCTCGCGGATCGCGGCAACGAACAGCCCCGCGGCGTGGGCCGCGGGCAGCGCCTCGCCGAGCCGCGCATGCAGGTCGGAGGCTTCGGCCGAGAGCAGCGCGCAGGTGGACGGAGAGCTGTCGGCCTTGTCCAGCCGGCCCCCCGGAAACACGTGTGCGCCGGCCATGAAATCCACCGTGCGGCTGCGCTTCACCAGGTAGACCTCGAGACCGCGCGCGCCGTCGCGCAGTACGACCACGGTTGCGGCATCGCGTGCTGGAGCGGGTGTCTTCACGGGCGGGGAGCGGGGCGCAGGAAGATGGGGCGGCGTGGTTCCTGGAGGGTCGCGCGGATTGTATCGGAGTAACATTCGGGTACAAAAAAATTACCTGATTCCTTTTCTCCATGCTCGTCAACTGCGCCGCCTACCAGGACGGCAAGAAGCTCGCGGATATCGCGCAGAGCCAGATCCACGACTACCTCGCCAGGCCGGGTTGCTTCGTGTGGGTGGCATTGCTCGACGCCACCGATGCCGAAATCGACGAGATGAGCAGGGAATTCCACCTGCACCCGCTCGCGGTCGAGGACGCGCGCCACGGCCACCAGCGGCCCAAGATCGAGGAGTACGGCGACGAGCTGTTCACCGTGCTGCACGTGGTGGAAGCCGCGGGCGAGGATCTCCGGGTCGGCGAAGTGAGCATCTTCACCAGCCCGAGCGGCGTCCTTTCGATCCGCAACCGCACCGAGCTGGGCCTCCAGAGCGTGCGCACCCGCTGCGAGCGCGAGCCCGAGCTGCTGCGGCACGGCGCGGGCTACGTGCTCTACGCGCTGATGGACAAGGTGGTGGACCGCTACTTCCCGCTGCTCGATGCGCTCGAGACCGAGCTCGAGGCGATCGAGGAGCGCATCTTCGCCAACACCTCGCCGCGCGCCAACATCGAGGCGCTGTACTACGTCAAGCAGAAGGTCACCACGCTCAAGCATGCGACCGCGCCGCTGATGGATGCCGTGGGCAAGCTCTACGGCGGCCGCGTGCCGCAGGTCTGCCACGGCCTGGGGGAGTATTTCCGCGACGTCTACGACCACCTGGTGCGCCTCAACCAGTCGCTCGATTCGCTGCGCGACACCGTCGCCACCGCGATCCAGGTCAACCTCGCGATGATCACCATCGGCGAGAGCGAAGTCACCAAGCGCCTGGCGGCCTATGCCGCCCTGGTCGCGGTGCCCACCATGGTCGCCGGCGTGTACGGCATGAATTTCGAGCACATGCCCGAGCTGAAATGGGTCTGGGGCTACCCGTTCGCGCTGTTCGTGATGACCGCGATCGACATCGTGCTGTTCCGGCGCTTCCGCAAGGCGAAGTGGCTGTAGCGCGGGGTCAGGCGCCGAGCCGCAGCTCGGCGCGCACCGCGTCCCATGCGACGCGGACCAGAGACGATTCGGTTCTTGCGATCAATTCCAATTCGATCAGGCGCGACACGTCGGTATGCACGTTCTTGTAATCGCGTTGCAGCTGCTTTGCCAACGCAAGAATCGTCAGCGGTCCGGCGGCTTTCAATTGCTTCAACAGCTCCCACCGCGCGGGTGTCAGATGCTTCATCAGCAGCGGCAGGTCCGCGAAGGACAGCACCGCCAGCGGCGCCGGCGCGGCGCGGCCCGAGGCGAGGTGCCAGGCCGCCTCGAAGCGGTCGAGCGCGTCGGCCTGCGCGCTAACCCTGACGTAGAGCGTCTTCGGCATCGCGCTCGAAGTCGTACCTGAGCTGTTCGACCGACTTGAATTCGTAAGCGCTTGCACGCCCGCGCAGCGTCCTGACGTGCTTCCTGCCCTCGCCTTTGTATTCAACGAGCAGATTTTCCTGACTGCGGAAGGAAAGGCTGTAGCGCTTACCGTGCAGAAAAGAAATCTTCGTGGAAAAACCATTCCCCAGAACAACGCACTCTTCGAACATATGGCTTTATACACCATAGCAGACATGGCGTAAAATGCCCTTCCATGGGCTCCCGGGACCGCTTCTTCAACCTTTACCGCCAGGGTTTCGTGCGCGTCGCGCTCGCCACTCCGCTGGTGCGCATCGGCGATCCGATGGCGAACGCCGCGGCGACGCTCGCCCTGATGCGCGCGGCGGCGAAGAGCAGGGCCGTCGTCGCCGTGTTCCCGGAACTGGGGCTGTCCGCGTACAGCTGCGAGGACCTGTTCCACCAGCAGGCGCTGCTGCGCGCATCCGAACAGGCGCTCGCCTGGCTGCTCGCGCGCTCCAGGCGCCTGCCGCTGGCGGCTTTCGTCGGCCTGCCGGTGGTGGCCGACGGCCTGCTCTACAACTGCGCGGCGCTGGTCTGCGGCGGGCGGCTGCTCGGCGTGGTGCCCAAGACCTACCTGCCGAACTACCGCGAGTTCTACGAACTGCGCCAGTTCACCCCGGGCGGGGATCTGGCGAAGGATATCGTTCTCGCGGGCCAGAGCGCGCCTTTCGGTCCCCTGATCTTCAGGCTGAGGGAAAATGCGAGACTGCGGCTGTTCGCCGAGATCTGCGAGGACCTGTGGGTGCCGGCGCCGCCCTCCTCCTATGCCGCGCTCGCCGGGGCGACCGTGATCGCCAACCTGTCGGCCTCCAACGTGGTCATCGGCAAGCACCAGTACCGCCGCGAGCTCGCCGCCAACCAGTCGGCGCGCTGCATCGCCGCCTACCTCTACAGCGCCGCGGGCGCGGGCGAATCCACCACCGACCTCGCCTGGGACGGGCACGCGATGGCCTACGAGAACGGCTCGCTGCTCGCCGAGTCGCAGCGCTTTTCGAGCCGCGCGCAGCTCACGCTCGCCGACCTCGACCTCGACCGGCTGGAAGCCGACCGCATGCGGCAGAACTCCTTCGGCGAATCGGCGCGGCGGCACGCCGCCGAGATCGCGCGCTTCAGGACGGTGGAATTTTCCCTGCCTGTTTTCAAGGGCGTTTCGAAACTGGCAAGAAAGATCGGGAAATTTCCCTATGTGCCCGGCGACCCGGCGACGCGCGATGCGCGCTGCGAAGAGGTCTATCGCATCCAGGTCGAAGGCCTCGCCACGCGGCTGCGCGCCACCGGCACGCAAAAGCTCGTCATCGGCGTCTCGGGCGGGCTGGACTCCACGCAGGCGCTGCTCGTCTGCGCGCGCGTCATGGACGAGCTCGGCCTGCCGAGGACGAACATCCTCGCCTACACCCTGCCCGGCTTCGCCACCTCGACGCGCACCCGCTCCAGCGCCTGGCAGCTGATGCGCGCGGTGGGCGCCAGCGCCGGGGAGATCGACATCCGGCCCTCCTGCATGCAGATGTTCCGCGACCTGGGCCACCCCTACGCCAAAGGCCGCAAGCAGTACGACATCGCGTTCGAGAACGTGCAGGCGGGGGAGCGCAGCAGCCACCTGTTCCGCCTCGCCAACCACCAGGGCGGCCTGGTGGTCGGCACCGGCGACCTCTCGGAGCTGGCGCTCGGCTGGTCCACATATGGCGTTGGAGACCATATGTCGCACTACAACGTCAACGTGAGCGTGCCCAAGACCCTGATCCGGCACCTGATCGGCTGGGTGGCGAAATCCGGGCAGTTCAACGACGCGGTAAGCAAGGCGCTCGCCCGCGTTCTCGCGACCGAAATTTCTCCGGAATTGAAACCGGATCAGAAAACCGAAGACGTCATCGGTCCCTATGAGCTGCAGGATTTCCACCTCTACTACACGCTGCGCTTCGGCTATGCGCCATCGAAGGTGGCGTTCCTCGCCTGGCACGCTTGGCAGGACAAGTACACGCTGGGCGAAATTCGCAGGTGGCTGGGGGTGTTCCTCGCGCGGTTCTTCCAGACCAGCCAGTTCAAGAGGAGCGCCCTGCCCAACGGCCCGAAGGTGGGTTCGGGGGGCTCGCTGTCGCCGCGCGGCGACTGGCGCGCGCCCTCCGA
>MEQQ01000140.1:0-4473 GCA_001770285.1 Betaproteobacteria bacterium RBG_16_66_20
CGCCGATCGCGGCGGCAAGGTTGCGCGGCGCGCTGTCGTTCTCGGCGAGCGCCGTGCGCAGGATGTTGCGCGCCTCTTCTTCCATGGAGCGCTGCCGGTGCGCCGCACGCACGCGCAGGCGGGCCTTGGTATGCGCGTCGAGGTTGCGAATTGTGGTGCTGGCCATTGTGGGTTCCTATGCAATCATTGATGGCATTGTAATCAACGCGGCCATGGCCTGCAAACCAATCTGGCGTTGCCGGCAATGCGGCTACTCGATCACCCGGTCAGCGCGCAGGAGCACCGTTCGCGGAATCGCGACGCCAAGCGCCTTTGCCGTCTTCATATTGATGACCAACTCGAATTTCGTCGGCTGCTCGACCGGCAGCTCGCCCGGCTTGGCGCCCTTGAAGATCTTGTCCACGTAAGTGGCGGCGCGGCGGAACAGGTCGGCACGGTCGGGCCCGAACGCCAGGAGACCGCCGGCGTACGCAAATTCCCCTAGGTGAAATATCGACGGCAGGCGGTGCTGTGCCGCAAGTTCGGCGATTCGTTCGAGGTTTGTAACAAACACCGGGTCCGGCATGATGGCCACGGCGTCAATCCGGGACCTAGTTGCCCCTTCAAATGCCTTATCCAAGCCGCCCGCGCTCCGAACCTCCATCGAGTGAAGCTGAATGCCCAATTGTCGTGCGGGTCGTTGAAGTTCTTTCCAATTGAGCGCGGAGGCTTGGCTCTGCGGATTCCAAAGCACGCCCACACGGGAAAGTTTGGGCGTAATTTCCTTGAGCAATTGCAGCCGTTTCCCGCCCAGCTCCGGAGAAATCTGATCCAACCCTGTGACGTTGCCTCCCGGCCGCGCCAGGCTGTCAACTAGCCCGCTTGCAACGGTGTCACCGCCAGAAGCAACAACTATCGGAATCGCCCGGGTCGCCTTCTTGGCGGCAAGCGCGGAGGACGTGGTGTCAGCGACGATGATGTCAACCTTGAGACGCACAACATCGGCGGCGAGGTCAGGGATGCGATCGTTTCTTCCTTCGGCAAACCGGTACTCGATGCCGATATTCTTGCCCTCAACCCATCCCAGGTCGCGTAGGCCTTGGCGGAACGCCTCGTGCCAGGCAGCGGCAGCGGAAGGCGAAAACGGCGACAGAAGTCCTATCCGAAAGATTTTCACGGACTGCTGTGCGCGAGCGAGCGGCAACGCTGCGGCGAGTGCGGCGAGTGCGGCGATGCTGTCGCGCCGGTTCATACGATGACATTACCAAAATTGGACACGCAAAAGCGCTGCATATCGTCCGGCAGCGGCGACTCCAGAACGACCCGGTTGCCATCGACAGGGTGCTTGAACGCAAGCCGGCGCGCGTGCAGGAACAGGCGCTTCACGCCCTGCCGGGCGAGCGCGCGATTGAGCTCGAAATCGCCGTATTTGTCGTCTCCCACGACCGGATGGCCGGCGTGGGCGAGGTGCACGCGGATCTGATGCGTGCGGCCGGTCATGAGACGCAATTGGACGAGGCTGAAGTCTTTGCTTTTCTCCAGGAGTTTTATCCTTGTAACGGCGGACAGGCCTCCCTCCTTCACGGCGACGCGCCGCTCCCCTTTCGCATTGACGTACTTGTGCAGCGACTCGGTGATGTCGAACTGCTTCCTGCCCGGCGCGCCTTTGACGACGGCAACGTAGATCTTCTCGACTTCGCCTTCGCGCAGCATGCGGTGCAGCTCGACCAGGGCGCTGCGCTTCTTTGCGATCACGAGGAGGCCGGAGGTGTCGCGGTCGAGGCGGTGGGCAAGCTCCAGCAGCTTCGCTTGCGGGCGCGCCGCGCGCAGCGACTCGATGACCCCGTAGCTGACCCCGCTGCCGCCGTGGACCGCGATGCCGGACGGTTTGTCGATGACCAGAAGGGATGGATCTTCATGCACGATCGGCAAGCCGAACGGCTTTGACGGGGGTTTGGGATTGGAAGCGGAAACCCGGATTGGCGGAATCCTGACTTTGTCGCCGATCCGGACCCGGTAGTCGGGCTTTACCCGGCCGCTGTTGACCCGCACTTCGCCGCTGCGCACCACGCGGTAGACATGGCTTTTCGGCACGCCCTTGAGACGGCGCAGCAGGAAATTGTCGAGGCGCTGCGCTGCGCTTTCCTCGCCAACCACGAGGGTTAGCGCCTGCGGCTTAGGCGTGTTCGCACGAGCCTTGCTTAAGTCATTCATTTTCAATACAATCCGGGAACTGGCTTCGAGTTGCGAGGCACAGGAACCACAAGACGTGTCGGTTTTTAGCCACTGCTAACCACGCGCCGGAACCTGCAACCCGCCTCCTGCCCGGCCATTTGCCGGGCCCGAAGTGCAGTGGTTAATTTCGCTCACCGGAAGTAGCGATGGTACTGGAAACGCGCGCTGACAGCGTGGTCCATTTGACTGGTCTTTTCCCCCAAGGAGAACACTGAGCATCCGGGCAACATAGCTCCTGCGCGCGCAGGAGAACAGATAAGTGAAACGCATGTTGTTTAACGCGACCCAGCAGGAAGAACTGCGCGTCGCCATCGTAGAAGGCCAGAAGCTGGTCGACCTCGACATCGAATCGGCCGCAAGGGAGCAGCGCAAGAGCAACATCTACAAAGCCATCATCACCCGGATCGAGCCCAGCCTCGAAGCCGCGTTCGTCGATTACGGCGAGGAGCGGCACGGGTTCCTGCCCTTCAAGGAGGTGGCCCGCAGCTACTTCCGCCCCGACATCGATGTCGGCCGTGCCAGGATCCAGGACGCGCTGACCGACGGCCAGGACCTCATCGTCCAGGTCGAGAAGGACGAACGCGGCAACAAGGGTGCGGCGCTCACCACCTTCATCAGCCTGGCCGGACGCTACCTGGTCCTGATGCCGAACAATCCCCGCGGCGGCGGCGTCTCGCGCCGCGTCGAGGGCGAGGACCGCAACGAACTGCGCGACACCATCGACCAGCTGGTGGTCCCGGAAGGCATGAGCGTGATCGCGCGCACCGCCGCGATCGGGCGCTCGGTCGAGGAACTGCAATGGGATCTGAACTACCTGCTGCAGCTGTGGCAGGCGATCGACGCCGCGGGCCGGGAGCCGGCCCAGAAGCCGTACCTGATCTATCTCGAATCGAGCCTGGTGATCCGCGCGATCCGCGACTACTTCCAGCCGGACATCGGCGAGATCCTGATCGACACCGAGGAGATCTACGAACAGGCGCGCGCCTTCATGCAGACCGTGATGCCGGCCAACGTCGCCAAGGTCAAGCTTTACCGCGACGACGTGCCGCTGTTCTCCCGCTTCCAGATCGAGCACCAGATCGAGAGCGCCTACGGCCGGCACGTAAACCTGCCTTCAGGCGGCGCGATCGTGATCGACCACACCGAGGCATTGGTCGCGATCGACGTCAATTCGGCGCGCGCCACCAAGGGCCACGACATCGAGGAAACCGCGTTCCGCACCAATCTGGAGGCGGCCGAAGAAGTCGCCCGCCAGCTGCGGCTGCGCGACCTCGGCGGCCTGATCGTGGTGGATTTCATCGACATGGAATCGCAGAAGAACCAGCGCGAGGTCGAGAACCGCTTCCGCGACGCGCTGCGGCATGACCGCGCGCGGGTGCAGGTCGGCAAGATTTCGCGCTTTGGCATGATGGAGCTGTCGCGCCAGCGCCTGCAGCCTTCGCTGGAGGAGACCGCGCACATCAACTGCCCGCGCTGCAGCGGCACCGGCTTCATTCGCGGCACCGAGTCCACGGCGCTGCATGTGCTGCGCATCATCCAGGAAGAAGCGATGAAGGAGAACACCGGCGCAGTCCACGCGCAGGTGCCGGTCGATGTGGCCTCTTTCCTGCTGAACGAAAAGCGCGCCGAGATCCAGAAACTGGAGGCACGGATCAAGGTGAACATCGTGCTGGTGCCCAACGCACACCTGGAGACGCCGCACTACAAGGTGCAGCGCCTGAAGCACGACGAACTGAACCAGATGGAGCACGTGCCAACGAGCTACGAGCTGGTCGAGCAGCCCGAGGAGCCCCAGGCATTGGGCAAGGACAGCGAACCGAAGAAGGAACGCCCGCAGGCAGCCGTGCAAGGCATCGTGCCCGACCAGCCGGCGCCGGTCGTTCCGGAACCGCTGCCCCGGGCGCAAAGCGCGCGCGCGGCAGCGCCTGCCCCGGCCGCAGCGGCGGCGGTGGAACCCGCGCGCTCGGGATTCCTCGGCCGCCTGTTCGGCTGGCTCAAGACCGAGAAACCGGCCGACCAGGCTGCCGCGGCCAATGAGCCGGTCGCGCGTCCCCAGCGGCAGCAGCGCCAGGAACGGCCGCGCGACGAGGCGCGCGACCGTCAGGACCAGCGCCGCGGTGAACGCGGCGGCAGGCGCGATCACCAGCGCGACGGCAGGCGCGATCACCAGCCGCGTGGCGATCGCGAGGCGAGGCGGGACCAGCCGCGCGGCGATCGCGACGCGCGGCGCGATCAGCCGCAGCGCCGGGACCAGCGCCC
>MEQQ01000140.1:4485-4754 GCA_001770285.1 Betaproteobacteria bacterium RBG_16_66_20
GGACCTTCCCCAGGGCAGGCAGGAGCGGCCCCAGGCCGATGGCCCGCAGGGAGAGATCCAGCAGCAGCAAGGCGAACTCGCGCCGGTCGAGCGCCAGCCATCCGAGCGTCCGCAGGGCGAGCGGCGTCCGGACCAGCGCCCGCCGCGTGCGCCCCAGCAACAGCAGCAGCGTGCGCAACCATCCGGCCTGGACGGAACGCGCCCGCCGCAGCAGGAAGGCGAAGAGCATCGCCGCGGGCGCCGCGGCCGTGGCGGCCGTGGCCGGGGCG
>MEQQ01000140.1:4766-51641 GCA_001770285.1 Betaproteobacteria bacterium RBG_16_66_20
AGCGCGCCGAGCGTGGCGAACGCCGGCCGGACCAACCGCGTCCGGCGCAGTCGCGTCCGGATCAGTCCGTCTATGCGCAGCAGCTCGAGGAACACCGCCTGAAACAGCAACGCGAAGCAGAAATGCACGAGGCCGAATCGCAGGCGCATCACGCGCCCGCGCCGCAGCCCGAATCACCGCCCTCCTTCGCGCTCGTACCCGGGATGGAAGAACAAGTCCGGGAGCAAGCGCCCCAAAGTGAGGAACCGCGCATCGAAGCGCCTCGCATCGAAGCGCCGAGGGTCGAAGTACCGCGCGTGGATCCCAAGGAGTTGCTCGCCAGCGCGGGACTTCAGATGGTGGAGACCGATGCCTCGAAGGCCGGGCAACCGGCCCCCGAGCCCGAACCCGTCAAGCTGGGGCGGCCCCGGCGCGAAAAGCCGGTTATCCAGCCCGCTTCAGAAGAGCTGGTTCAGGTCGAAACGCGCGACAAGTAACCCCGGACATGGTCGACGAGGCCGCGTGCGGCGGCCTCTGCCATGTCCAGCACCTGCTCGAATCCCTCCGGCCCGCCGTAGTACGGGTCGCGGAGGTCCGTTTCCTTCATGCCCGCAAGCACGCGGAGCGCCGATATGTCGTAGCCGCGGCGAAGCGCGTGCGCTGTCGCGCGCCGGTCCGGCGCAGCGAGAGTACGCACGAAAGAGCGACAATGCGCTGCAGCACATTCAAATGACTACCATGAACCCGTAGCGATCGACAAGAAAGCTGGACGATTGAAGATCAGCGGCAATAGCGTTGCTCGAAGCCTGCTCCAGGTTCTGGCGCTGTTCCGGCGCGGCGGCTGGATGGCCGATTACGCGATCGAAGAGCCGCCGCTGCGATCGGAGCTGTTCAGCGCCGATCAGATGGAGCAGCACGGCAAGGCGCTGGCGGCCTCGCATTCGCTGGGGGCCAAACGCGCCCGCGACCTGCTGCTCACCCGCCTCGCAGAGAACGGAGGCGTGCTGCTCAGGGCCTGCGAACTGCTGACAGCGGCGATCCAGGACAAGCGCCCGGGCACGCCTGCCGGGGAATGGCTGCTCGATAACTTCCACCTCATCGAAGAGGAAATTCGCACCGCCAGAAGGCACCTGCCCAAGGACTACAGTCGCGAACTGCCGCGCCTGGGCAACGGCCCGTCGGCCGGGCTGCCGCGGGTCTACGACATCGCGCTGGAAACCATATCCCACGGCGACGGACAGGTGGACCCGGAGAGTTTCGGCCGTTTCATCGCGGCCTACCAGACCGTCACCACGTTGACCCTCGGCGAACTGTGGGCCGTTCCGATCATGCTGCGTCTGGCGCTGATCGAGAATCTGCGCCGCGTGGGAACGCGCCTCATCGCCCATCGCACGGGCCGGGATCTGGCCGATTTCTGGGCGGACGAGATGACGGAGACCGCCCAGAATGACCCCAAGAGCCTGATCCTGGTGGTCGCGGACATGGCACGGTCCAACCCGCCCATGAGCAGTTCCTTCGTGGCGGAACTTGCGCGGCGGCTGCAAGGGCAGAGCGCGGCGCTGGCGATGCCGCTCAACTGGATCGAGCAGCGGCTTTCGGAACTCGGCCTGTCGATCGAGCAACTGGTGCAGTCGGAAAACCAGCAGCAGGCCGCCGACCAGGTCTCCATCAGCAACAGCATCGGCAGTCTGCGCCTGCTGGCCGCGACCGACTGGCACGCGTTCGTCGAAACGATGAGCGTCGCCGAACGCACTTTGCGCGAGGACCCCGGCGGCGTGTACGGCCGGATGGACTTTGCCACCCGCGACCACTATCGCCACGTGCTGGAAAAGATCGCCAGGCGCAGCGGGCTCGCCGAGGACCAGGTGGCGCGCAGCTGCCTGCAACTGGCGCGCGAGGCCGCGGCGCGGAACGATGGCGACGATCGCGCCGCGCATGTCGGTTTCTACCTCGTCGGCCGAGGCTTGCCGCAGCTGGAAGCCGTGACCCGAATGCGGGTTCCCGCTTCCCTGGCGTTGCAGCGCATCTCCGGCCGCTACATTTATCTCGGGCCGATCGCACTGCTGACGGCGGCATTCGCGGGGGGCCTGCTCGCGCAAGCCCATGCCAGCGGGGCGCGCGGCTGGCTTCTGGTGCTGTGCGGCATCCTGGCGATACTCGGCACCAGTCAACTTGCCGTAGCCCTGGTGAACTGGCTGGCAACCCTGATGGTGACGCCGCGGCCGCTGCCACGCATGGATTTTGCCAAAGGCATTGCGCCGGAATCGCAGACTCTGGTCGTGGTTCCGACGTTCATTCACAGTGCACAGAATGTCGAGGACCTGGTCGAGGCGCTCGAAGTCCGCTTCCTGGGCAATCGGGACGCGCACCTGCAATTCGGTCTGCTCACCGATTTTGCGGATGCGCGCGAAGAAACGCTGCCACAGGACGAGCCGCTGCTGCAACTGGCCGAACAGCGCATCGCGGCGCTGAATGAAAAATACCGCGGTACCGAAGGCGCCGGGGACGACGATGTCTTTTTCCTGTTACATCGTCCGCGTCGCTGGAATCCCCGCGAGCGGGTCTGGATGGGCTACGAGCGCAAGCGCGGCAAGCTGGGCGACCTGAATGCCTTGCTGCGCGGCGGCGCGCTCGATCGGTTCTCGCGCATCGTCGGCCGGATCGCCATCCTGTCCAGCGTCCGCTACGTGATCACGCTGGACACCGATACGCAACTGCCGCGCGACGCGGCGCGGCAACTGGCCGGCACCATGGCGCATCCGCTGAATCGCGCGCGCTACGACGACGCCAGCGGGCGCGTGACGGAAGGCCACGCCATCCTGCAGCCGCGCATGGCGGTGAGCCTGACCGACGCGAACCGCACGCGCTATGCCCGGCTGCATGGCGAGGAGGCCGGCATCGACCCGTATACGCGCATGGTCTCCGACGTCTACCAGGATCTGTTCGGCGAAGGTTCGTTCATCGGCAAGGGCATCTACGAGGTCGATGCGTTCGAGCGCGCGCTGAAAGGCCGCTTTCCGGAGAACCGCATCCTGAGTCACGATCTGCTGGAAGGGTGCTATGCGCGCGCCGGGTTGGCCAGCGACGTGCAGCTCTACGAGCAGTATCCCGCGCGCTACAGCGAAGATGTCAGCCGGCGGCACCGCTGGATGCGCGGCGACTGGCAGCTGGTGGGCTGGCTGCGCCGGCGCGTTCCCAGGAGCGACGCAGGCTCGGAAAAGAATCCGCTCTCGGGCCTCGCCCAGTGGAAGATCTTCGACAACCTGCGCCGCAGCCTGGTCGCCCCGGCATTGACCGTGCTGCTGCTGCTCGGATGGACCATCCTGTCGCCGGCGTGGTTCTGGACCGTGGCGGTGCTGGCAGTGATGCTGCTTCCTGCCTTGAGCGGATCGATCGTGGAGCTGTTTCGCAAACCGGACGACGCCGTGCTGCGCTCGCACCTTGCCGGCGTCCTGCGCTCGGCCGGAGGGCGCCTCGCGCAGGCGGCATTTAGCCTTGCCTGCCTGCCCTTCGAGGCCTGCTTCAGCCTGGACGCGATCCTGCGCAGCGCGGTGCGGCTGGTCACGCGCCGGCGCCTTCTGGAGTGGACGCCTTCCGGCCAGCTCGATGGCAACAGCAGTACGGGCCTTCTGGATTCCTTCCGTTGGATGTGGATCGCGCCGTTCCTGGCGATCACCACGATGTTGTATCTGTTGCAGGCACGGCCTGGAGCGCTGGCGGTGGCCGCGCCGATCCTGCTCCTGTGGCTGGCGTCCCCGCTGGTGGTGTGGTGGCTCGGCCGGCCGCTGGCGCGTCCGCAGGCGAGGCTCTCGCCCGGGCAGACCGCGTTTCTGCGCCTGGTATCGCGCAAGACCTGGGCCTTCTTCGAGACCTTGGTCGGGCCAGACGACCATTGGCTACCGCCGGACAACCTGCAGGAGGGCCCCGCCGCGGTGCTCGCCCGACGCACCTCGCCGACCAACATGGGACTCGCGCTGCTGGCGAACCTTTCAGCGTACGACTTCGGCTATCTGACGGCAGGGCAACTCCTCCAGCGCACGCGCAATGCGTTCGCCACGATGCACAGGCTGGAACGCTACCGCGGGCACTTCTACAATTGGTACGACACGCAGTCGTTGCAGCCGCTGCTGCCGATGTATGTTTCCACGGTCGACAGCGGCAACCTCGCCGGTCATCTGCTGACGCTGCGGCCGGGCCTCGCCGCCCTGGCTGAGCGGCCGATTCTCGCCGCGCGATGGCTCGAGGGGCTCGAGGACACGTTGCGGGCCTTGCGCGAGGCCGCTCCGCAGATTGCGTCGCGCGCCCTGCTCCGGTTCCGGCAGGATCTCGCGTCGGCCCTGGCGGACCGACCGGCGACGCTCCCGGCCGCGCGCCAGGTCCTGCAACGGCTGGCGGCAAACGCCGCGCAGGTCCTGCGCGATCTCGACGAGGAATCGCGCATTGAAGCCGACTCCGAACCTGCAGCCTGGGCGCGTGCCCTCGACCGGCAATGCCGGGATGTCCTGGATGAATTGACGTTTCTCGCGCCATCGCCGGCAATGCCGGACATGAACGCAATGCCGACACTGCGTGAGCTGGCGGTGCAAGGCGTTGCGCATGCCAAAGACCGCATGGAGGAGATCGCGCGGCTCGCATTGCAGGCGGGCCAAATGGCGCACATGGACTATGACTTCCTGTACGACGAGGTGCGGCATCTGCTGGTGATCGGATATAGCGTGACCGAGCGCAGGCGCGGACACAACGTGACCGAACACAGGCGCGACGCCAGCTACTACGACCTGCTCGCATCGGAGGCCCGCCTCGCCGTTTTCGTCGCGATCGCGCAGGATCAGCTGCCGCAGCAGAGCTGGTTCGCGCTGGGACGATTGCTCATCGACGCGGGCAGCGGAGCGACGCTGCTTTCCTGGAGCGGTTCGATGTTCGAATACCTGATGCCGCTGATCGTGATGCCGGCCTACGACAACACGCTGCTCGACGAAAGCTGCCGCGCCGCGGTCAGACGCCAGATCGAATACGGCGCCGAGCGCGGCGTGCCGTGGGGCATGTCGGAGTCCGGGTACAACACCGTCGATGCGGCGCTCACCTATCAGTACCGCGCATTCGGCGTGCCGGGCCTCGGTCTGAAACGCGGCTTGAGCGAGGATCTGGTGATTGCGCCGTATGCCACGGCGCTCGCGCTGATGGTGGAGCCCGAGGCGGCCTGCGAGAACCTGCAACGGCTCGCAGCCGACGGCATCCTCGGCAGATTCGGTTTTTACGAAGCGGTCGACTACACCCCGGCGCGTTTGCGCCGCGGCGAAACCAGCGCCGTGGTGCGTTCGTACATGGCCCACCACCAGGCCATGAGCCTGCTGTCGCTGGCTCACCTGCTGCTCGACCGGCCGATGCAGCGGCGCTTCGCGTCGGACCCGCTGTTCCAGGCGACCCTGCTGCTGCTGCAGGAACGGATACCACGCGCCAAGGTGCGCTATTCGAGCGATACGGAGCGCGTGGATTCGCGGGCGGCCGCCGAGACGCTCGAGATGCCGATGCGCGTCTTCAGTACGCCCGATACGAGGATACCGGGCGTGCAGCTGCTGTCCAACGGCCGTTACAACGTGATGATCACGAACGCGGGCGGCGGCTACAGCTGCTGGAAAGACATCGCCGTCACCCGCTGGCGCGAGGACGGCACCAGCGATCAGTGGGGCACGTTCTGCTACCTGCGCGACCTGAGCAACGGCAAGGCGTGGTCATCGGCTTTTCAGCCGACGCTGCAGCGCCCCGATCATTACGAAGCGGTCTTCACCGAACAGCGGGTCGAATTCCGCCGGCATGGCCCGGACTTCGACACGCATACCG
This sequence comes from Betaproteobacteria bacterium RBG_16_66_20, assembly GCA_001770285.1. Taxonomy (GTDB): domain Bacteria; phylum Pseudomonadota; class Gammaproteobacteria; order Burkholderiales; family SG8-39; genus RBG-16-66-20. Next base: position 10,587 of record MEQQ01000140.1, read on the forward strand.
AGATCGTGGTGTCGCCCGAGGACGACATCGAACTGCGCCGGCTGCGCATTACCAACCGCTCGCGCAGCCGCAGGACGATCGAGGTGACCAGCTATGCCGAAGTGGTGCTCGCCTCCGCTGCCGCGGACGCCCTGCATCCGGCGTTCGGCAACCTGTTCGTGCAGACCGAGATCGTCAACGCGCGGCAGACCATCCTGTGCACGCGCCGGCCGCGCTCGCGCGGCGAGCAGGCGCCGTGGATGCTGCATCTGATGGCGGTGCATGGCGCGGAGGTGGAATCGGTTTCGTACGAGACCGACCGCGCGCGATTCATCGGCCGCGGCAATAGCGTGGCCGCGCCGCAGGCGCTGCGCGATTCCTCCCCGCTCTCGGGCAGCCAGGGCTCGGTGCTGGACCCCATCGTCGCCATCCGGCAGCGCATTACCCTCGATCCGGCGCAGACGGCCACGCTCGATCTGGTCACCGGCATCGGCGACGGCCGCGCCGCCTGCCTGCAGCTGGCCGAGAAATACCAGGATCGGCGCCTCGCCGATCGCGCGTTCGAGATGGCCTGGACGCACAGCCAGGTGGCGCTGCGCCAGATCAACGTCACCGAGGCCGAAGCGCAGCTCTACGGGCGCCTGGCCGGCTCGATCATCTACGCCAATGCCACGCTGCGCGCGGAGGCGAGCGTCATCGCCAAGAACCGGCGCGGGCAATCCGGTTTGTGGGGATACGCGATCTCCGGGGATCTGCCCATCGTGCTGGTGCAGCTGAAGGATCCGGCCAACATCGAGCTGGTGCGCCAGCTGGTCCAGGCCCACGCCTACTGGCGCCTGAAGGGCCTGGCGGTCGACCTGGTGATCTGGAATGAAGAGCGCGGCGGTTACCGGCAACTGCTTCACGACCAGATCATGGGTCTGATCGCCGCCGGCGTGGAAGCCCATGTCATCGACCGGCCGGGCGGCATTTTCGTGCGCTCCGCCGATCAGATTTCGAACGAGGACCGGATACTGCTGCAGGCGGTCGCACGCGCCGTATTCACCGACAGCCAGGGAACCCTCAAGGATCAGGTCAAGCGGCACCCCCCGGGCGAACCGGCCATCCCGCGCTTCGCCGCGACCCGTGTGCGCGGCGCCGCACCGGCACAGGAGCGCGAAACGCCGTCGCGCGATCTGGTCCTTGACAACGGACTCGGCGGTTTCACCCCCGACGGGCGCGAGTACGTGATCACGACAACCCCCGGGCAGGCAACCCCCGCGCCCTGGGTGAACGTGCTGGCCAATCCGCACTTCGGATGCGTGATCTCCGATAGCGGAGCAGCCTATACCTGGCATCAGAACGCCCACGAGTTCCGCCTCACCCCCTGGCACAACGACTCCGTCGGCGATGCCAGCGGCGAGGCCTATTACCTGCGCGACGAAGAAAGCGGTCACTACTGGTCACCGTCCGCGCTTCCTTGCCGCGGCACGGGCGCTTACGTCAGCCGTCACGGATTCGGCTACAGCGTGTTCGAGCACAGCGAGGACGGCATCGAAACCGAACTCACGGTCTACGTGGCCCACGACCTGCCGGTAAAGTTCGCGGTCCTGAAGGTGCGCAACGCCTCGGGCCGGTCGCGCCGGCTGTCTGCGACCGGCTACGTGGAATGGGTGCTGGGCGCATTGCGGCCGAAATCGAGCATGCACGTAGTCACCGAAATCGATCCCAACAGCGGGGCGCTGCTCGCGCGCAACGCCTATAACCCCGAGTTCGCCGAGCAGGTCGCCTTCTTCGACGTCGACGACGTGACCCGCACCATCAGCGGCGACCGCACCGAGTTCATCGGGCGCAACGGCACGCTCGCCAATCCGGCCGCGCTGGCGCGGGCACGGCTTTCGGGCAAGGTGGGCGCGGCCATGGACCCCTGCGCCGCGATCCAGGTCCCGTTCGACCTCGCCGACGGATCGTCGCGCGAGATCATCTTCCGCATGGGCGTCGGACGCGGCACCGACGACGCGAGCCGCCTGGTGCAGCGCCTGCGCAAATCGAGCACCGCCAGCGCGGCGCTCGAAGCGGCAAAGCAGCATTGGAAGCGGGTTCTGGGCGCCGTGCAGATCGAAACCCCCGACGTATCGCTCAACGTGCTGTGCAATGGCTGGCTGCTCTACCAGACGATGGCCGCCCGGCTCTGGGGCCGCAGCGGCCATTACCAGTCGGGCGGCGCCTTCGGATTTCGCGATCAGCTGCAGGATGTCATGGCGCTGGTTCATGCCGATGCGCAGCTGGTGCGCGAGCACCTGCTGCTGTGCGCGTCGCGCCAGTTCCTGGAGGGCGATGTGCAGCATTGGTGGCATCCGCCTTCCGGGCGCGGGGTGCGCACCCGCTGCTCGGACGATTATCTCTGGTTGCCGCTGGCGACCTGCCGCTATGTGCTTTGCACCGGGGACCGCGCGGTCCTGAGGGAGCAGGTTCAGTTCCTGGACGGCCGTGCCGTGAATCCCGAGGAGGACTCGTATTACGACCTGCCGCTGCGCTCGCTGGAAGCCGCGAGCCTGTACCAGCACTGCGTGCGGGCGATACTCATGGGGCTGAGATTCGGCGCGCACGGACTGCCGCTGATGGGGTCGGGCGACTGGAACGACGGCATGAACCTGGTGGGCGCGCAGGGCAAGGGCGAGAGCGTGTGGCTCGCCTTTTTCCTGCACGACGTCCTGACGCAGTTCGCCCCTATCGCGCGCGGCGAAAACGATGCGGCCTTCGCCGATCGCTGTGAGGCTGAAGCGGCCCGGCTGCGCGGGAAAATCGACCAGCATGGCTGGGACGGCGAGTGGTATCGCCGCGCCTACTTCGACAACGGCATGCCGCTCGGCTCGTCGGGCAACGCCGAATGCCGGATCGATTCGATTGCGCAAAGCTGGTCGGTGCTGTCCGGAGCGGGCGCCCCCGAGCGTTCGCGGCAGGCGATGGAGGCGCTGGATCGGCGCCTGGTGCGCCGGGACCACGCGCTGGTCCAGCTATTGGATCCGCCGTTCGACACCTCCGACCTTGATCCGGGCTATATCCGCGGCTACGTGCCCGGCGTGCGGGAGAACGGCGGGCAGTACACGCATGCGGCGATCTGGGCGGCAATGGCATTTGCCGCGCTGGGCGAGACTGCGCGGGCCTGGGAACTGCTCGGCATGATCAATCCATTGCACCACGGCGAGTCGCCCGAGAGGACCGCCGTCTACAAGGTGGAACCCTACGTCGTCGCGGCCGACGTCTATGCAGTCGCGCCGCATACCGGCCGCGGCGGCTGGACCTGGTACACGGGCTCCGCCGGCTGGCTGTACCGCTTGATCATGGAATCGCTGCTGGGATTGAGATTGACGGCGGACCGGCTGCAATTCGCGCCTTGCCTGCCGGCCGACTGGCAGGGATTCCAGCTGCACTACCGCTACCGGGAAACCCTCTACCACATCACGGTCCGCCAAGTCTCCGACGACAACGGGATCGCCGTCAGCGTGGACGGCGTAGTGCAGTCGGAGCCTGCGATACCGCTCGCCGATGATCGCCTCGACCATCAGGTGGAAGTGACCGTGCAGAAGCAGACTATTCCGAATGTAGTTCGACCCCGAAGACGCGCTTCTTGAGCTCGGCGAGCTGGTCGCGCGCCTGCGCCGCCTTTTCGAATTCGAGGTTCCTGGCGCAGTCCAGCATCTGCTTCTCCAGCGCGCGGATCTCGCGCGCGAGCTGCTTCTCGCTCATCGCCTCGTAGCGCGCGCCGGCCTGCGCCGCCTTCAGCTCCTGCCGCGCCCCGTCGGCGTCGTAGACACCGTCGATCAGGTCCTTGATGCGCTTCTGCACGCCGATCGGCGTGATGTTGTGCTTCGCGTTGTAGGCGATCTGCTTGTTGCGCCGCCGGTCGGTCTCGGCGATGGCGCGCTTCATGGAATCCGTCATCCGGTCGGCGTACAGGATCGCGGCGCCGTTGATATGGCGCGCCGCGCGGCCGACGGTCTGGATCAATGAACGCTCCGAGCGCAGGAAGCCCTCCTTGTCGGCATCCAGGATCGCCACCAGCGACACCTCGGGCAGGTCCAGGCCCTCCCTGAGCAGGTTGATGCCGACCAGCACGTCGAATTCGCCGAGCCGCAGGTCGCGGATGATCTCCACCCTTTCCACGGTCTCGATCTCGGAATGCAGGTACCGGACCTTGACGCCGTGCTCGCCGAGGTAATCGGTCAGCTGTTCGGCCATGCGCTTGGTCAGGGTGGTGACCAGGACGCGCTCCTTCTTCGCGACCCGCAGGCTGATTTCCGACAGCAGGTCGTCCACCTGCGTCGCCGCCGGCCGCAGCTGCACCGGCGGATCGATCAGCCCGGTCGGGCGCACCACCTGCTCCACGATCTGCGCGGATTTGCCCGCCTCGTAGTCGGCCGGCGTCGCCGAGACGAAGATCGTCTGCCGCACCACCGCTTCGAACTCGTCGAAGCGCAGCGGCCGGTTGTCGAGCGCCGAGGGCAGTCGAAAGCCGTAATCGACCAGGTTCTCCTTGCGCGAGCGGTCGCCCTTGTACATGCCGCCGAGCTGTCCGATGGTGACGTGGCTCTCGTCGATGATCATCAGCGCGTCGGGCGCCAGGTAGTCGATCAGCGTCGGCGGCGGCTCGCCCGGCTTGCGTCCGGAGAGGTGGCGCGAATAGTTCTCGATGCCCTTGCAGAAGCCCAGTTCGACCAGCATTTCGAGGTCGAAGCGCGTGCGCTGCTCGATGCGCTGCGCCTCGACCAGCTTGAGCGCTTTCTGGAAGAAATCGATGCGCTCGCGCAGCTCGAGCTTGATCGCCTCGATCGCGCGCAGCGTGGTGGCGCGCGGCGTCACGTAATGGCTCGAGGGATAGACCGTGAAGCGCGCCATCGGGTGCTGCACCCGGCCCGTGAGCGGATCAAATACTTCCAGTTTTTCCACCGCATCATCGGACAATGAGATTCGAATTGCATGCTCGGCATGCTCGGCCGGGAAGACGTCGATCACGTCGCCGCGCACCCGGAAAGTGCCGCGGCGGAAGTCGAGCTCGTTGCGGTCGTACTGCATCGCCACCAGCCGCGCGATCACCTCGCGCTGCTGCAATTTCTCGCCTTGGCGCAGGTGCAGGATCATGCCGTGGTACTCGGAAGGATCGCCGATGCCGTAGATCGCCGACACCGTGGCGACGATCACCACGTCGCGCCGCTCCAGCAGCGACTTGGTGGCCGACAGGCGCATCTGCTCGATGTGCTCGTTGATCGACGAGTCCTTCTCGATGTAGAGATCGCGCGACGGGACGTAGGCCTCGGGCTGGTAGTAGTCGTAGTAGGAAACGAAGTACTCGACCGCGTTGTCGGGGAAAAACTCGCGGAATTCCGAATAAAGCTGCGCCGCGAGCGTCTTGTTGGGCGCCAGCACCAGCGCCGGGCGGCCGAGCCGCGCGATCGCGTTGGCCATGGTGAAGGTCTTGCCCGAGCCGGTCACGCCGAGCAGCGTCTGGAACGCGAGGCCGTCCCCGATCCCCTCGACGATCTTGGCGATCGCCTCCGGCTGATCGCCCGCCGGCGGATACGGCTGGTGCAGTTTGAACGGGCTATTGGGGAAAGCGAGATCCACGGGTAAACTATTGCAGCGCAATAACCAACATTCCAGTCTAGCAGAATGAACGCACCGCACGCACCCTCCCCGCTCGCCGCGGTCGATATGGCGCCCAAGGACCCGATCCTTGGCGTCACCGAGGCGTACGTCGCCGACCAGAACCCGAAAAAGGTCAATCTCGGCGTCGGCGTCTATACCGACGACAACGGCAAGGTGCCGCTGCTCGAGTGCGTGCGCCGCGCCGAGGACAGCCGCGTCAGGAGCGGCGCGCCCAAGTCTTACCTGCCCATCGACGGCATTGCCGCTTATGACAAAGCTGTCCGGGAACTCGTTTTCGGTTCTTCTTGTAGTGCTTTGAATGAAAACCGGGTCGTAACCATTCAGGCCCTGGGCGGCACCGGCGGCCTGAAGATCGGCGCCGACTTCCTCAAGCAGATCAGTCCCGCCGCGACGGTCTGGATCAGCGAGCCGAGTTGGGAGAACCATCGCGCCCTGTTCGAAGGCGCGGGTTTCGCGGTCAGGGAATACCCGTACTACGACCCGAAGACGCACGGCCTGAACTTCGAAGGCATGCTGGGCGGGCTGAAAAAGCTGCCGGCGGGTGCGATCGCGGTGCTGCATTCCTGCTGCCACAACCCTACCGGCGTCGACCTGACCGAGGACCAGTGGAAGCAGGTGCTGGAAGTCGTCCGGGCGCGCGCGATCGTGCCGTTCCTCGACCTCGCCTACCAGGGCTTTGCCGAGGGCGCCGACGCCGACGCCTACGCCCCGCGCCTGTTCGCGCAAGCGACGCAGCCCGTGTTCCTGTCGAGTTCCTTCTCCAAGTCCTTCTCGCTCTACGGCGAGCGCGTCGGCGCCTTCAGCCTGGTCGCCGGCAGCAGCGACGAAGCCGCGCGCGTCCTCTCGCACCTCAAGCGGATCGTGCGCGCCAACTACTCCAACCCGCCGACGCACGGCAGCGACATCGTCGCGCGGGTGCTCACGAACCCGGAACTGCGCGCGCTCTGGGATCGGGAACTGGGCGCGATGCGGGACCGCATCAAGACGATGCGCAAGGCCCTCGTCGACGGCATCCATGCGCGCGTCGCCGGCGCCGACTTTTCCTTCGTCATGCAGCAGCGCGGCATGTTCTCCTATTCCGGCCTCACCCGGGAGCAGGTCCTGCGTCTGCGCAGCGAATATTCGATCTACACCATCGAGACCGGGCGCATCTGCGTCGCCGCGCTGACGACGAAGAACATCGACTACGTCGCCGAGGCCATCGCCCGAGTGCTCAAGTAGGTCTGCGGCCTTTTTTTCTATATAATTCCGGCCCTTCGCACGATTCCTCGATAGCTCAGTTGGTAGAGCGTCGGACTGTTAATCCGCAGGTCCCTGGTTCGAGTCCAGGTCGAGGAGCCAGACCCCAGTGCGACCCTCAAACCTCACTGCCCGGGTTCAATCGATGGAAATGTCAGCCGAAGAAATCAAGCAATTCTGGCGCGGCTTCTGCCAGCGCCGCAAGATCAGCGCGGACGTCGTCGCCAAGGGCGAGGCGATCATCGACAAGGACCCGGAATACTGGGCCGACCAGACCATGGGCGACCTGCTCGATTCGATTTCCGGCAAGAAGCCGAGTTGAGCGGGCCGCAGCGCTGCCGCCGCTTCCCGGTCATTCGGCCTTGAAGCCGATGGGGGAGTGATCGAAGCGACGGCAAGCGGGGCGTTGCTGCGCGTGCTGAACGTCGGTGTGCGCTTTGGCGGCATCGTTGCGCTCGACGATGTCTCCTTCGACGTGCCCTCGGGAAGCATCGTCGGCCTGATCGGGCCGAACGGCGCGGGCAAGACCACGCTGTTCAACTGCCTCTCGCGCCTCTACCAGTGCGGCAGCGGCGACATCGTTTTCGACGGCAGTTCGCTGCTCAGCGTCCCGCGCCACCGCGTTGCGGTGATCGGCATCGGCCGCACTTTCCAGAACCTCGCGCTGTTCCGCACCATGACGGTGCTCGAAAACATCATGGTCGGCCGTCATTGCCGCACGCACAGCGGCTTCTTCGTCAACGCGCTGCGCCTGCCCGCCGTCGCAAGGGAAGAGCACGCCACGCACGACAGTGCCCGCGCGCTGCTCCGGCTTCTCGATCTGGAATCACTCGCCGGCACGCGGGTCGCCGAATTGCCCCTCGGCACGCAGAAGCGCGTCGAGCTGGCGCGCGCGCTCGCCTCCGAGCCGAAGCTGCTGTTGCTCGACGAACCGGCGAGCGGTTTGAACCACGAGGAAGTCGGCGCGCTCGGCAAACTGATCTGCGATATCCGCGAGCGCCTCGCCCTCACGGTGCTGTTGGTCGAGCATCACATGAGCCTGGTGATGAGCATCTCGGACCGCGTCGTGGCGCTGAATTTCGGCAGGAAGATCGCCGAGGGCACGCCCGCCGAGGTGCAGCAGCATCCGGAACTATTACAGGCATACCTCGGGAGCACAGGCTAATGGCGTTGCTTGAGACCGCCAACCTGCACGCGGCCTACGGCCAGACCCGGGTGCTGCACGGCATCAGCTTTTCGATGGAGGAAGGCACGATTACCACGCTGCTCGGCGCCAACGGCGCCGGCAAGACGACCACCTTGCGCGCGCTCTGCGGCATGGTCCGGACCGAAGGCGAAGTGCGCTTCGGCGGCCAGCGCATCGACGGGCGCGCCACCGAGGACATCGTGCGGCTGGGAATCGCGCATGTGCCGGACGGCCGCGGGACTTTCGTCAACCTCACCACCGAAGAGAACCTTCGGCTGGGCGCCTACACCCGCAAGGACCGCGCCGCGATCGACGCCGATCTTGAACGCGTCTATGGCTACTTCCCGCGGCTCGGGGAACGGCGCGCCCAGCAGGCGGGCACGCTCTCCGGCGGCGAGCAGCAGATGCTGGCGGTATCGCGCGCCCTGATGCTGCGGCCCAGGCTGATGCTGCTGGACGAGCCCTCCTTCGGACTTGCGCCGCTCATCGTGCGGGAACTGTTCGGCATCCTGCGCGCGCTGAACCAGAAGGAGCACGTCAGCATGCTGCTGGTGGAGCAGAACGCGGCGATGGCGCTCGACCTCGCCGACCACGCCTACCTGATCGAAACCGGCCGCGTGGTGCTGTCCGGCACCAGCGGCGAGATCAAGAGCAACGACGCCGTTCGGCGTTCGTATCTGGGCTACTAGGCGCGCACGTGGAACCATTCATCCACCAGGTCCTTGCCGGGCTCGCCACCGGCGGCATCTACGCGAGCGTCGCGCTGGCGCTGGTGATGATCTACCAGGCCACCCATCTGGTGAATTTCGCGCAGGGCGAACTGGCCATGTTCTCGACCTATATCGCCTGGAGCCTGATCAACGCCGGCATGCCGTACTGGGGCGCTTTTTTCCTGACCGTGGGCTTGTCGTTCGTGCTCGGCGTCGTGATCGAACGCGTCGTGATCCGACCGGTCGAGAACTCCCCGGTGCTGGCGGTGGTGGTCGTGTTCATCGCACTGCTGGTGATACTCAACAGCGTCACGGGCTGGATCTACACCTTCACCATCAAGACCTTCCCCAGCCCGTTCCCGGGGCAGCCCCTGTTCGGCAACAAGTACATGTCGTCGCACGAAATCGGCGCCATCGGCGTCACCCTGGTGGTGCTCCTGCTGCTGTACGTGTTCTTCCGCTTCACGCCGCTCGGGCTCGCGATGCGGGCCGCCGCGCAGAATCCGGAATCGAGCCGCCTGGTCGGGATCCGCGTCGGCTGGATGCTTGCGCTCGGCTGGGGTCTTGCGGCCGCGATCGGCTCGGTGGCAGGCATGATGGTGGCGCCGATTGTCTTTCTCGATCCCAACATGATGGGCGGCGTGCTGCTCTACGCGTTCGCGGCCGCGCTCGTGGGAGGCATAGACAATCCGGCCGGCGCGGTATTCGGCGGTTTCCTCGTCGGGGTGCTGGAGAACGTGCTCGGCGCATTCGTCATCGGCAACGAACTCAAGCTCGCAGTGGCGCTGGTGCTGATCATCGGCGTGCTGACGGTGCGGCCTTCGGGCTTGTTCGGCAAAGTCCACGTGACGCGGGTATGAGCAGACGCAGCCTGGCCGGATTCGCGATCCTTCTGCTGCTTGCCTGCGCGCTGCCGTTCATGGTCAGCGAGTACCGCAGCTTCCAGTTCACGCTGGTCCTGGTCTATGCGATCGCGCTGCTCGGGCTGAACATCCTCACCGGTTACAACGGCCAGATCTCGCTCGGCCATGGCGCCTTTTATGCGATCGGCGCCTACTGCGCCGCGATCCTGATGGACAAGTACGGCGTTCCCTACTGGGCCACGATCCCGGTTGCCGGCGCCGTATGCCTCGCGGCGGGGTTCCTGTTCGGCCTGCCCGCGCTGCGGCTCGAAGGCCTGTATCTTGCGCTCGCCACGTTCGCGCTCGGCGTTTCGCTGCCGCAGCTCCTGAAATACCACCACCTGGAGGAATGGACCGGAGGCGTGCAGGGCATCACCATTCAGAAACCGGACGCGCCCGCCTTTTTCGCCGAGTTCGGCCTTGCGCTGGACCAGGATCAGTGGCTGTACTTGTTCACCCTGGCGGTTGCAGTCGTCATGTTCGTGCTTGGCTGGAATCTGCTGCGTGGCCGCATCGGCCGGGCGATGGTCGCGATACGCGACAACCACGTTGCCGCCGAGGCGATGGGTGTGAATAATGCGCTCATAAAATCGCTCGCCTTCGGCGTCTCGGCCATGTACACGGGGATCGCGGGCGCCCTCGGCGCGATCGCGGTGCAGTTCGTCGCACCCGACAGCTTCAACTTCTTCCTTTCGATCACCTTGCTGGTCGGAATCGTCATCGGCGGACTGGCATCGATCCCGGGCGCCCTGTACGGTGCGCTGTTCATCCAGTTCGTGCCGAATATCGCCGATGAGATCTCGAAGGCCGCGCCGTGGGCGATTTTTGGCCTGTTCCTGATCGGCTTTGTGTACCTGATGCCCGCCGGCGTCGCAGGAGCCGTGCGCATGGCCGTAGCACGGCTGGGTCGGAAAAGGCAAAATACCTGATGTTCCATCGAAGGCGGAGACCGTCATGAAGCTGAAGCTGATGCCCGTTGCGGCCCTGCTCGCCGCCGCGCTCGCGAGTCCGGCGGCGCTGGCGCAGAAGAAGTACGACCCGGGCGCCTCCGACAAGGAGGTTCTGCTTGGCCACATCAATCCGTATAGCGGGCCGGCATCCGCCTACGGAACGATCGGCAGGGTCATCGCCGCGTACTTCAAGAAAGTGAACCAGGAAGGCGGCGTCAACGGCCGCATGCTCAACATGATCAGCTACGACGACGGCTACAGCCCGCCGAAGACGGTCGAGATGGCGCGCAAGTTGGTCGAGCAGGACAAGGTGCTGCTGATCTTCCAGCCGCTCGGCACGCCGCCGAATTCGGCGATCCACAAGTACATGAACGCGAAGAAAGTGCCGCAGCTGTTCGTCGCCACCGGCGCCACCAAGTGGAACGATCCGAAGAAATTTCCCTGGACCATGGGCTGGCAGCCGAACTACCAGACCGAGGGCAAAATCTACGCGCAGCACATCCTGAAGACCAGGCCCAATGCCAGGATCGCCGTGCTCTACCAGAACGACGATTATGGCAAGGACTACCTCAAGGGCTTCCACGACGGGCTGGGCGCCAGGGCGAAGGCGATGATCGTCAGGGAGGCCTCCTACGAGGTCAGCGACCCGACGGTCGATTCGCAGATGGCGCAGCTGCAGGCTTCGGGCGCGGACACCTTCTTCAACATCACGACGCCGAAGTTCGCCGCACAGGCAATCCGCAAGGCCTGGGATAGCGGCTGGAAGCCGGTGCACTACCTGAACAACGTTTCGGTCGGCGTCGGCGCGGTGCTCAAGCCCGCGGGGCTGGAGAAAGCGGTCGGCCTGATCACCACCAACTACATCAAGGACCCGACCGATCCGCAATGGAAGGACGACGCGGCGATGAAGGGCTGGACGGATTTCATGCAGAAGTACTACCCGGAGGGCGACCTGACCGACAATACCAACGTTTACGGTTATGCCGTCGCCAAGACCCTGGCGCAGACGATCAAGCAGGCCGGAAACGACCTGACGCGCGCCAACGTCATGCAGCAGGCGGCAAGCCTGAAGAACTTCGAGGTCGATGTCCTGCTGCCGGGCATCAAGATCAACACCAGTGCGAGCGACTTCGCGCCGATCGAATCGGTGCAGCTGGCGAGGTTCGACGGCAAGACCTGGGTGCGCTTCGGCGAAGTCATGGGCAATTAGGGGAAAGGAAATACATGGACAAGAGAAACCACAAGGAGCGCCACGAGGCCGGCCTGAAGACGCGCCGCGAGGTGCTGGGCGCGGAGTACGTCGACAGGTCGCAGGCGGCGGCGGACGACTTCAACCGGCCGTTCACCGAACTGCTCAACACCTACTGCTGGAACGACGTCTGGAACCGGCCGGGACTGTCGCGCAAATCGCGCTCGATGCTGAATCTGGCGATGCTTTCCGCGCTCGGCCGGACGCATGAACTGAAGCTGCACGTGAACGGCGCGCTCAACAACGGCCTGACCAAGGAGGAGATCCGCGAGGTGTTTCTCCAGGTGGCGATCTACTGCGGCGTGCCCGCCGCCGTGGAGAGCTTCCGCTGCGCGAAAGAAGTCTTCAAGGAGCGCGGTCCTTCGCCTAAGGCATGATCCAGCCGTGCTGGTAGCCCTGGATCACGGGCGCGCAGCCGATCTTGGCAAAGAACTCCGCGACATAACCGCCCTTGCCCGCGACGCCGTAGTCGTGGACGATCATCTCCCGGCCCTTGAACTGCACCAGGGCCTGATTCCTCGCTGTATCGTCGACCACAATCAGGGTGCCGCTGGCGAGCAGCGGCATGATCGCGCACAACTCGTGCAGGTGATGCAGGGCGGCAGGATGCGGGTTGCGCCAGTCCAGGTCGAAGGAATCCAGGTAAAGGAGGTCGATGCCGGATTCGTCGGACCGGGTCAACTCCCTCAGATAGGCGACGCTGTCCGAACAGGTGACGGTGACCTTGCTGCTCACCCTGCCGCGAAGCCAGGTACAGGCGTCCTGGCTGATGTCGACCGTCCGCACGCTGCCGCCCCAGTGGTTGACGAAGCGATCGAACAGCAGCGTGCTCTGGCCGTCGCCATACCAGTTGCCCTCCGCCCTGGCGCAGCCGGTTTCCACGATCGTGTAGCTGGATTTCTCCATCGCCTCGAGGATCGCGAATGCCTGGCGAAAGGTTTCGCCGCGCAAGCCCAGCTTCTCGGCGTACTCGGCGTCGTATATCGGGAGAAAGGAAGTTCCGGCCACCGGTTCTGCGACCTCAGGTGGCCGAGCGCTGCTGCTGCAGGCCGAAGGTCTGCTCCATTTCACGGCGCAATTTCACCGCGGGCAGGCTGGCCTCGAAGGCGACGTCGCCCCAGCTGAGCGCCTGACCGGCGGCGACCGGCCGCAACAGCTTCCAGCCGTGCGCGAGGCCGAGCGGCAGGCAGCCCTGCGCCAGCGAAGCCTGCGCGGGCATCAGGCGCCCGACCACGGTGTACCCACCCTCACCATCGAGAATTTCGCTTTCATTCAAATCTTTTTTTGCAACTGCAACAGCGTCCGCACGCCATCCTGTCGCGCAGCCGGTCGGCTCGCCGCGCAAGCCCACGGAGGCGACCGAAATGCCGACCTCCAGCCCGATCAGGTGCCAGCGCTTGTACATGCAGGCGTAACGCCCCGACGGGTCGGTCTGCACGCCGTACTCGGAAAAGCAGCGCCGGATGTACTCCGATTCGCCCTCGAACACCACCCAGACGCCGAAGCGGATGTCGTAGGGAATGACCCTGCCGTCGCGCTCCAAAGACGACACCACCTCGACCTGTCCCTTGTGGTGCAGTTGCCCGCCTTCCTCCCGGGGCCGCATCACGCTTGGCAGCTGATCAATGGAACAAGCTGGAAAAGAAAGGCCAGCGGGCGCCGGCGTCAAACCGGTGGCGTTGCACACCGCGCTCGCTTCGATCGCCGGCTTGGAGCCATCGAGAAAGGAATTGAACATCTTCGGATTGAGGCCGCCGACGCTGGCCTGCTCCGGCGTGAGCCCGTAGTAGCCCCACACCGTCTCGGGCGTGGATTGCGCATAGTGCGGCAGCCACTTGTGGCCGCGACCTGCCGCAACGACCGGAAAACCCGCCGCGCGCGCCCAGTCCACCAGATCGCAGATGAGCGCCGGCTGGTCGCCGTAAGCGAGGCTGTAGACGACCCCGGCCTGCCTGGCGCGCTGCGCCAGCATCGGCCCGCAGAACGCATCGGCTTCGACCGTCACGTTGACGACATGCTTGCCGTTCCGGAACGCGTCCAGGATGTGCTCGACCGCAGCCACCGGGTTGCCGGTCGCCTCGATCACGATGTCGATCGAAGGATGCGAGACCAGCGCCTGCCAGTCTTCAGAAATGTGGGTAATACGGTTCTTGAGCGCGTGTTCAATTGAAGTTCCAGAATAATTTCCGGGACTCCAGCCAACGCGGCCTAGATTCGTCTTCGCATTCTCCGGAGAAAGGTCTGCGATCGAGACCAGATGCACGCCCGGGGTGCGCGGCACCTGCGCGAGATACATCGCCGCGAATTTTCCCGCGCCGATCAAGCCGATGCGGATCGGTTTACCCTGGTTTTCTCTTTCCTGCAGTTTTGCGTAGAGGTTCATGCCGCCTCCAGCGCTCCCTGCAGTTCTTCGGCCGGCGTGCCGTCCTTCCAGGGCAGCGGCACGTCGTAGGGCTTGCGCAGGCAGTCGTCCGGCAGGCACCGGATCGGCGCGAAATCGCGGTGCGCGATGTAGCCGGGCCGCTTGAAGCGCCGGATGTGGTTCGACACCGCGCACAGCGACAGATACACGCTGACCCGGTTCCAGGGCGACAGGTTCGAGCCCGAGGCATGCACCAGGCAGCCATGGAACAGGATCATCGAGCCGGCCGGCCCTTTCGGCGCCACGATGCCGCCGTGTTCGACCAGTTTCCCTATGCTTTCGTTATTTATGGTCCAAAGCGGATAACTCGTCGTGCTGGTGTCGTGCTGCGCCTCCAGCACGCCGAGTGTGTGGCTGCCGGGGATCAACATCAGCGGCCCGTTGAATTCGTTCACTTGGTCGAGGAAGATCGCCACGTTCATGGCGCGCGCCTCGGGCATCTGGTCGTCGTTGCGCCAGGTGCCGTAGTCCTGGTGCCACTGCCAGAGGTCGCCGTCGAACGCCTGCTTGCCGTTGATCTTGAACTGGTGCATGTAGACGTCTTCGCCGAACACCTGCTGCACCGGCTCGACCATGCGCGGGTGGCGCGCCAGCCGCGCGAAAGGCGCGCTGTACATGTGCGCCGCGAAATTGGTGCGCACGACATCGCCGGTCTTCTCGCGCACGTTCTCGGGCCGGCGCTGGGCGTAGAGCGCGGGCACCTCGTCGGTCAGAACCTTGATTTCCTCCGGCGTGAACAGACCGGGAAAGAACAGGTAACCGTCGCTGTCGAAGGTGTCGAGCTGGGCTTGCGTCAGTTTCATGGGCAACCTCTCCAAGCTTGTGTATTATAGATTTTCCTGAGGAGGAGACCGATGCAGCTCAAGCGATTCCTGGCGGCCGCGCTCGCCGCCGCCGCGCTGTGCGCCGCCCCGGCACACGCCGTCACGCTCAAGTGGGCGGCGCAGAACGACGTCATCACGCTCGACCCGCATTCCCAGAACCACGCCACCACCAACGGCATCATGCAGCACGTCTACGAGGGGCTGGTGCGCTACAGCAAGAAATTCCAGGTCGAGCCCTCGCTCGCCACCGGCTGGAAGGAAGTTGCGCCGAACCAATGGCGCTTCACGCTGCGCAAGAACGTCAAATTCCACGATGGCAGCCCGTTCACCGCCGACGACGTCGTCTTCTCCTACGGCCGCATCATGCAGCCGCAAGGCACCATGCAGATCTACGTTGCCGGCGTGAAGGAAGTCAGGAAGGTCGATGATTTCACCGTCGACCTGATTCTGTCGGGCCCGAACCCGGTGCTGCTGCGCAACCTCGTTGATTTCCGCGTCATGAGCAAGGCCTGGTCCGCGAAGAACCGGTCCGAGAACGTACAGGACTACAAAGGCAAGGAAGACACGTACGCCTCGCGCAACACGAACGGCACGGGGCCGTATGTTCTCAAGCTGTGGGAGCCCGAGAAGCGCATCCTGATGCAGGCCAACGCCGCCTGGTGGGACAAGATCGAAGGCAACGTTACCGAGGTGATCTATACGCCGATCCGCTCGGATGCGACGCGCGTCGCCGCCCTGCTGTCGGGCGACGTCGACCTGCTCACCGACATGCCGACGCAGGACGTGGCGCGGATGCGCAACGACCCCAAACTCAAGGTGCTCGACGGCCATGAGGTTCGCACGATCTTCATCGGCATGGACCAGTTCAGTCCGGAACTGAAGTATTCGAACATCAAGGGCAAGAATCCGTTCAAGGACATCCGGGTGCGCAAGGCGCTCAACCTGGCGGTGGACCGCGAGGCGATCCGGCGCGTCACCATGCGCGGCCTGTCGCTGCCTGCCGCGATCATGGTCGCACCGGGCGTGCATGGCCACTCCCCCGAGCTCGACAAGGTGCTTGCGGCGGACGTCGAGGGCGCGCGCAAGCTGCTCGCGGAAGCGGGCTA
The DNA here is from genome assembly GCA_001770285.1 of Betaproteobacteria bacterium RBG_16_66_20. Taxonomy (GTDB): domain Bacteria; phylum Pseudomonadota; class Gammaproteobacteria; order Burkholderiales; family SG8-39; genus RBG-16-66-20. Next base: position 26,800 of record MEQQ01000140.1, read on the forward strand.
TCCGAACGGTTTTGAATTCACGCTCGACTGCCCGAACAACCGCTACGTGAACGACGAGGAGATCTGCCAGGCGCTGGTCGGGATGTGGGCCAAGGCCGGCCTCAAGGTAAAACTGCTCGCGGCGCCGATGGCGACCTTCATCGCCAAGATCCAGAACTTCGACCACAGTGCCTACATGCTGGGCTGGGGCGTGGCGAATTTCGACGCCAATTACACCCTGTTCTCGCTGGTGCATACCAAGTCCACGGGCGCGGCCGGCAGCTTCAATCTCGGCCGCATCAACGACGCGAAGCTCGATGCGATCATCGCCGGGATCAATACCGAGACCGACACCAGGAAGCGCGACGCGATGCTGCGCGAAGCGCTGACCATCACGCGGGACCAGTACTATTACGTGCCCCTGCACCACCAGCTGCGGCCCTGGGCGATGAAGAAGAACGTCACCACGGTCCACAAGGCCGACGACCGGCCCGAATCCCGCTTTGCGCGGGTGGATTAGAAGGAGCCGGAAATCGGGCCCTGACCCCGATTTCTATTGCTTGGCCGGGACCTGGAAGAACACTTCGTCGTTCTTGACCATCCCGAGCTCGTAGCGGGCGCGCTCCTCGATCGCGTCGAAGCCCTGCTTGAGGTCCTTGACTTCGGCGGCGAGCGCGCCGTTGCGGATTTCCAGCCGCTCGTTCCTGGCGTGTTGCGCGTCCAGCTGGCGGTCCACGTCCCAGACCCGCAGCCAGCCGCCCTTGCCCAGCCAGAGCGGGTACTGGATGGCGAGGATCAGCGCGCCGAGGACGCCCGCGAGGACTTTCATCCGGCCCGGAGCAACGCCTCGCGCCCGGGGTAGCTGACCGAGTCGCCGAGGTCTTCCTCGATGCGCAGCAACTGGTTGTACTTGGAGGTGCGGTCCGAGCGCGACAGCGATCCGGTCTTGATCTGCAGCGCGTTGGCGCCGACCGCGATGTCGGCGATGGTCGTGTCTTCGGTCTCGCCCGAGCGGTGCGAGATCACCGTGCCGTAGCCGGCGCGCTTGGCCATTTCGATCGCGGCAAAGGTCTCCGAGAGCGTGCCGATCTGGTTGACCTTGATCAGGATCGCGTTCGCTGCGCCCTGGCGAATGCCTTCGCGCAGCAGCTTGGTGCTGGTGACGAAAACGTCGTCGCCGACCAGCTGCAGCTTGCGCCCGAGGCGCGCGGTAAGCAGTTTCCAGCCTTCCCAGTCGCCCTCGGCCATGCCGTCCTCGATCGAGACGATCGGGTAGCGGTCGGCCAGGTTCGCGAGATAATCGCAAAGTTCATTCGAGGTGTAGTTTTTTCCTTCGGATTTGAAAACATAACGGCCATCCCGATAGAACTCCGTGGCAGCGCAGTCCAGCGCAAGCAGCACGTCCTGCCCGGCGCTGTAGCCCGCCTGGTCCACCGCCTCGAGGATCAGCTCGATCGCCGCCGCATGCGTCGGCAGGTTGGGCGCAAAGCCGCCCTCGTCGCCCACCGCCGTGGACATGCTCCTGGAACTGATTATTTTCCTCAATGAATGAAAGACTTCCGCACCGCAGCGCAGCGCTTCCCGGAACGACTTCGCGCCGACCGGCACGATCATGAACTCCTGCATCTCCAGGTTGTTGTTGGCGTGCACCCCGCCGTTGACCACGTTCATCAGCGGCACCGGCATCTGCATCGGCCCCGCGCCGCCGAAATAGCGGTACAGCGGCAGGCCGGATTCTTCGGCCGCAGCCTTGGCGGCCGCCATCGACACCGCCAGCGTGGCATTGGCGCCCAGGCGTCCCTTGTTCTCGGTGCCGTCCAGCTCGATCAGCGTCTTGTCGATGAACGACTGCTCCGAGGCATCCAGCCCGACGATCGCCTCCGATATCTCGGTGTTGACCGCCTCCACCGCCATGAGCACGCCCTTGCCGCCGTAGCGCTTCGCGTCGCCGTCGCGCAGTTCGATCGCTTCCCGGCTCCCGGTCGAGGCGCCCGAGGGAACGGCGGCGCGCCCCATGGCGCCGGACTCCAGCAGGACGTCCGCTTCGACGGTCGGGTTGCCGCGCGAGTCGAGGATCTCCCTCGCAACGATATCGACGATGGAGCTCATGAATTTTCCCTTTTCACCAGATTTTCAGCGAAACCGCTCTTCTTCACCGAGCGATCGAGTTCGACCAGCGTTTGCAGCAGCCCTTCCATGTGCTTCAGCGGCCAGGCATTGGGACCGTCCGAGAGCGCCTTCTCCGGGTCCGGGTGCGTCTCCATGAAAAGCCCCGCGATGCCGCTCGCCACCGCGGCGCGCGCGAGCACCGGGATGAATTCCCGCTGGCCGCCCGAGCTCGTACCCTGCCCGCCCGGAAGCTGCACCGAGTGCGTGGCGTCGAAGACGACCGGACAACCGGTGTCGCGCATGATCGCGAGCGAGCGCATGTCGGAGACCAGGTTGCCGTAGCCGAAGGAAAATCCCCTCTCGCAAACAAGAATATTTTCCTGTTTGGAGGATTCTTTTGCCTTGTCAACAACGTGCTTCATTTCCTGTGGCGAAAGGAACTGGCCCTTCTTGATGTTTACGGGTTTTCCGGCCGAAGCGGCCGCGCGGATGAAATCGGTCTGCCGGCAGAGGAACGCGGGCGTCTGCAGCACGTCCACCACCGCCGCCGCGGGCTTGACCTCTTCCTCGGAATGCACGTCGGTCAGTACAGGAATATTTAGTTCTTTTTTTACATAAGCAAGAATTTCGAGCCCCTTTTCCATGCCAAGCCCGCGGTAGGACTTCCCCGAGCTCCGGTTGGCCTTGTCGTAGGACGACTTGAAGATGAAAGGCACGCCGAGCCTGGCGCAAATCTCCTTCAGGCGCCCGGCGGTCTCGAGCTGCAGCCCGAGCGACTCGACCACGCAGGGACCGGCAATCAGGAACAGCGGCCTGTCGAGGCCGGCCTCGAAGCCGCACAGCTTCATGCGGCAACGACGGAAAGCTTTCCGTCAGGAGACGAGCGCTTGGCAGCCGAGCGGTAGCGGATGGCCGCATTGACGAAGGCCTTGAACAGCGGATGACCGCCGCGCGGGGTCGAGGTGAATTCCGGGTGGAACTGGACGCCGAAGAAAAACGGATGGCCCGGCAACTCCATCATTTCCGGCAGTTTCTCGCTCGGCGTGCGCGCCGATACCCTGTAGCCCTTGGCCGCCAGTTCCGGCACGTACACGTTGTTTACTTCGTAACGATGACGATGCCGTTCATTCACTTCCGGACCATAAACTGAAAAAGCAAGCGTTCCCGCCTCGACCGGGCATTTCTGCGCGCCCAGGCGCATGGTGCCACCCAGATCCGAAGATTCGCTGCGCTGCTCGATGCGCCCGGTGCGGTCCAGCCATTCCGTGATCAGCGCGACCACGGGATGCGGCGTCTCGGGGTCGAATTCGGTGCTGTTGGCGCCCGCAAGGCCGCAGACATTGCGCGCGAACTCGATCGTCGCGAGCTGCATGCCGAGGCAGATGCCGAGGTAGGGGACGCCGTTCTCGCGCGCGAAGCGGATCGCCCGGATCTTGCCTTCGGTGCCGCGCTTGCCGAAGCCGCCCGGCACCAGGATGGCGTCCATCTTTTCCAGGATGCCGATGCCGCTGCGTTCGATCTCCTCCGAATCCACGTAATGGATCCTGACGCGGCTGCGGGTATGGATGCCCGCATGCGCCAGCGCCTCGTTGAGCGACTTGTAGGAGTCCTGCAGGTCGACATACTTGCCGACGAAGGCGATGTCGACCTCGTGTTCCGGGTGTTCGAGCGCATGCACCAGGCTCTTCCAGGCCGACAGATCCGCGGCCTTGGCCAGGATCTGAAGCTTGTGGCAGACGATCTCGTCGAGCATCTGCTCGTGCAGCATCATCGGGATCTTGTAGATCGAATCCACGTCCCAAGCCGAAATTACCGCCTCCTTCTGGACATTGCAGAAGAGAGCTATTTTTCTTCTCTCCTCTTCGGGCAGCGGCCGGTCGGCGCGGCACAGCACCACGTCGGCCTGGATCCCGATCTCGCGCAGTTCCTTGACCGAGTGCTGCGTCGGCTTGGTCTTGATCTCCCCCGCCGAGGCGATGAAGGGCACCAGCGTCAGGTGGATGTAGCAGACATTGTTGCGGCCCAGTTCCAGGCCCATCTGCCGGATCGCCTCGAGGAAAGGCAGCGACTCGATGTCGCCGACCGTGCCGCCGACCTCGACGATCGCCACCTCGGCGTCGCCCGCGCCGCGCTTGATGTTGACCTTGATCTCGTCGGTGATGTGCGGGATCACCTGCACCGTGCCGCCGAGGTAATCGCCGCGCCGCTCCTTCTTGATCACCGACTCGTAGACCTGGCCGGTGGTGAAGTTGTTCCAGCGCCGCATCTTCGAGGACTGGAAGCGCTCGTAGTGGCCGAGGTCGAGGTCGGTCTCGGCGCCGTCGTCGGTGACGAACACCTCGCCGTGCTGGAACGGCGACATCGTGCCCGGATCCACGTTGATATAGGGATCCAGCTTGATGTTGGTGACCCGGATGCCCCGCGATTCGAGGATCGCGGCTAGAGAAGCGGCGGCGATACCCTTTCCAAGACTGGAAACGACACCACCGGTTACGAACACGTACTTTGTCATGTACGCCGAGCAGGGCGTGAAAGCCGGAGTCTACAGGAACCGCGCCCGCCTCACAAATCCGGATCGCTCCCGCGCAATGCCGGTCAGGCCTGCGAAAGCTCCAGCCGGCCGCGGAACTGCTCCAGGGCTTCGGGATTGGCGAGCGCCTCGAGATTTTTCACCTGCCGGCCGTGCACCACGTCGCGCACCGCGAGCTCGACGATCTTGCCGCTCTTGGTGCGCGGGATGTCGGCCACCTGGATGATCTTGCCGGGCACGTGCCGCGGCGTGGTGTTGTCGCGGATCTTCTGCTTCACCCGGGAAATGAGCTGGTCATCCAGGGAAAGCCCTTCCTGAAGTTTCACGAACAGCACCACCCTCACGTCCCCGTCCCAGTCCTGCCCGATGACCAGCGCTTCGACCACTTCGTCGAGCTGCTCGACCTGGCGGTAGATCTCCGCCGTGCCGATCCGCACCCCGCCCGGATTGAGCACCGCGTCCGAGCGTCCGTAGATGACCATGCCGCCATGCCCGGTCAGTTCGCACCAGTCGCCGTGGCGCCAGACGTTGGGAAATCTCTCGAAGTATGCGGCCCGGTACCTGGCATCACCGGGATCGTTCCAGAAACCGACCGGCATGGATGGGAAGGGTCTGGTACAAACCAGTTCTCCTTTTGCTTGCTTGAGAGAAAAACCGTTCTCATCAAAAACCTCGATCGCCATGCCGAGGCCCTTGGCCTGGATTTCGCCGCGCCACACCGGTCCCATCGGGTTGCCGAGCACGAAGCAGGAGACGATGTCGGTGCCGCCCGAGATCGAGGACAGGCAGAGGTCGCCCTTGATGTTCGCGTAAACGTAGTCGAAGCTCTCCGGCACCAACGGCGAGCCGGTGGACAGCACCGCACGGAGCTTCTCCAGCCTGTGGGTCTCGGCCGGCTTGAGCCTGATCTTGGCGATGGCGTCGATGAATTTTGCGGACGTCCCGAAGTGCGTCATGCCCTCGGCATCCGCGAAATCGAACAGGATCCTGCCGCGTCCGGCGAACGGCGAGCCGTCGTAGAGCAGCAGGGTCGCCCCGGCAGCCAGGCCGGAGGCGAGCCAGTTCCACATCATCCAGCCAAGCGTGGTGAAGTAGAACACCCGGTCGCCCGGCTTCACGTCGGAATGCAGGACGTGTTCCTTCAGGTGCTGCAGCAGCGTGCCGCCGGCGCCATGCACGATGCACTTGGGGACGCCCGTGGTCCCGGACGAATACAGGATATAGAGCGGATGATTGAACTCGACCTGCTCAAAATGAATTTCCTTCGGGGAAAAAGACGAGACAAAATTTTCCAATGAAACTCCAACCTTTAATTCCGCCCCGATATACGGCACCACGACGCACTGCCTGACGCAGGGCAGCTTCGCCAGGATCTCTGCGGCCTTCTCTTGCGCGTCGAATTCCTTGCCGCCGTAGAGGTAGCCGTCGGCGCAGAACAGCACCTTCGGCTCGATCTGGCCGAAGCGGTCGAGCACGCCCTGGACCCCGAAATCCGGCGAGCAGGAGGACCAGATCGCCCCCAGGCTGGCTGTCGCGAGCATTGCAGCGACGGCTTCGGGAAGATTCGGCAGATAAGCTGCGACGCGGTCGCCCTTCCTGATTCCGGCGGCGGCCAGCGCCTGCTGCAGGCGGGAGACGAGATCATGGAGCTGCTTGCGGCTCAGGCGCCGCTTGATCCGGTCCTCGCCCCAGAAAACGATCGCATCGGAATCGTCGCGCCCGCGCAGCAGGTTTTCCGCAAAGTTGACGCGTCCGTCGGGAAACCATTTCGCCCCCGGCATCCTGCCGCCGTCCACCAGCGTGCGCGCGCCCTTCATGCCGCGCACGGCGCAGAAATCCCACAGTAGGTTCCAGAACTCCTCGCTGTGCTCGACCGACCAGCGGTGTAGCGCTGCGTAGGAACCCGGCGTACCCGCGCGCGCCATGAACCGCGCCATGTTGGTCTGCGCTGCGCGTTCCGGCGACGGCCTCCAGAGCGGATTCACAGCGCCATTCTATAATCCCCGGCATGACGCGCGAATCGATGCGATACGACATCGTGATCGTGGGCGGCGGCCCGGCGGGCCTCGCCGCGGCGATCCGGCTCAAGCAACTGTCGCCCGATTGCTCGGTCTGCGCAATCGAGAAAGGCTCCGAAATCGGCGCCCACATCCTTTCCGGCGCGGTGATGGATCCCCGCGCGATGGACGAACTGTTCCCCGACTGGAAGGCCAAGGGCGCGCCGCTGAATGTTGCCGTTGCCGAGGACAGATTTTTATTCTTGAGAGAGAAAACGGCATTCAGGACACCGAACTTCCTGCTTCCCGCCTGCTTCCAGAATCACGGCAACTACGTGATCAGCCTCGGCAGCGTCGCGCGCTGGCTCGGGCAGCAGGCCGAAGCGCTGGGGGTCGAGATCTTCCCCGGTTTCGCGGCCGCGGAGGTCCTTTACGATGAAAAGGGCGCGGTAAAGGGCGTCGCCACGGGCGACATGGGCGTCAACCGCAGGGGCGAGCGCACCGACGCGTTCCAGCCCGGCATCGAACTGCACGCCAAATACACCTTCTTCGCCGAAGGCTGCCGCGGCAACCTGGGCAAGCAGCTCGAGACAAAATTCGACCTGCGCAGGGGATCCGATCCGCAGGTCTACGGCATCGGCCTCAAGGAACTATGGGACCTGAAACCGGATAAGCATCAGCCGGGACTGGTGGTGCACACCGCCGGTTGGCCGCTCGAGAGCGACACCTATGGCGGTTCGTTCCTTTACCACCTGGAGAACAACCAGGCCGCGGTCGGTTTCGTGGTCGGGCTCGCCTATACCAACCCATACCTCAGCCCCTACGAGGAATTCCAGCGCTACAAGACGCATCCCGCGATCCGCAGTTTCCTCGAGGGCGGAAAACGCGTCGCCTACGGCGCCAGGGCGATCGCCGCGGGCGGCCTGCAATCGCTGCCCGAGCTGGCCTTCCCGGGCGGCTGCCTGATCGGCGACGATGCGGGCTTCCTGAACGCTTCCCGCATCAAGGGCAGCCACTGCGCGATCAAGTCCGGCATGCTCGCGGCCGAAGCCGCGCACGCTGCGCTTGCCGCCGGCCGCGCAGGCGATACGCTGGCGTCCTACCCGGAAGCCTTCAGGCAAAGCTGGCTGTTCGACGAACTCTACCGGGCGCGCAACTTCAAGCCCTGGATGGCCAAGGGCCTGTACACCGGCTCGCTCATGTTCGGCGTCGACCAGATCGTGTTCGGTGGCAAGGCGCCCTGGACGCTGCACCACGGCCATGCCGACCACGAGACCCTGAAGAAAAAGACCGAAGCCGAGCCGATCGCCTATCCCAAGCCCGACGGCGTGCTGAGTTTCGACCGGCTGACCAGCGTCTCGTTCTCGAGCACCAACCACGGCGAGGACCAGCCGGCGCACCTGACGCTCAAGGACGCGTCGGTGCCGGTCAATGTCAATCTCGAGCTCTACGATGCGCCCGAGCAGCGCTACTGCCCGGCGGGCGTCTACGAGATCGTGCGCGAGGCCGCGGGGGCGCGGCTGCAGATCAACGCGCAGAACTGCGTCCACTGCAAGACCTGCGACATCAAGGATCCGACGCAGAACATCGTCTGGGTCACGCCGGAAGGCGGCGGCGGACCCAACTACCCGAACATGTAGTGCGGGATAATCTCCCACCATGGACCGAAAATTGACCGTTCTGGATCTCAAGGGGCGCAAGGGTGCGCGCCTCGTAATGCTCACCGCCTACGACGCGCCTACCGCGCGCCTGGCCGTCGCCGCCGGCGTCGACGTGCTCCTGGTAGGCGATTCGCTCGGCATGGCAGTCCTCGGTTACGACTCCACGGTGCCGGTCACGATGGAAGACATGCTCCATCACGCCAAGGCCGCCCGGCGCGGCGCGCCGGGCGCCTTCATCATCGCCGACATGCCGTTTCTGTCGTTTGCCACCGTGGAGCGGGCTCTGGACAATGCCGCGCGCTTCCTGAAGGAGGCCGGCGCCGATGCGGTAAAACTGGAAGGCGGCGTGGAAGTCGCGCCCGTCGTCGAGGCGCTGGTGCGGGCGGGCATCCCGGTGATGGGGCATCTCGGCCTCACCCCGCAGACCGCCTCCGCTCTGGGCGGTTTCAAGCTTCAGGCCAGGGACGAGGACGGCGGGCGCAAGCTCCTTGCCGACGCGCGCGCGCTCGAGCAGGCCGGCTGCTGGAGCATCGTGCTCGAACTGGTCCCCGCGCCCCTCGCCAAGCTCGTCACTTCGCGCGCGGGCATTCCGACGATCGGCATCGGCGCGGGCCCGGACTGCGACGGCCAGGTGCTCGTCTACCACGACCTCGTAGGGATCACCGCGCCGGAGTTCCGTCCGAAATTCCTCAAGCGTTACGCCGAGGCGGGCGAGGCAATGCGCGCAGCCATCGCACAGTACGCGGCGGAAGTGCGCGCCGGCCGCTATCCGGACGAAGCGCACAGTTTCGGCATGAATGCCGACGTCCTGCGCCGCATCGAAAGCGGCTGACCCCGATTTTCTAGGCGGCGAGGAACTGCTCGTCCGAGAGCGCCATCACCGCGGCCGAACCGCGGGTCACCGTGGCGGCGAGCCCCGGCGCCTGTGTCAGCACGTGGTCGGCGAAGAAACGCGCCGTCGCGATCTTGGCGGCGTAAAAACCCTGATCGCCTTCCTTTGTTGCCAGTTTCTTTTCCGCAATCAACGCCGCGCGCGCCATCTGCCAGCCGCCGGCGGTGATCCCCATCAGCTTGAGGAACGGCACCGCGCCCGCGAAGACCGCGTTGGGATCCTTGCTCGCGGTGGCGAGGATGAAATCGACGCTGTCGGAGACTGCCTGCACCGCGGCGGAAACACAGATACGTATAGCTTGAATATCCGGATTTCCCGAACTGGAAAGTTCCGCATCGAAATTCCTCAAGCCAACAATCCATTCCCTGACGGTCGCACCCGCCTCGCGCGCGATCTTGCGCCCGACGAGGTCGCCCGCCTGGATGCCGGTGGTTCCCTCGTATATCGTGGTGATGCGCGCGTCGCGCAGGTGCTGCGCGGCGCCGGTCTCCTCGATGAACCCCATGCCGCCGTGCACCTGCACGCCGAGCGAGGCGATTTCGATGCCGGTCTCGGTGCTCCAGCCCTTGACCACAGGAATCATCAGGTCGACGAAGGCCTGGTGTTTCCTTTGCTCTTCCGGATTCTTGGTCCTTAAAGAAAAATCCATCGAGGCCGCCACGACATAGGCGAGCGCGCGCGCCGCCTCGGTCTGCGACTTCATCAGCATCAGCATGCGGCGCACGTCCGGGTGGCGGATGATCGGGACCGTGTTGCCGCCCTGCACCAGGTCCTTGCCCTGCAGCCGCTCCTTGGCGTAGGCCAGCGCGCGCTGGAACGCGCGCTCGGCGATCGACACGCCCTCCAGCCCGACGCTGAAGCGCGCCGCGTTCATCATCACGAACATGTACGCGAGGCCCTTGTTCTCCTCGCCCACGAGGTGGCCGACTGCGTCCTCGAACACCATCACCGCCGTAGGGCTGGCGTGGATGCCGAGCTTGTGCTCGATCGACGCGCATTTCGCACGGTTGCGTTCGCCGGGCGTGCCGTCGGGTTTGAGCAGGAATTTCGGCACCACGAAAAGCGAAATGCCCTTCACGCCCTCGGGCGCGTCCGGCGTGCGCGCAAGCACCAGGTGCACGATGTTGTCGGTGAGGTCGTGCTCGCCGTAGGTGATGAAAATCTTCTGCCCGGAGATCAGGTAATGATCCCCCTTGGGCACCGCCCGCGTGCGCACCAGCGCGAGGTCCGACCCCGCCTGCGGTTCGGTCAGGTTCATGGTGCCGGTCCAGTGGCCGGCGACCATCTTGTCCAGGTAGGCCTTCTTCAGCGCGTCCGAACCGCACAGGATCAGCGCGTGAATCGCGCCCTGCGTGAGCAGCGGGCAGAGCGAAAAGGACATGTTGCTCGAGGTGAGCATTTCCTCGACTGCGGTGGCAACCAGCTTGGGCAGGCCCTGCCCGCCGAACGCCTCCTCGAACGGCAGCGCGGGCCAGCCTGCCTCCACGTACTGCCGGTAGGCCTGCTTGAAGCCCTTGGGCGTTGTCACCGCGCCATCGCGCCATTGGGAGCCTTCCTGGTCTCCGGAGTAATTCAGGGGGTCCAGGATCTGCGTGGCGAACTTGGATGCTTCTTCCAGGATCGCGTCCACGGTGTCCGGGCTCGCCTCGCCGAATCCCGGCAGCTTCGCGACTTCGGCAAGGCCGGCGAGCTCGTTCAGCACGAAGCGCATGTCCTTCAAAGGCGCGACATAAGAGCTCATTTCTTAAGTTCCTCGATCAATTCCGGGACCACCTTGAACAGATCGCCCACGATGCCGTAATCGGCCACCTGGAAGATCGGCGCTTCCTCGTCCTTGTTGATGGCGACGATCACCCGGCTGTCCTTCATCCCGGCCAGGTGCTGGATGGCGCCGGAGATGCCGACCGCGACGTAGAGCTCGGGCGCCACGATCTTTCCGGTCTGCCCTACCTGCCAGTCGTTCGGCACGAAGCCCGCATCCACTGCCGCGCGCGAAGCGCCCATGGCCGCGTTCAGCCTGTCCGCCAGCGGCTCGAGGATCTTGAAGTTCTCGCCCGAACCCATGCCGCGTCCGCCCGAGACGACGATCTTCGCGGCGGTGAGCTCCGGGCGCTCGGACTTGGAGATTTCGCGGCTGACGAAGCTCGAGAGGCCACTATCGGCAGGAGGATCCATTTTTTCGATAGCAGCATTTCCCCCGGCAGGCGCGACCGCATCAAACCCGGTCGTGCGCACGGTAATGACCTTGATCGCGTCTTTCGACTTCACCGTGGCGAGCGCGTTGCCGGCGTAGATCGGCCGCACGAAAGTATCCGGCGACTCGACCGCGATGATCTCGGAGATCTGCTGCATGTCGAGCAGCGCGGCGATGCGCGGCGTCACGTCCTTGCCGTTCGAGGTCGCGGGCGCAAGGATGTGCGAATAGCCCTTTGCGATCGAAACCACCAGGGCAGCGACGTTCTCCGCGAGAAACTCGGCGAGCTGCGGCGCTTCCGCGTTCAACACCTTCGCCACCCCCGGGATCTGGGCGGCGGCCTTGGCCGCGCCGTCGGCATTGTGCCCGGCGACCAGGACGTGGACCTCGCCGCCGATCTTGTGCGCCGCGGCCACCGTATTGAGCGTCGCGCCCTTGAGCGTGCCGTGGTCGTGCTCCGCAATCACCAGGATGGCCATGGTCAGATCACCTTGGCTTCGTTGCGCAGCTTGTCGACCAGCGCTTTCGCGTCGGGCACCCTGACCCCGGCCTTGCGCTTGGGCGGCTCGACCACTTTCAGGGTCGCGAGGCGCGGCGCGATGTCGACGCCGAGCGCATCGGGCTTGAGGTTCTCGAGCGGCTTTTTCTTCGCCTTCATGATGTTGGGCAGCGTGACGTAGCGCGGCTCGTTCAGGCGCAAGTCGCTGGTCACGATCGCGGGCAGCCTGACCGATACCGTCTCCAGGCCGCCGTCGACTTCGCGGGTGACTTGCGCCTTGTCATTTTCTATTTTTATTTTCGAAGCAAACGTGGCCTGGGGCCAGCCGAGCAGCGCGGCGAGCATCTGCCCGGTCTGGTTCGAATCGTCGTCGATCGCCTGCTTTCCCAATATGACCAGTCGGGGCGCTTCCTTTTGACAGACTGCTTTCAGGATCTTTGCAACCGCAAGAGGCTGCAACTCCTCGTTGCTCTCCACCAGGATTGCCCGATCCGCCCCGATCGCGAGCGCCGTGCGCAGGGTCTCCTGGCAGGCCGCGGCGCCGCAGGAAACGGCCACCACCTCGGTCGCGACGCCGGCTTCCTTCAGCCGCACCGCCTCCTCCAGCGCGATCTCGTCGAACGGGTTCATCGACATTTTCACGTTGGCGGTCTCGACGCCGGTGCCGTCGGCCTTGACGCGCACCTTGACGTTGTAATCGACCACGCGCTTGACGCTGACCAGTACTTTCATGGGCTGAGGGCGGGATGCAATGGAGCGAAATTATAGCCCGGCACTCTTTGGCTGCGGCCGTTTGAAACAGACCTTTCGCTTTGCCGCGCATGCGACAATCCGGCCAATGGTCAAGGACAAAGTAGTCGTAGTGACCGGGGCGGGCGGCGGCATCGGTCGCGACTTCGCGCTCGCAATGGCGGCGCATGGCGCCAAAGTCGTGGTCAACGACATCGGCGCCTCGGTCGCCGGCGAAGGCAAGGACGCGGGGCCGGCGCAGAAGGTGGTCGAGGAGATCAGGGCCAAGGGCGGCACCGCGGTCGCGAATGCCGACAGCGTCGCCGAGTGGGAGTCGGCAAACCGGATCATCAAATGCGCCGTCGATTCATTTCAGCGAATCGACGTCGTGGTGAACAACGCCGGCATCCTGCGCGACCGCTTCTTCTTCAACATGTCGGTCGAGGAATGGAAAGCCGTGATCGACGTGCACCTGAACGGCACGTTCTACGTCTCGCGCGCCGCGGCGCCCTATTTCAAGGGCCAGAATTCGGGCCGCTACATCAACATGACCTCGACCTCGGGCCTGATCGGCAACTTCGGGCAGGCCAACTACGCCGCGGCCAAGCTCGGCATCGCCGCGCTCTCGAAGTCCATGGCGCTGGACATGTCCAGGTACCAGGTGACCTCGAACTGCATCGCGCCCTTCGCCTGGAGCCGGATGATCGGCACGATTCCCGCGGAGACGCCCGACCAGAAGGCGCGGCTGGAGAAGCTGAAGCGCATGCAAACCGCCAAGATCGCGCCGCTCGCGGTCTACCTCGCGAGCGACGCCGCGCAGGATGTGAGCGGGCAGATTTTTGCGGTGCGCGCCAACGAGCTGTTCCTGATGTCCCAGAACCGCCCGGTGCGCTCGGTGCACCGGTCCGAGGGCTGGACGCCGGAAACGATCGCCGAGCAGGCGATCCCCGCCATGCGGGCGCACTTCTACGCACTGGACCGCTCGCAGGACGTTTTTTCCTGGGATCCGATCTGAGCCGAGCCTGAAGCGATCGAACGCGGCTCTTGCCCGCTGCGCCGAATTCCGCGAAGCTAGCGGCAGGGGAAACTGGTCTGGAAAAGAAGCAGTTCGGGCGTTACCTGATCGTCGCCGAGCTCGGCCGCGGGGCCATGGGCGCGGTGCACCGCGCCATCGATCCGCTGATCCAGCGGGACGTTGCGATAAAAACGCTGCTGCCGAACCTGCCCCCCGAAATCATGGACGAAGTCAGGGAGCGGTTCCTGCGCGAGGCGCGCTCCGCGGGCCGGCTCAATCACCCCAACATCGTCACCATCTACGACGTCGGCGAGCAGGACGGCATCGCCTACATGGCGATGGAGCTGCTCGAGGGCAAGTCGCTGCAGCAGATCCTGCGCGAAACGCCGCGCCTGCCGGTCGCGACCATCGCGGACCTCGTGGCGCAGGTGGCCGACGGGCTCGATCTCGCGCAGCGCTTCCAGATCACGCATCGCGACATCAAGCCCGCGAACATCATGGTGTCGGCGGACTGGCGCGCCAAGCTCACCGACTTCGGCGTGGCGCACGTGGCGTCGTCTTCCATGACGCAGACCGGGTCGGCGCTCGGCTCGCCCAAGTACATGTCGCCCGAGCAGGTGACCGGGCAGACCGTCGATCCTCGCTCCGACATATTTTCGCTGGGCGTGGTGCTCTACGAAATGCTGGTGCGCCGCACCCCGTTCGAGCGCACGGGCGACAATACGGTGTTCGCGGTGATGCACCGGATCGCCGCCGAAGCCCACCTGCCCGTGGCCCGGATCGACCCGCAGATCCCCACCGCGTTCGACCTGATTCTCGACCGCGCGCTGGCAAAGTCACCCGACAAGCGCTACCAGCGCGCCGGCGACATGGCGAACGACCTGCGCAACTACAAGGCGCTCGCGGGCGCCGCGCCTTCGGCCGAGCCGCAGTACGAAAAAACAATGCTGGTCGAGCGCACGCCCGGCCGGCCGCCGGCCGGCCCCGCGGGCACAGACCCGGCCACATCGACGCTGATCGAGGACCTGGACGCCTTCGCCAGGAGTTTCGAACAACGGCAGCAGGAGGCGCTGCGCGCCGAGGCCGAGGAGCGGCAACGCAAGGAAGACGCGATCCGGCGCTGGGCGGAGGCGGAGCAGAAGCGGCGGCAGGAGTTCGAGCGCGGACGCGACGCCAAGGCGGGTGCGACCCAGGGTGGGCAGCGGCGCAGCGCGGCGCTGGACCTGCTCAAGCAAAAGGCTGCCAGCCGCACCACGATCGCCGGCGCCGACCAGGTGAAAAAGGCGGAAAGCGTCGCACGCATCGACGAGCGGCTGCGCGCCGCATTCCGCTACCTTTCGGAGTTCACCAACGTGCTCAACGAGGCCCATCCGGTGTCGGACGGGCTGCAGGGCGTGATGTTCTTCGGCGACCGGGCGGGCATGATCCTGGGCGACGGCTTCACCGACATGCGCACCCGCGACCTGAACGGCAAGTCCTGCGCGGATTACGTCACATTCAGGTACAAGGTCCGCTTCCCGCAGCCGGTCAAGCTGGAAGTGACCGCGGCCGAGGCGCCGCGCATCCAGGAACGGCTCAAGGCGATGGGCGTCAAGCACGAGCATTTCGCGAAGAAGAACGAACTGGGACAGGTGACCCACGCCACCTTCATGCTCGCCGGCCCCTTCCCCTGCCAGGCGCTGCTGCGCGGCGACTACGACGAACCGGGCATCGTGATCGAACTGACTAACGTGAGGCACCATGGCACCGCGAGAACGCGCCTCGCGGCCGAGGAACTCAACGACGACGTGCTCGACGAATTCGGCACCTGGGTGCTGGGCGCCGACGAAGCGTTCGAACGATTCCTGAAGACCCGCGCATGACGCTGCCAAGCGCGCGCGCGCCGGAGGGCGTGCCCGAATCCCGCGGCCTGAACCTGTTCGAGGCGGACCCCTCCTACCGGGGGCTGCTGGAGCTGCACCTCGAGCCGAAGCTCTGCGCCCACCTGCTGCCTCATTTCGCGCAGTTAGGCGCGATGGCGGGCGGTGATCTTGATGAATTGGCGTTGGAAGCAGACAAGAATCCTCCGGTATTGAACGGCCAAAGGATAGAAAAAAGCCAGGCCTACAAAAAACTGGAGGAAGTCGCCTTCGCCAAATACGGCCTTGCCGCCATGTCGCACCGGGGCGGCGTGCTCGGCTGGCCGGAGCCGCTGCCGCCCGCGGTCAAATACGCGCTCACCTATGTTTACGTGCAGGCCGAATTCGGCGTCTGCTGCCCTCTGTCGATGACCGATGCGCTGACGCGCACCATCCGCAAATACGCCGATCCGGCGCTGGTGGCGCGCTATCTGCCCGGGCTGACATCACAGGACCTCGACGCGTTGACGCAGGGTGCGATGTTCATCACCGAGCAGCAGGCCGGTTCGGACGTTGGACTGGTACAAACGCTTGCAACAAGAGAAAAAGATCATTGGCTGCTGTCCGGCGACAAATGGTTCTGCTCCAACGTCGATGCCGGTCTGGCCCTGGTCCTCGCGCGCCCCGAGGGTGCGCCCGGCGGAACCGCCGGCCTTTCCCTGTTTCTGCTGCCGCGCACGCTGCCGGACGGATCGCCCAACCGTTACCGCATCGTGCGCCTCAAGGACAAACTCGGCACGCGCGACATGCCGAGCGGCGAGATCAAGCTCGAGGGCGCGCTCGCCTGGCTGGTGGGCGACCCGCAGCAGGGCTTCAAACAGATGACCGACATGATCAACATGTCGCGCCTGTCCAACGGCATGCGTGCTGCCGGCATGATGCGCCGCGCGCTCACCGAGGCCCTGTTCGTCGCACGGCGGCGCATGGCGTTCGGCAAGCCGCTGATCGAGCTGCCGCTGATGCGCCGGCAGCTGCTCAAGCTGATGCTGCCAGCGGAGGCCGCGCGTTCCGTTCTATTCTTTATTTCAAAGGATTTGGAAAAAGCAGACGCGGGAGATGAGCTCGCGCGGCGCCGCGTCCGGCTTCTCACGCCGCTCATCAAGTTCCGCGCCTGCCGCGACGCGCGCCGCGTCACCGCAGACGCCATGGAGGTGCGCGGCGGGGCCGGTTACATCGAGGAATGGTCGGATCCCCGGCTGGTGCGCGACGCGCACCTGGGCTCGATCTGGGAAGGCACCTCCAACATCGTCGCGCTCGACGTGCTGCGCGCGATCCGGCGCGAGAAATGCCTCGAAGCGCTGCTGCCGGAGCTGGACGAGCGCATCGCGCGCGCGCCGCGCCTGCTCGCCGGGCGCCTGGCCGCATCGCTCGACAAGGCCGCGGAGTTTGCGCACGAGACCGCGAGCACGCAAAGCGAGGCCCATGCGCGGCAGGCTGCGACCGGTCTTTACTACGCTTGCGCCGCGGCCCTGCTTGCCGACGAAGGTACGCGCCTCGGAGAACGCGGCGATGCGCGCCGCCAATTGCTCGCATTCCTCGCCTACGTGCACCGCCTCGCACCGCGCGATCCTCTGCGGCGCGTCACGACCGGCTTCGAAGCCGAGTTCGCGCAAGCCTTGCTGCCCGAAACGCCCATTGCGCCGGATGCGGCCGAGCGCATTCTGACGCGCCTTGCCTGAAGGATCCGCCATGGCCGGCCCTCTTTCGCACCTCCGCGTCCTCGACCTGTCGCGCGTGCTTGCCGGGCCGTGGGCGGCGCAGAACCTCGCCGATCTGGGCGCCGAGGTGATCAAGATCGAGCGCCCCGGCGCGGGCGACGATACGCGCGGCTGGGGCCCGCCCTGGATGAAGGACGCCCAGGGCAAGGACACCGGCGAATCCGCCTATTTCCTCTCGGTCAACCGCAACAAGAAATCGGTGACGCTCGACATCGCCAAGCCCGAGGGGCAGCAGATCGCGCGCGAACTGGCGGACAGGTGCCAGGTACTGATTGAAAATTACAAGGTCGGTACGTTGAAAAAATACGGCCTGGGTTATGAAGAATTAACGGCATCCAACCCGTCCCTCATCTACTGCTCGGTCACCGGCTTCGGGCAGGACGGCCCCTATGCGCCGCGCCCGGGCTATGACTTCGTCTTCCAGGGCATGGGCGGGCTGATGTCGATCACCGGCGAACGCGACGGGCAGCCGGGCGCCGGTCCGCAGAAAGTCGGCATCGCGATCACCGACGTGCTCACGGGGATGTACGCGAGCGTGGCGATCCTTGCCGCGATCACCCACCGCGAACGCACCGGCCAGGGGCAGTACATCGATGCGGCCCTGCTGGACACCATGGTCGCCTTCAACGCCAACCAGATCGTGTCCTACTTCTGCTCGGGGAAGATTCCGGTCCGCTGGGGCAACGCGCATCCGCAGGTCGTTCCCTACGAGGTATTCCCGACCGCCGACGGCCACATCATCCTCGCCATCGGCAACGACGGCCAGTTCGAGCGCTTCTGCGAGGTCGCCGGCGCCGCCGCGCTGGCGCAGGAACCGCGCTTCAAGACCATGTCGCAGCGGATCATCCACCGCGGCGAGCTGATCCCGCTGATCGCCGAAATAATGCGCACGCGCAGCAAGCGCGAATGGATCGGGCAGCTCGAGGCGGCCACCGTTCCCTGCGGCCCGATCAACAACATGAAGGAAGTGTTCGAGGACCCCCAGGTGCGGCACCGCAAGCTGCGCGTCGACATGCCGCACCCGCTGGGCGGCGTCGCGCCGGTCGTGGCGAGCCCGCTGCGGCTTTCGGAGACGCCGGTTGAATACCGCATTGCGCCGCCGACGCTCGGTCAACACAACGAGGAAATCCTCCAGGGCCTGCTCGGCAGAAGCGCCGCCGACCTGAAACGCCTCAAGGACGCGGGAATCGTCTAGGATTTGAGCTACGGAGGATCCAATGAAGAAAATGCTGCTGGTTTCCGTTCTTTTGACTCTTGCCTCGGCGGTGCAGGCGCAGAGCTACCCCAACAAGCCGATCCGCTGGGTGATTCCGTACCCGCCGGGCGGGATCACCGACAACGTGACGCGGATGGTGACGCTGAAGATGCAGGAGTCGCTTGGCCAGCCGATCGTGATCGAGAACAAGCCGGGCGCCAACTCCATCATCGGCGCCGACCTCGTGGCCAAGGCGGCGCCCGACGGCTACAGCATCGTCACCGTGATCGCCGCGCACGCCGCAAATGCGACGCTCTACCAGGGCAAGCTGCCGTTCGACCCGGTGAAGAGTTTTGCGCCGGTGTCCCTGGCGGTGGTCGCGCCGCTGATCCTGACCGCGAACAACAACTTCCCGCCGAAGTCGGCGAAAGAGCTGGTCGAATACGCGAAGAAGAACCCGGGCAAGATTTCCTTCGGCTCCTCCGGCATCGGCGCGGCGGCGCACCTCACGACCGAGCTTTTCAAGCAGACCACCGGCGTGGACATGGTGCACATTCCGTACAAGGGCACCGCGCCGGCCCTGCAAGGGCTGATGGGCGGCGACATCCAGATCCTGGTGGACGTGCCGAGCACCTTGATGCCCCAGGTGCGCGGCGGCAAGATCAAGGCGCTCGCGATGTTCTCCGCGCAACGGGTGCCGGGCGCGCAGGAAGTCCCGACCATGGCCGAGGCCGGCGGCCCGCCGATCGAATCCTCCACCTGGCTGATGTTCCTCGCGCCCGCCGGCACGCCGCGCGAAATCGTCAACCGCCTGTCGCAGGAGGCGGACAAGGTCGTCAAGTCCAGCGAGATGAGGGCGCGTTTCGACCAGCTGGGCATCTTCCCCGGCGGCGGCACGCCCGAGCAGGCGGCGAAATTCCTCGCCGACGAGATCACCAAGTGGGCGCGCGTCATCTCCACTGCGGGCGTAAAGGCGACCGATTAGATGGAGGCCGAAGAGTCCCACGCAGAACTGCGCGACGCCGTCCGCGCGCTCTGCAATACCTTCGATTCCGCCTACTGGCAGAAGGTCGACGCGGCGCGCGCCTACCCCGAAGCCTTCGTCGACGCGCTCACCAAGGCGGGCTGGATGTCGGCGCTGATCCCCGAGGAATACGGCGGCTCCGGCCTGTCGCTCACCGAAGCCTCGGTAATCATGGAAGAGGTCACCCGCACGGGCGGCAATGCCGGCTGCTGCCACGGCCAGATGTACAACATGAACACGCTGCTGCGGCACGGCTCGGCCGAGCAGAAGACGAAGTACCTGCCGAGGATCGCCACCGGCGAGCTGCGGCTGCAGTCGATGGGGGTGACCGAGCCGACCGCCGGCACCGACACCACCAGCATCAAGACGGTGGCCGTAAGGAAGGGCGACCGCTACGTGGCCAACGGCCAGAAGGTCTGGACCTCGCGCCTGCAGCACTCCGAGCTCATGATCCTGCTCGCGCGCACCACGCCGATTTCCGAAGTCGCGAAGAAATCCGAAGGGATGTCTATTTTTCTTGTAGAAACAAAAAGTAAAGGCTTGGAGATCAAACCCATCCGGAATATGGTGAACCACGAGACCAACGAGGTGTTCATCGACAACCTCGAGATCCCGGCCGAGAACCTGATCGGCGAGGAAGGCAAGGGCTTCAGATACATCCTCGACGGCCTGAACGCCGAGCGCATCCTGATCGCCGCCGAGTGCATCGGCGACGGCTACTGGTTCATCGAACGCGCCGCCAAGTATTCCAAGGAACGCGTGGTGTTCGGCCGGCCGATCGGCCAGAACCAGGGCATCCAGTTCCCGATCGCCGAGTCGTACATGGAAATCGAGGCCGCCAACCTGATGCGCTACAAGGCGGCGGCGCTGTTCGACGAAGAAAAGCACTGCGGGGCGGAGGCCAACATGGCCAAGCACCTTTGCGCCAAGGCCTCCTGGGAAGCGGCCAACGTCTGCATCCAGACCTACGGCGGCTTCGGTTTCGCCGCGGAGTACGACGTGGAGCGCAAATTCCGCGAGTCCCGGCTCTACCTGGTCGCGCCGATCTCCACCAACCTGATCCTCGCCTACGTCGCCGAGCACGTGCTCGGCCTGCCTAGGTCCTTCTGAGCTCCGCGAAGATGTTCCGGCAGCGCGTCTCGCGCAGCCGGAACGCGGCCACGACGCCGATCAGCGCGATGACCGCGAGCAGCGCCGCGGCGCTCCGATAGCCGACCAGCGGACCGCCCGCGCCGGCCCGGTCGAGCACCCATCCCACCAGCGGCTGGAACAGCGCGGTGCCGAGAAAGCCGCCGGTATTCACCAGACTGGTGGCGGTTCCCGAAAGCGCGGGAGGATTGAGTTCCTTGGCCAGTGCCCAGGCCAGCGTCGCCCCGGCGATTCCGACCCCCATCAGGATGAACAGGGCGAGCGAAGCCGCCACCGCAAGCTGCCACCCCATGACCCACGGCAGCCAGCTCACGAGGTACAACAGCGACAACGCGCGCAGCAGCGGCAGGCGCCGCCCCATGCGATCCGAAATCGCACCGACGGCAAACGAACCGAACGCGAACGCGACAATCATCGCGGTGACGTGCAGCGTCGCGCTCGCGCGCGTCAATCCGAGGCCGTCGGTCAGATACGGCACCGCCCACAGGCCCGAGAACGTGAGGTACGAACCGATCATCCCGAGATGCATGAAGAATCCGGGCCAGGTATCGCGGTTGGCCGCCACCCGTGCGAACCCGTCCCACCATCCCGAGTGCGTCTGCGATGCCTCGTCCTTGCCTTCGAGGGCGCGCGCCGAAGGCAGTCCGGCGTCGCGCGGATCGTCGCGCACCCAAAGCCAGATGCACAGCGCGAGCGCGAGCGACAGCACGCCGGTCACCACGAACACCGTGCGCCAGGAAGCGTACTGGATCACCCAGCCGAGCGGATACGCAGCCAGCACCGCGCCCAGGTTTCCGAGCAGCATCAGCACGCCGACCCAGGTGCCGAACTCGCGTTCGCTGTACCAGGAAGCGATCAGCTTGAGCACCGATACGAAGACCACCGCCACGCCCAGCCCGACCAGCGCACGGCCCGCGAGCAGCCAGTCGACGCTCGGCGCGAACGCGAACAACAGCGAACCGATCCCGGCGACCACGGACCCGGCGGTGAACAGGCGGCGCGGCCCGATCGAGTCGGCGAGTACCCCGGAGGGCAATTGCATCGCGGCGTAGGGATAGAAGTACAGCGCCGCAATGAACCCGAGCGTGGTTGCGCTGGTGTCGAAGGCCGCGCGCAGGTCGGCGGCGATCGCGCCCGGCGCCACGCGATGGAAGAAGGCGAGGATGAACGCCGCCGCGCCGAGCGCGTAGGCGAGCCCGCGCAGCTGCCTATAGCGGTCGGATTGACGCAATCAGAGCGGCTTCTTGAGCCAGTTGCCGAGCTCGCCGACCACGCCGCGGCGGAAGGTCAGCACGCAGATCACGAAGATCGCGCCCTGCACCACGGTCACCCAGGCGCCGAGCTGCGCCAGGTAGTTTTCCATCGTAATGATGATGAAGGCGCCAACCACGGGGCCGAACACGGTTCCGAGCCCCCCCAGCAGGGTCATCAGCACCACCTCCCCCGACATGCTCCAGTGCACATCCGTCAACGAGGCGAGCTGGAACACCAGCGCCTTGGTGGCGCCGGCGAGGCCGGCCAGGGTCGCCGACAGCAGGTACGCGAGCAGCTTGTAGCGGGTGACGTCGTAGCCGAGCGAAATCGCGCGCTGCTCGTTTTCCCGGATCGCCTTCAGCACCTGGCCGAACGGCGAATGGATCACCCGGTAGATCAGCAGGAAACCGGCGAAGAAAACCGCCATCACCGTGCCATACATCGCCCAGATATTCGCCAGATCGATCACCCCGAACAGCATGCCGCGCGGCACCGCCTGGATCCCGTCCTCGCCGTAGGTGAACGGCGCCTGCAGGTAGTAGAAATAGATCATCTGCGCGAGCGCCAGCGTGATCATCGCGAAATAGATGCCCTGGCGGCGGATCGCAAGCAGCCCTGTCACCAGACCGAGCAGCGCGGCGGCGGCGGTGCCGAACAGGATCGCGAACTCGGGCGCGAATCCCCATACCTTGGCCGCGTGTGCGGTGGCGTAGCCGGCGGTGCCGAGGAACATCGCGTGGCCGAACGACAGCAGGCCGCCGAAGCCGATCAGCAGGTTGAAGGCGCAGGCGAACAGGGCAAAGCACATCGCCTTCATCAGGAACACCGGGTACACCGCGAGCGGCGCGGCGAGGAAGAACGCGAACATCACCCCGAGCGCGATTTTCTGTGAACGCGGCATGCGTGGCTTGCCCTACTTTTGCGACCCGAACAGGCCAGCCGGCTTGAACATCAGGACGATCGCCATGATGATGAAGATCACCGTATTGGATGCTTCCGGGTAGAACACCTTGGTCAGCCCCTCGATCAGGCCGAGCGCGAAGCCGGTCACGATCGAGCCCATGATCGAACCCATGCCGCCGATCACCACCACCGCGAATACCACGATGATCAGGTCGGCGCCCATCTGCGGGCTCACCTGGTAGATCGGCGCCGCCATCACGCCGGCGAACGCGGCCAGCGCCACGCCGAAGCCGTAGGTGAGCGTGATCATGCGCGGCACGTTGATGCCGAAGGCCTGCACCAGCGCGGGGTTCTCGGTGGCCGCGCGCAGGTAGGAACCGAGCTTGGTCTTCTCGATCACGAACCAGGTGCCGATGCAGACCCCCAGGGAGGCCACGATGACCCAGGCGCGGTAGTTCGGCAGGAACATGAAGCCGAGGTTGCGGCCGCCGGCCAGTTCCGCCGGCATCGCGTACGGCAGGCCGGAGGTGCCGTATTCGTTGCGAAACAGCCCCTGGATGATCAGCGCGAGGCCGAAGGTGAGCAGCAATCCGTACAGGTGGTCGAGCCGGTAGAGCTTCGAGAGCATCAGGCGCTCGATGACCACGCCGGTGAAGCCCACCACGAGCGGCACCAGGGCAAGCGACCACCAGTAACCGAGACCCGCCTTGCTGGCCAGCAGGTAGGCGACGAAGGCGCCCATCATGTACTGGGCGCCGTGCGTGAAATTGATGATGTTGAGCAGGCCGAATATCACCGCCAGCCCGAGCGACAGCAGCGCGTAGAACGAGCCGTTGATCAGGCCGATCAGCAGCTGGCCGAACAACGCCTGTACCGGAACGCCGAAGATGGAGTCCATTGCGGTGGTGCGGAAGGGGGCTCGCACCCCCTTCCCTCACATCCTGTTTACTTCACCAGGGAACAGCCGCCGTCCTTCTCCGGGCGGAATGCCTGCTCGGCCGGGATGGTGGCGCGGATCTTGTAGTAGTCCCAGGGCGCCTTCGACTCGGAGGGCTTCTTTACCTCGACCAGCAAGGCCGGATGGACTTTGCGGCCGTCGGCGCGGATGCGGCCCTTGCCGAACAGCGGATCGTCGGTGGGCGTGTCCTTCATCTTGGCGATGACCTTGGTGCCGTCGTCGCTCTTCAGCGCCTCGACCGCCTTGAGGTAATGCAGCACGCCCGCGTACACGCCGGCGTGGATCATGGTCGGGTGGATACCGCGATTGGCCGTCGCGAAGCGCTTGCCGAAGGCGCGCGTCTGCGCGTTCTGGTCCCAGTAGAAGGTCTCGGTGAAGATCAGGCCCTGCGCCTTTTCCAGCCCGAGCCCGTGCACGTCCGTCAGGAACACCAGCAGCCCGGCGAGGCTCTGCCCGCCCTTGACGATGCCGAATTCGGACGCCTGCTTGATCGCGTTGGTGGTGTCGCCGCCCGCGTTCGCCAGCCCGACGATCTTGGCCTTGGAGGCCTGCGCCTGCAGCAGGAAGGAAGAGAAATCCTGCGTGTTGAGCGGATGGCGCACCTTGCCGAGCACCTTGCCGCCGGACTTCAGCACCACCGCCTCGGTGTCGCGCTCCAGCGCATGGCCGAAGGCGTAGTCGGCGGTGAGGAAGAACCACGAGTCGCCGCCGGTCTTGACGATGGCGTTGCCGGTGCCGTTGGCGAGCATCCAGGTGTCGTAGGTCCAGTGGATGGTGTTCGGCGAGCACGCTTTGCCGGTCAGATCCGAGGTCGCCGCCCCCGATACCACGAAGGCCTTGCCCTTGTCGCGCGTGATCTGACTCACTGCCAGCGCAACGCCCGAGTTCGGCACATCGAAGATCGCATCTACCTTGTCCACGTCGTACCACTGGCGCGCGACGGCCGAGCCGACGTCGGCCTTGTTCTGGTGGTCGGCGTACAGCACCTCGACCTTCATGCCCTTCTTCGCCGCGCCGAAGTCCTCGATCGCCATGCGCGCGGCCACCACCGAACCCTGGCCGGTCAGGTCCGCGTACAGGCTCGAGCCGTCGTTCAGGACGCCGATCTTGATGACGCCGTCCGACACCTGGGCGCTGG
>MEQQ01000140.1:51650-54554 GCA_001770285.1 Betaproteobacteria bacterium RBG_16_66_20
GCGATCGCCGCCGCGATTACAGTCTGCTTGAGTTTCATTGCAAGTTTCTCCTGTGAAAAGGCGTTGCCCTCATACCCCGAGATACTCGTGCAGCTTGTGCATGTTGGCGTCGAGCTGCGCGTTGGGAATCATGTCCACCACCCTGCCGTTCTCCATCACGTAGTGCCGGTCCGCGATCGTCGCCGCGAAACGGAAGTTCTGTTCCACCAGCAGGATCGTAAAGCCTTCGGCCTTCAGGCGCGCGATGGTGCGCCCGATCTGCTGCACGATCACCGGCGCGAGGCCCTCGGTGGGCTCGTCCAGCAGCAGCATCCGCGCGCCGGTGCGCAGGATACGCCCGATGGCGAGCATCTGCTGCTCGCCGCCGGAGAGCTTGGTGCCCTGGCTCCTGAGACGTTCCTTCAGGTTCGGGAACAGTTCGTAGACCTGCGCCAGGCCCAGGCCCCCTGCGGCCACCTGCGGCGGCAGCAGCAGGTTTTCCTCGACGTCGAGGCTGGAGAAAATGCCGCGCTCCTCGGGGCAGACGGCGATGCCGAGCCGCGCAATCCGGTTCGACGGCAGTCCGATCATCTCCGCGCCCTGAAATTGCACCGAACCCGAGCGTTTCTCGACCATGCCCATGACGGACTTCAGCGTCGTGGTCTTGCCGGCGCCGTTGCGCCCGAGCAGCGTCACCACCTCGCCGCCGTGGACTTCGAAATCGACCCCGTGCAGGATGTGCGATTCACCGTACCACGCATTCAGCCCCCTGGTCGCGAGCAGCGACGTGTAAGGCGCGTTCATGGCCTCAGCCATGGCCCGATCCGAGGTAGGCCTGGATCACCTCGGGGTTGGCCGAGACGGATTTGTAGTCGCCCTCGGCGAGGATCTCGCCCCGCTGCAGCACCGTGATGCGGTCCGACAGGTGCTCGACCACCGAAAGGTTGTGCTCCACCATCAGCACGGTGCGGTTGTGCGCCGCCTTCTTGATCAGCGCCGAGATGCGCTCGACGTCCTGATGCGCCATTCCGGCGGTGGGCTCGTCCAGCAGCATCATCTCCGGGTCGAGGGCGAGCGTGGTGGCGATCTCCAGCGCGCGCTTGCGCCCGTAGGGCAGCTCGACGGCGGCGGTATTCTCGTACTCCGCAAGTCCCACCGCGTTTATCAGTTCGCGCGCCTGCTGGTTCAGCCCGTCGAGCACGCGCAGCGCGCGCCAGAAATCGAACGATGCGCCGCGCTTCCTCTGCAGCGCGATGCGCACGTTCTCGAGCACCGAGAGGTGCGGGAACACGGCCGAGATCTGGAACGAGCGCACCAGGCCCAGGCGCGCGATGTTCGCCGGATTCGACCCCGTGATCTCGCGGCCGTTATAGAGGATCTGGCCGCGCGTCGGCTCGAGAAAGTGGGTCAGCAGGTTGAAGCAGGTGGTCTTGCCGGCGCCATTGGGACCGATCAGCGCATGAATGCTGCCGCGCTGGACCTTCAAGGACATGTTCTGGACCGCAACGAAGCCCTTGAACTCCTTGGTCAAGCCGCGCGTTTCCAGAATGAAATCGTCGGACATCCAGTTATTTCTTCCCTGGCGGCGGGCGTTTGTCGATGAAAGCGGCCATGCCTTCCCTGCCTTCCTCGTGCGCGAAGCTCGAGGCGATGACCTCGCCCGCGAGCGCGTAGGCGCGCGGCAGGTCCATGTCCATCTGCCGGTAGAAGCCGCGTTTCCCGGCGGCGACCGTCGCGGGCGGCTTCGCGGCGATGGTCCTGGCCAGGGAAAGCGTTTCGGCATCGAGGGCGTCCGCCGCAACGACCCTGTTCACCAGCCCCCATTCGAGCGCCCGCTGCGCGCTGATCGGATCGCCCGTCAGCAGCATTTCCATCGCGTGCTTGCGCTGCAGGTTGCGGCCGATCGCGACACCCGGGGTCGAGCAGAAGAATCCCCAGGTCACGCCCGAAGTGACGAATTTCGCCGTCTCCACCGCGACCGCGAGGTCGCATTGCGCGACCAGCTGGCAGCCGGCCGCCGCCGCCGCGCCCTGCACTTTCGCGATCACCGGCTGCGGCAGGTTCTGGATCGCCATCATCATCCGGCTGCACTGGACGAACAGGCCGGCGATCTTCGCCTGGTCGCCGAGCGCGCGGATTTCCTTCAGGTCGTGGCCGGCGCAAAAGCCCTTGCCAGCGGCAGCGAGAATCACGACGCGTATGTCGTGATTCCCGGAAATCTCGTCAAGGGAATCCTGCAACGCGGCCAGCATTGCGCCCGTCAGCAGGTTCATCTGCAGCGGACGGTTCATGGTAAGCGTCGCGATGCCGTCCCGGTCCTGCCGCGACACGATCGGCTGCTGCTCCTGGGGCTGTGCGCTCATGGTGGATTCCTCAAGAATCGATCGCGGTCGCCGACTTGGCCTTTTGCCGCAGCACGAACTTCTGGATCTTGCCGGTCGAGGTCTTCGGCAGCTCGCCGAACAGCACCGCGCGCGGCGCCTTGAACTTCGCCATGTGGGAGCGGCAGAAATCAATGATCTGTCTTTCATCCACGGAACTGCCGCCTTTCAATTCGACAAACGCGCAGGGCGTCTCGCCCCATTTTTCGTCCGGCATCGCCACCACCGCCGCAGCCAGCACCGCCGGGTGGCGGTAGAGCACGTCCTCCACTTCGAGCGAGGAGATGTTCTCGCCGCCCGAGATGATGACATCCTTGGAGCGGTCCTTGATCTTGACATATCCATCTTCCTGCAGTACCGCGAGGTCTCCGGAGTGGAACCAGCCGCCGGCGAAGGTCTTCTGCGTGGCCGATGGGTTCTTGAGGTAGCCCTTCATGGTGATGTTGC
This sequence comes from Betaproteobacteria bacterium RBG_16_66_20, assembly GCA_001770285.1. GTDB lineage: Bacteria > Pseudomonadota > Gammaproteobacteria > Burkholderiales > SG8-39 > RBG-16-66-20. Next base: position 54,458 of record MEQQ01000140.1, read on the forward strand.
CGCGGAACATGATCTCGCCCATGCTCTGGCCGTCCGCCGCCACCGGCTGCATCGTCTCCGGATCCATCACCGAGAGCCCCTCCTCCATCAGGTAGCG
>MEQQ01000140.1:54589-71064 GCA_001770285.1 Betaproteobacteria bacterium RBG_16_66_20
CGATGTCGAGCGCGCTCCACTCCTCGTGCTTGGCGCAGACCGTCGCCGGGCCGTAGGTCTCGGTGAGCCCGTAGACGTGCGTGATGTCGAAGCCGAGCTGCTCCATGCCTTCGATCATCGCCGCGGGCGGCGCCGCAGCCGCCACCATGCCGCTCACCTTGTGCGTGATGCCCTGCTTCATTTCCTCGGGCGCGTTGATCAGCGTCGAATGCACGATCGGCGCGCCGCAGTAGTGCGTCACCTTGTGTTTCTTTACAAGTTCGAAGATCAATCCCGCCTCGACCTTCCTGAGGCATACATTGGTTCCGGCGTTCGCCGCCATCGTCCAGGCGAAGCACCAGCCGTTGCAGTGGAACATCGGCAGCGTCCACAGGTACACCGAGTGGTGCGGCATGCCCCAGGTGACGATGTTGCACACCGCGTTCAGGTAGGCGCCGCGGTGGTGGTAGACCACGCCCTTCGGATCCCCGGTCGTGCCCGAGGTGTAGTTGAGCGAGATCGCGTTCCATTCGTCCGCCGGCATCTGCCAGGCGAATTCCGGGTCGCCCTCCGCGAGCAGCGCCTCGTAGTCTTTCTCTCCAAGCCGCTCGCCGGCGCCCGGATACTCCGCGTCGTCGACGTCGATCACCTGCGGCTTCATCTTCAGCCTGGCCAGCGCCCCCTTCACCGTAGCCGAGAATTCGCGGTCCGTGATCAGCACCTTCGCGCCGCCATGCCCGAGCATGAACGCGATCGCCTCGGCATCGAGGCGCGTATTGAGCGAAAGCAGCACCCCGCCCGTCATCGGCACGCCAAAATGGCACTCGTACATCTCGGGCGTGTTGGCGAGCATCACCGCAACGGAATCACCGACACCGATGCCCCGCTTCACCAGCGCCGACGCGAGCCGCCGGCAGCGCGCATACGTCTCCTGCCAGGTGTAGCGCCGTGCGCCGTGAATGACGGAGGCGCGCTTCGGGTACACGTACGCCGCACGCTCGATGAACGACAGCGGCGTCAGCGGCGCATGGTTGGCCGCGTTCTTGTCGAGATCCGTCTCGAAGGGATTGGTGTTCGCGTTCATGGTGGCGAAAGTATAGCCCCGCGGGCGCCGCCCAATCGATCGAACGGGCTCATGACGCCCCGGGGTGCCTCATACAGTATCCTGACGCCTTGATTCCCGGGAGCGCGAATATGAGCAATATGCTACGCAGAAAAGTCGTGCTTGCCGCCGCTGCACTGGTCGCAGTACCGCTGTCGTCCTTTGCTCAGAAACAGCCCAAGGTCTGGCGCATCGGCTTCCTCACCAATGGCACCGTCACATCCAGCCAGGGGCAACTCGATGCGTTTGTGCGCGGCCTGCGCGAACTCGGGTACGCCGACGGCAAGAACTTCATCCTCGAGCCGCGCTATGCCGAGGGAAAGCTGGACCGGCTCCCGGCGCTCGTCGCCGAGCTGCTGGCGCAGAAGATCGACCTGTTGTTCGCGCCCTCGGGCATCGCGGCGCAGGCTGCCAAGAAGTCCGGTACGACGATACCGATCGTATTTGCGCTGGCACCCGATCCGGTGGGCCAGGGGTTCGGCCAGAGCCTGGCGCGTCCCGGCGGGAACATGACGGGCATGACCAGCACCCATACCGAGCTCTCGGCCAAGCGCATGGAATTGCTCAAGGAGGCTTTCCCCGCGATCAAGCGCATCGCCGTCCTGTATTTTTTGACCCAATCGCCAGCAGGCGTGGCGGAGCAGCTGGCGGAAACCGAGCGCGCGGCGAAAGTTCTCGGCGTCGCGCTCGTGACCGAGGAGTCTCCGAGCGTGGAGGATTTCGAGCGCGCGTTCGCAAGCATTCGAACACGGCGCCCCGACGCGCTCGTCGTCATCGAAAATCCGGTGTTCTTTACCAATAGGGTGCGCCTCACGGACTTGGCGGCGGAACTGCGAATACCGGCGATCTACAATGTCTCGGAATACGTCCATGCCGGCGGGCTGATGAGCTACGGCGCGAGTTATGCCGATTTGTGCAGGCGCGCGGCCACTTATGCGGTCAAGATCCTGAATGGCGCATTGCCGGGTGACTTGCCGATCGAGCGGCCGACCAAGTTCGAGTTGGTGATCAACCTGAAGACCGCCAAAGCCATCGGCCTCGCGATCCCTCGATCTGTACTGCTACGCGCCGATGATACGGTCAGATAGTGCGCCCCCATAAGGCGCGCGCGCCGGTCCCCGCCAGCGCGGGCGCCGCTTCAGCCGGTCAGGCGGCGCCACAGGCTGCCGCCCTGTTCCTTGGCTGTCTGGTCGATCGCGTCGAGGACCTTTTCGTGCGCTTTCGCTTCCTCGGCGCTCGCGCGCAGGACGGTGAGCTTCTTGGCGTCGATGCGGGCGGCGGCGACGGCGGCCTCGCTGGGCGCGTCGAGCTCCATGACGAGGCTTTCCTGGCCGCGCGTCAGCGCGAGGTAGACCTCGGCGAGCAGCCGGGCATCGAGCAGCGCGCCGTGCAACGTGCGGTGCGCATTGTTCACCGCGTAGCGTTCGCACAAGGCATCCAGCGAATTGCGCTTCCCGGGATGCAGCTCGCGCGCCATGGCGAGGGTGTCGATGATTTTCGAGGAATATTCCGACAGCTTCCTGAAACCCGCCAGGGCGAGTTCCTGGTCGAGAAACTCGACGTCGAAATCGGCGTTATGGATGATCAGTTCGGCGCCCTGGAGGTAGTCCACGAATTGCTTCGCGATGTCGCCGAACTTCGGCTTGTCGGACAGGAACTCGCGCGTCAGGCCATGGACCCTGGATGCGCCTTCGTCGACGTCGCGCTGCGGGTCGACGTAGGTATGGAAGCTGCGATCGGTGACGTTGCGGCTGAGCAATTCGATGCAGCCGATCTCGATCACCCGGTCGCCGAGCCTGGCATTGAGGCCCGTCGTTTCAGTGTCGAGCACGATCTGCCTGGACGCCACTAGACGGAACTCCGCGGGTGCGCGCCAGGGATGCCGCGGTTTGCAAGCATATCGGCGCGCTCGTTCTCCGGATGCCCCGCGTGCCCCTTCACCCAGTGCCACTCGACGTGATGGCCGCGCGCAATCTCATCCAGCTTGCGCCACAGATCCTCGTTCTTGACCGGTTTCCTGTCCGCGGTCCGCCAGCCGCGCCGCTTCCAATTGTGGATCCACTCCGAGATGCCCTTCTGCACGTACTGCGAGTCGGTGTAGACGCGCACCTTCGAGCGATGCTTGAGCGACGCGAGCCCTTCGATCACCGCGGTGAGTTCCATGCGGTTGTTGGTGGTCTGCGCCGCGCCGCCGCACAGTTCCTTCTCGTGTCCGCGGGTGCGCAGCAGCACGCCCCAGCCGCCCGGCCCCGGATTGCCCTTGCACGCGCCGTCGGCGTAGATCTCTACCGCCCCGTCAACCATCGCTGCCGCGCTGCTGCGTATTGCGCGTCGGATGGCCGTTGCGCTGGGGGATCGCGGCGAGCGCGCGCCGGCGCGCGCGTTCCATGCGCCACGCGGGCGCGATCAGGCGCATGCCGTGCACGCGCTTCACCGCGCGCACCACGTACGCGCCGCCCATGATCGGCCACCAGCGCGCGCCCGCTTTGTCCATGAACAGGAAACGCGACAGCCACGCCGGATTCGCGAACGGCGGCGCATAGCAGCCGAAGCGGCCGCCGTTCAGCTCGAAGCCGAGCAGGTGCAGCCAGTCCTTGAGGCGCAGCAGGCCGATGAAACGCTCGTCCCAGGGCGCACCGGCGCTGCGGCTGGCGAACATCTGCCGCAGGCGCCACAGCGAAAGCGGGTTGAAGCCCGAAATGACGAGCTGGCCTTCGGGCATCAGCACGCGCTCGGCCTCGCGCAGCACCAGGTGCGGATCGGCGGTCGATTCGAGCGCATGAGGCAGCACCACCAGGTCGACGCTCTGGCTCGCGAGCGGCAGCTGCATCGGGTCCGCGGCAAGCGAGGCGCCGTGCTCGAGCGCCAGCGTGAAGCGGAACGGAATCCGGTTGGCGCGCAGGAAGTCAAGCTGGTGCAGCCCCATCTGGACGGCGCGATAGCCGAACACATCCTCGGTGGCGCGGTCGAACTGGCTGAGCTCCCATTCGAGGACGTATCGGCCCTGGGGGGTGGCAAACCACTCCGAGAGCGCGGGGCGCGCCCCGTTATACTGGTGCGCACCGCTCGATACGAAGGATTGCCGATCCATGCTCGAAATCGTTCCGCTACCCGCTTTTCAGGACAACTACATCTGGACGCTGCGCTTGGGCAAGCACGCCGCGGTGATCGATCCGGGCGAGGCGCGCCCGGTCAAGGATTACCTCGCGCGCGAGGGACTGACGCTCGCCGCGATCCTCGCTACGCACCACCATCCCGATCACGTCGGCGGGATCCTCGAGCTGGTCGAAACAAGGAAAGTTCCCGTGTTCGGTCCAAAAGGCGAGCCGATACCGGCGCTGACGCATCCGGTGGGCCAGGACGACCGGGTCGAGATCCCCGAACTCGCCGCGGCGTTCTCGGTGCTCGACATTCCCGGTCATACGCGCGCGCATGTTGCGTATTATGGCTTAGGTTCGCTGTTCTGCGGCGACACGCTGTTCGCCTGCGGCTGCGGCCGCGTGTTCGAAGGCACCGCCGCGCAGATGCTGTCGTCGCTGTCGAAGCTGGCGGCGCTTCCGGACGAAACCAGGGTCTATTGCGGGCATGAATACACGCTCGCCAACATCAAATTCGCGCGCGCCGTGGACCCGGACAACGCCGTGCTTGCCGCGCGCGAGGAGCGCGCCAAGCGGCTGCGCGAAGCCGGCCGCCCCACGCTGCCCTCGACGCTGGGCGAAGAGCGCGCCACCAACCCTTTCCTGCGCTGCGCCGAACCGGTGGTGGTCGAATCGGCAAACAAGTATCTCGGCACGCGCATTGGCGACCCGGTGAGCGTGTTCGCGGCGATCAGGGAATGGAAAAATAGGTTCTAATGCCGGCTGTGCAAAAAGCGGCCTATGGGTTTTCGCTGTGCGCTGCGGCACGTGCATTGACGGCGCTCGCGCCGTTTTTGCTCGCGGCCTGCGCCGCCCAACCCACTTCCTCCGACCCCGCAACCGGCGCGGCATCCGCGCCGCCCGCCCGGATCCAGGTCGAATCCCCGGTGCTCGGGTTCCGCGGCGTTGCTCCTGATCCACGCATCGCACTGTCGCGGCCGCTGGACGCAAACCGCCTGCCTCCCTTCGAGGGCCTGCGCGAGGAACTGAGAGAACCCCGGGGACTGGCGCGCGTCGATCGCACGGTGCGGCAGGACGACGTCTGGCAGCGCATCCGCGACGGTTTCTCGATGCCGGATCTCGCCGGCCCGCTGGTGGCGGAAAAGACCGCGTGGTACGTGGCGCGGCCCGACTATCTCAAGCGCGTGTTCGAGCGCAGCCGCAGGTACCTGTTTCACATCGTCGAAGAAATCGAGAAGCGGGGCCTGCCCACGGAGCTCGCGCTGCTGCCGATGGTCGAGAGCTCGTTCAATCCGATGGCCTATTCGCGGGCGCACGCCTCGGGCTTGTGGCAGTTCATCCCCGGCACCGGCAAGCGCTACGAGCTGGCGCAGAACTGGTGGTACGACGGCAGGCGCGATATCGTCGCCTCGACTTCCGCTGCCCTGGATTACCTGAAGGATGTCTACGAGATGCACGGCGACTGGCATCTCGCGCTCGCCTCCTACAACTGGGGGGAAAACGCGGTGGCGCGCGCGCTGGAGAAAAACCGCGCCGCCAATCTGCCGCTGGACTATTCGAGCCTGACCATGCCGCTGGAAACGCGCCACTACGTGCCCAAGCTGCAGGCGCTGAAGAACATCATCTCGAATCCCGCGCTGTTCGGCATCGACCTGGAACCGATCCCGAATCAGCTCTACTTCACCACCATCACCAAGACGCGCGATATCGACGTGCGCCTCGCCGCCCAGCTGGCCGAGATGCCGGTGGAGGAATTCATCGCGCTCAACCCCGGCTTCAGCCGGCCGATGATCCGCGCCGCGCTCACGCCGCGCATCGTGCTGCCCGCCGACCGGGTCGAAGTGTTCCACGAGAACCTGACCCGGTACGACGACAAATCGCTGGTCTCATGGCAGGCCTACCAGCCGAAGAAGGGCGATACCCTCGAGGCGATCGCCAAGAAGTTCGGCGTCGCGCTCGTGCAGTTGAAGGAAGTGAACGGCATCGGCCCGCGCGTGCGTGCGGTGCCCGCCGTGATGGTGGTGCCCACGGGCTCCTCCCTGGACGGCGCGCGCGACCTGGGCCGGCTGCCGATCATGTACGCGCCCCCGATCCCGCTTTCCGGGCCGCGCACGCTCACGCACACGGTGAAGGCGGGCGAGACGCTGCCCGGAATCGCCAGCCGCTACCGCGTCAGCGTCGGCGATCTGCGCCGCTGGAACAAGATCGGGCGCCTGAGCGCGGGGCAGAAACTCACCATCCAGACCAAGGCCGGCCCGGTGAAAAAGAAGCCTGCAAGCAAGCAGGCCAAAGGAAAACCGCGACAGGCGTCTCCAGGCCGTCTTATCAAGAAATCAAGTGATTAGGTTCCTCTCCTAAAGTAATTACTGTAATTTTGCTGCGACGCGGTAACCGCGAAGTCCGGGGTTGCCTAGAATTAACCGATGGGCCGCTCATTGCGCAGGGGTGTTCTTTTCACTCTTCTTTTTGCGGGCGTCGCGGCGCCGGCGGCGGCGGATCCGGTCCTCATGTTCCTGCTGGGTGTGGCGCGGCAGATGGTCGAATCGCACGTCGCAAGGTCCCGCGCCGCCCCGACCCCCGAGTTGGTACCCGAAACGTCGCGCGCCTACCCGGGAACCTCGGTCGAACCCGAGCACCTGAGGCGCCTGATCGACGACAGCTTCCTTTACCTGAGCGACGGCCAGCGGCGCGAAATCTTCGATTCGCTGCACCGCGCGCTGTCTGACCCGAAAAACGCCGCGGTGCGCGGCGCGATGATCGAGTATTTCGCCACCAAGGCACTGACCGTGCGCGCGGCCCAGATCCGGCTCTCGCAGATGAGCTGGCGCGAGAAGGAACTGCTGGCGGGTGAGTTCAAGAAGGAGATCGGGTCCCTGTCCGCCGAGGATCAGACCGAGCTCGGCGAACTTCTGCGCAGCGGCCTGCTGCCGGTGCCGAACGACCTCAATCAGCTGCTGCTGGCCGCCTTCGACGCGCGGTAAAGGACGCAGCTGACGCTGCGGCTGCCGCCGAGCTGCACCGCCTCCGGGTAGGCCGCGCGGCATTCCGGCATCGCCTTCGGGCAACGCGGGTGGAAATGGCAGCCGGCCGGAGGATTTGCCGGCGATGGCAGCTCTCCGGCGAGCCGGATGATGCTGCGCCTGCCGTCGACCGCAGGCACCGCCGAGAGCAGCGCCTCGGTGTAGGGATGCTGCGGGCTGCCGAGCACCTCCTCGACCGTGCCGCGCTCGACGATCCTGCCCAGGTACATTACCGCGACCTCGTGCGCCAGGTACTCGACGATCGAAATGTTGTGGGTGATGAACAGGTAGGCGAGGCCGAGCCGGTCCTGCAGCGATTTGAGCAAATTGAGGATCTGCGCCTGCACCGAGACATCGAGCGCGCTGGTCGGCTCGTCGCACACGATCAGCTTCGGCTCGACCGCGAGCGCGCGCGCGATCGCGATGCGCTGGCGCTGCCCGCCGGAGAATTCGTGCGGATAGCGCGACAGCGCCTCCAGCGGCAGCCCGACCTGCTCGAGCAGCTCCGCCATGCGGTACATCCGGTCCTTCGCATCGCGGCCGATGCCCAGACTGATCATGCCCTCCGCAAGGACGTCGGCGATCCGCATGCGCGGATCGAGCGAGGCGTAGGGGTCCTGGAAGATGATCTGCATGGCGCCGCGGCCTTCACGCAGTTGCCTGCGCGTAAGCGCCGCCAGATCGCGGCCGGCGAAGGCGACCCTCCCGGCGGTCGCGGGAATCAAGCGCAGCAGCGCCTTGCCGGCCGTGGTCTTGCCGCAGCCGGACTCGCCGACCAGCGCCAGCGTGCGGCCCGGGCGGATCGCGAGCGACACGCCGTCGACCGCCTTGACCTGGCCGACGGTGCGCTTGAAAAGGCCCTTGCGGATCGGGAAATGAACCCCGAGGTTCTCGAGCTCCGCGAGCACCGGCGCGCTGTTGAGCGCGAGCAACCTGCCCTGCTCCTGCGCGGCGGCCGGGGCGCCCTGCGGCGCCGGCGCGAGACCCTGCTCGCGCAGGTGGCAGCGCACCAGCCGCTGTGCGGCCCGATCGCCCGGGATCGCGATCAGCTCCGGCGCCTCCCGGCGGCAGCGCAGGTAGGCGAAATCGCAGCGCTCCACGAAGCGGCAACCGTCGAAGGTCCCCGTCAGCGGAGGCACCTGGCCGGCGATCACCGACAGTTCGGCGCCGCGTTTCTCCGGCGAAGGCAGTGCCTGGAACAGCTTCTGCGCATACGGATGCTGGGGCGCGCCGAAGAACGCGTCGCGGCCGGCGACCTCGACGATCTCGCCGGCGTACATGACCGCCACCCGCTGCGCCATCCGGGCCACGATGCCCATGTCGTGCGTGATCAGCAGGATCGCCATCGCGCGCTCTGCCTGGAGCTTCGCCAGCAGGTCGAGGATCTGCGCCTGGATGGTCACGTCCAGCGCCGTCGTCGGCTCGTCCGCGATCAGCACCTCGGGCTCGGCCGCGAGCGCAGCGGCGATCATCACGCGCTGCTTCAATCCGCCGGAGAGCTGGAACGGATACTCCTCGCAGCGCCTGACGGCATCCGGGATGCCCACGGCATCGAGCAGCTCGAGCGTGCGCTTGCGCACGGCGTCGCCGGCGAGCGCGGTATGGCGTTCGATCACTTCCGCGATCTGGCGTCCGACCGTGAGCACCGGGTTGAGCGCGGTGGCAGGCTCCTGGAAGATCATCGCCACGCGCCGGCCGCGCACCGCGCGCATCGCCGCCTCGGGCAGGGCCATCAGGTCGTTGCCATCGAGCAGCACGCGGCCGCCGGCAATCCGCCCGGTCTCCGGCAGCAGCCGCATGATGGAGAGCGCGGCCATCGATTTGCCGCTGCCGGATTCTCCCACCAGCGCGAAGCATTCGCCCTTGCGCAGCTCGATGTCGACGCCGTCGACCGCCCGCAATTCGCCTCGCGCGGTGTCGAGATGCGTCTTCAGGTCCGTCACTTCGAGAACGGACCCGCTCACATGCGCACCCGGGGATCGAAGCCGTCGCGCACCGCGTCGGCGAACAGGTTGGCGGCGAGGACCAGCGCGAACATGAACGTGAACGCGGTCGCGAGCGCCCACCAGACCACCGGTTCGCGCGACATCTCCAGGCGCGCCGCGTTGATCATGGTGCCGAAGCTGTTGGTCGAGGGATCCACCCCGACGCCGACGTAGGACAGCACCGCCTCGGCCAGTACCAGGCCCGAAAAATCCATCACCATGGCGATGATCACGATATGCGACACATTGGGCAGGATGTGGCGCGCGAGGATGCGCGTATCCCGCACGCCGAAGGCGTGCGCTGCCTGGATGTATTCCAGCTGCGAGAGTTTGAGCGTCTCGCCGCGCAGCAGGCGCGCCAGGCCGGTCCAGCTGGTCAGGCCGAGGATTACGCACAGGAACAGCAGCCGCAGGTCGGCGCGCTGCACCGCGGTCGGGAACGTCTCGGGGTGCAGATCGATGTAGACCTGCATCATCAGCACTGCGGCGGCGATCAGCAGCACCCCCGGGATGGAATTGAGCGTGGTGTAGATGTACTGGATGACGTCGTCGATCCAGCCCTTGAAGTACCCGGCCATGGTGCCGAGCGCGATGCCCACCGGCAGAAGTACCAGCGTCGTCACGGTGCCGATGACCAGGCTCGTGCGCACCGATTTGAGCGCGAGGTAGAAAACGTCCTGGCCGACCTTGTCGGTGCCGAGCACGTGGTAGACCGAGGACAGCGCGACCGCGGGGCCGGCGAGCAGCAGCAGCGCGCCAAGCGATATGCCGGCCGCTTGCCACGGGATGTCGGGTCGCTTTTTCTTCAGGATTTTCGTGCCGAGCAAGACGACGAAAGACAACAGAACCGACACCGCAAGCCCACCCAGCGCCCTTTGCGCCACGTCTGCCGCCCAATCCGCTTCGTCGTGCAGCTGCGCGCCGCCGAAGCGCAGGCGCGGAAAATCCCGCAGCTGGCGCCCGTCGGGCTGCTCGATCAGTTCCTTGGCATAGGAGCGCGTGGCGAGGGGCGCCGAATAGGTTTTCTCGCCGCGGCCCCGCAACTGGGCGAGCCCGAGGTCCAGCACCGAAAGAACCTCGGATGCATAGGCGCTGGGCGCGTCGGCTTTCTGCGCCAGCGCCGGCCTGAAATGCAGCGAGTCCAGCAGCCCGAGCGCAACGTAGGCGCCGAGCACGACCAGGGATGCCATTGCCGCCGGACTCCGGAACACGCGCCCCCAGGGGCCCGCGAGGTGGGCGTGGCGCCGGCAATAGATGGCGTAGCCCGCTGCCGCCGCAACCAGCAGCCAGACCAGCACATCGGTGACCAGGACGACGGGCACGTCAGTTCGCCATTCGCGCTATTCCAGCCTGATCCGCGGATCCACGAGCGTGTAGGAAATATCGGTGAGGATCAGTCCTGCGATATACAGAACCGAGCCGATGAACACCATCGAGCGCACCACCGCGAAGTCCTGCGCCTGGATGGCGTCGATGGTATAGCTGCCCAGGCCGGGAATGCCGAAAAACGATTCCGAGAGCAGGCTGCCGAGGAACAGCAGCGGGATCACCACTACCACGCCGGTCAGGATCGGAATCAGCGCGTTTTTCAGGACATGGCGAAACAGCACCACGCTCTCGGCCAGCCCTTTCGCGCGCGCCGTGCGCACGTAGTCCTTGCCCATTTCCTCGAGGAACAGCGTGCGGTACCAGCGGCTGCTCGCGCCGATGCCGCTGATCACGCCGATCAGCACCGGCAGGGCCAGGAACTTCGCCGCGTCCAGGCCTCCCGCGTAGCCCGAGATCGGCACCAGGTGCCAGACCTTGGATGCGACGTACTGCCCGCCGATGATGTAGAACAGCGTGGAAATAGACATCATCGCGACGCACAGCACCACGCCCCAGAAATCGAGGTAAGTGGCGCGGAAGAACGCCATCAACAGGGCGAAGGAGATGCAAACCGCGAGCCCCACCAGAAAGACGGGCAGCGCCAGCGCGAGGCTCGGCCACATCCGGGCCTTGATTTCCGCCGCGATGTCGCGTTTGTCCTCCGAGTAGCCGAAATCGAACACGAACAGGCGCACCGATTTCTGGAAGAAGATCGTGCGCGTGGCCTTGCCGGTGCCCTGCGCCGCGGCGTTCCACACCAGCGGCAGGTCGTAGCCGCGCTCGGCCTTCCACTTCTCGACCGCCTCGGGCGTGACCCGTCGCGCGCCCAGCTGCATGCGCGCCATGTCGTCCGGCGTGTTGACGACAAAGAACAGCGCAAAGGTGATCAGGTTCACCCCGATCAGGATCGGAACCGCATACAGCACCCGGCGGACGACGTAAGCGAACATCTACGGGGCCGGCCTTGCCGACATGCGCTCCCGGCGGCGGTAGCCGAGAAACGCGGGCACTGCTGAAAGGACCAGAACGAGCAACAGCAACAGCGTCGGCCAGATGACCGGCTGGTTCCACTCGCGCCTCGCTGCATCGCGCCCGGCCGGGGCCACTCTGAGGTACTTGAGCCCGTTGCCCGATATCTCGTTCACCTTGGCGTTGCCGAGCCAGCTGTGGAACAGGGCGAAGTTCTTGGGGTGAAAGCCGCCGATCCAGGGCGCATCGTGGCGGAAGATCTCGATCATGCGGTCGATCACCTGCTGCCGTTCGCGGGAATTCGGCATGTTGCGCATGCGCTCGAACAGGGCGTCGAATTCCGGATTCAGGTAGTTGGAGGCGTTCTCCCCCTGGTTCTTGGCGCGGCTCTGCGGACCGTGCAGCAGGAACATGAAGTTCTCGGGATCCGGATAGTCGGCGCTCCAGCCGACGATGAACAGTTGCGTGCTGCCCTTGCGCAGCTTTTCCTGGAACCGGTTCCAGTCGGTCTGCCGCGGCTCGAACTGCACCGACAGCTTGGCAAACTGCTTGCGCCACCAGTCGATCACCGCCTTGTCGCCGGGGCCGCGGCTGGTCGTGTCCAGGTACAGCACCAGCGGTTGCCCGGTGCCGGCGTCGCGCCCCTCCGGATAGCCGGCCTCGGCGAGCAGTTTCCTTGCCGCCTCGAGCGGCCGGCGACGGGCTTTTCCGTCCTTCCATTCATGTGTCACCGGATTGATCGCCTCGGCGCCCTCGCGGAAGCCGAAGATCCCGGGCGCGAGGGGGCTGTACGACGGCACTCCGCGCCCGTTGGCGAAGATCGACAGGTACTCCTCCCAATCCACCGCGATCGCCAGCGCCTGCCGCAGCTTGCGGGCGCGCTCGGCCGCAGCGCCCCCCATCGATCCGCCCACCACCGGATCGAGCCAGTTCGCCCCGAGGTAGTAGATGGTCGGCGCGATCGTCGTATCCAGGCGTATGCCCCTGGTTTCCATTTCCGGCGTCAGCGCCGCGTCGCCTTCGAGCGAGATGCGCACCGCCTGATCGAAGTTGTCCGAGCTGATGCCGGAAAGGTCGTAATAGCCCTGCAGGAACTTGTTCCACAGCGGGATCGCCTCCTTCTCCCGCGTGTAGACCGCCTTGTCGACGAAGGGCATCGTCTTCCCGGCATCGGCGAGCAGCCCGCGCGCGGCATCGCCCGCCTCGCCTGCCGACGGATACGCTTCGCCGCGGAAGTTGGGATTGCGCTCGAGCACCATGCGCGCGTTGGGATCGTTCTGCGACAGCATGAAAGGGCCGGTTCCGACCGGCCACCAGTCGAGGGTGAAGTTCTTCTCCGCCATGCCCGGCTGGTGGAAGAATTTCTCCGCTTCCCAGGGCATGGGCGCAAAAAACGGCATCGCCAGCCAGTAGGCGAACTGCGGGTAACGTCCTTTCAGCATGACGCGGTAGGTGTGCGCGTCGACCCGCGTGACGCCCTCGAGCGCATGCTCGCGCAAATCGAGCCACTGCCCGGGCCTGACCGCGTCCTTCAGCCGTTCGGCATATTCCTTCAGCCCGACGATGTACTCGGACATCAGGCCGAAGATCGGCGTGTGCAGCTGCGGATGCGCCAGGCGCTTGATCTGGTAGACGTAATCGTCGGCGGTCAGTTCCCTCGTCCCCAGGGGAAGGTCATAGGGGCTATTGAGCCTTTCGATCGCCTTTTCTCGAAGATTCTGATTTTCAGAAACAAAGGCCGGGTGGGGCTGATAGCGGATCCCGGGCTTGATGCGGATCTCGTAGATGCTGTAGGTCGAGCCGCCTTTCTCGACCAGCCTGGGGCGGGGAACTTCGGCGGCGGTGAGCGGGATCAGCTCGTAGGGACGCTTCAGGTAGTGGTACTGCAGCGGCGGCTCATAGACCTGGCGCGTGAAAATGGCTTCGTCGCTGGTGTAGGACTGCGCAGGATCGAGGTGCTTGGGCCGGTCGGCGAATACCGAATACAGGATATTCCCGCCCCTGTCTGCAGCCGGATACGGGTTGTTCCACACTTCCCCGCAGCCCGCCAGCAAAACGAGCAATAACGGCAGCACGCGCATGGCGGAAAGTATAATGCCCGGATGGGATTCCTCTCGGCAAAAAAAATTCTCGTCACCGGGCTGCTCAGCAACCGGTCCATCGCCTACGGCATCGCGAAGGCCGCGCGCCGCGAAGGCGCCGAACTTGCCTTCACCTACGCCGGCGATCGGTTCAAGGATCGCGTCACCGGCCTGGCGCGCGATTTCGACTCCGACCTCGTCTATCCCTGCGACGTGGCGAGCGACGCCGAGATCAGCGCGCTGTTCGAGTCGCTGCGTTCACGCTGGAACGGCCTGGACGGACTGGTGCATGCGATCGGCTTCGCGCCGCGCGAGGCGATCGCGGGGGAACTCCTCGACGGGCTCTCGCGCGAGGCGTTTCGCATGGCGCACGACATCTCGGCCTACAGCTTTCCGGCCCTCGCCAAGGCCGCCTTGCCGATGATGGAGGGCCGCGCCGGCGCCATGCTCACCCTTACCTATCTCGGCGCGGAACGCCAGATCCCGCACTACAACACCATGGGGCTGGCCAAGGCGAGCCTCGAGGCAAGCGTGCGCTACCTTGCCGCGAACCTCGGTCCCAAGGGCATCCGGGTCAACGCGATTTCTGCCGGGCCGATCAAGACGCTCGCCGCCGCCGGCATCGCCGGATTCAGCAAGATCTTCAAGCACGTGGAAACCTTCTCGCCTCTGCGGCGCAACGTCAACATCGACGATGTCGGCAACGCGGCGGCGTTCCTGCTTTCCGACCTCGCAGCGGGCATCACCGCGGAGATCCTCCACGTGGACGGCGGTTTCAATGTCGTGTCCGTAACCATCGCCGAAGAGCCAGGCGCGGCCTGAGGGCTATTTCTTCTCCAGATTCGCGCGGTTGATCTCGACCTTCGCGCGCGCCCGCAGGCTGGCGACGTAGGCGTCGAGCTGTTCGGCGCCCGCCTGGCGGTCGACCAGGGCGAGTTCCTCGGCGTTCTGCGGCCCGGCCTTGAATTCGCCCGCAATCACTTTCGAGATGCGGTAGAGCGCGTAGCCCTGGTCGCCGCGCTCGACGCCGGCATGGGCGGGCAGCGTCGAGACATCCGCGATCATGATCTGGCGCAGCGCCGCGGGCGCAAGCCCCTGCGCGTCGCGCCTCGATACCGATTTCGCCGCGGCCCAACGCAGCCCGGCATCACCGCCTTTGGCGAGCAGCGCGAGCTTCTCGGCGCCCTCCTTCTGCGCCAGCATGGCCGCCTCGCGGCGCGCGAGCCGGCGTTCGACCTCGGCCCTGACCTCTTCGAACGGGCGCTGCGCTTCCGGCTGGTGCTCGGCGACGCGCGCCGCCACCAGCACGCCCGGCGCGACCTCGACCGCATCGGTGTTGCGCCGCTGCTGGATCGCGTCCGGCGAAAAAACCGCGGCGAGCAGCTTGGGGTGCGCAAGCAGGCCCTGCTCGGGCGAGGGCTGGCGCGCGAACCAGCCGGTGGTCGCGATCTTGAGCTGGTAGCGCTCGGCGGCGGGTTTCAGGCTGTCGGACTGCTCGTAGACGAGGTTGTTGAACGGGTCGGCGAGTTCGGCGAATTTCTTCGCCCCCTTCTGCTGCACGATTTCGGCGGCCAGGTCCTTCTTCAGTTCATCGAAGGACGCGGTCTTGCCGGCCTGGATCGCGGTGAGCCGGATGACGTGGAAGCCGAATTCGGACTGCACGACGTCGCCGAGTTCGCCGTTCCCGAGCTTGAAGATCGCGTCTTCGAGGCCCTTGCTGGCGAGGGCGCCTTTGGCGTTCATCCCCAGGTCGCCCCCGCTTTCCGCGGAACCCGGGTCCTGCGAATACTTCTTCGCCAGCTCCGCGAAGCGCTGCGGCGCCTGGCGCGCCTCGGCGAGGACCTTTTCCGCCTCCGCCTTCGTTTTCACGAGGATGTGGCTCGCGCGCCGCAGCTCGGCGCTGCCGAGCTGGCTTGCGCGCGCATCGTAGGCGGCCTTCAGCTCGGCGTCCGTCGCCGCCTCTTGCTTCGCCAGGTCCTCGGCCGACAGCACCAGGTACTCCGCGCGCACGCGCTCGGGGATCTTGAACTCGGCGAGGTTGGCCTCGAAATAGGCTCGGACCTTGGCTTGGTCCAGCTTCACCCGGGCGAGGAATGGCTCGGCGGATAGGAAGGCTTCGGCGACTTCGCGCTTCTCGGCCTGCAGCGCGATCAGCCGCTCGGCCACCGCGCGCGGCTGGAACGCGGTCGCGCTGATCGCCCCGGCAAGCCGCGCCGCCGGGATCTCGAGCCTGAGTTGCGCCACGTTGCCTTCATCCGACATGCCGCGCGAGCGCAGGTAGCCCATGTAGCGCTCGCTCGAAAATTTGCCGCCTTCCTGGAACTCCGGCGCCGCCAGGATGCCGGCGACCACGTCGTCCCTGGAGAGCGCCAGGCGCCCGTTCGCGACCTCCACCATGATCAGGCGCTGGGAAACCAGCGACTCCAGGATCGCAAGCCGCATCTCCGGGGTGTCGAGCGCCGCAACGTCGGCGCCGCGCCCGAGCACTTCGCGCAACCGGTCCTGCTGCCGGCGCATTTCGTCGGCGAACTCGCGCTGCAAGATCGGCGTGCCGTCGACGCTCGCCACGTCGCCCGCGCTGCCGATCGAACGGGTGTAGGACTCCAGCCCGAAGAACGCGAACGGCACGATCGTCAGCGCGAGGATGACCTGCAGGTATCTCTTGTGCTTGGTTACGAAATCAAACATGGAGTTGGCAAAGGCGCCCCGTCAGGGCCTATTTCTTTGGGGTCTGGCGGAGCGGACGTCCGCCACAATACCTTATAGGTTGTTGAAATTAACTAGGTTCTTACCTACCAAGCCCGGCTACCCACGTTCTTACCCACGTAGTAGCGTCCACTGAGCGCAGGCGCGAATCCTACCACCGCTACAGG
>MEQQ01000140.1:71081-74198 GCA_001770285.1 Betaproteobacteria bacterium RBG_16_66_20
TGGGGTCGCAACCGTCCGATTTTCATACCGGGTACGGCCGGCCAATCCAATCACCCCGCATACATGGCACGTCTCTCCGCTCCAGACTGCGGGATGTAAGGTGTACAGTCCGGCGAATTTGTGCCGGCGCACGGCGATTTGGCAGACGTCCCGCATGCCTGCAGCGTCAGCGCCGCCGCCAATCCGATCAATATGCGTAGCATGTGCGCTCTCCCCAGATCAGGCATCGCCGTCACGCTTGGCATGATCGTCACCGGTCGACGCGCTCTGCGTTGGGGCGGATAGGACTGCGGGCACGACCGCGGCGGGCGGTGGTGGCAAGGTTATGCGTGGCGCGCGCCTCGGGACCTTGTTTGGCATCCTGGATGCAGTCTTGGCCTTCACCGTGCTTGTGGTTTTCTTCAGTCTTAGAACGACGGGCCTGGTGGCCTTGCGCGCGCTCTTGGGAGCAGTCTTGGGCTTTACCGTGCGTGCGGACTTCTTCGTTTTCGCCACAACGCGTCTCTTGGCCTTGCGTCTCCTCTTAGGAGCCGCCTTGGATATTACCTTGGGTGCACCATGCGCCGCGGCCTTGCTCTCCTTGTGCTTCTTGAACTCGCGCAGCTTTTTTTCCAGCGACAGTAATTTCTGCGTCAACTTGCGATGTTTCTTCTCGAGTTTCTTCCGCAGCTTGCGTTCCTTCTTTGTCTCGTCCTTCATGGCCGATACACCCTCTCTATGCGCGACGCCCCGATCGCCAATGGTGACTGACCGGGTTGCGGCAACGACGCCAGTCTCCACCTGGGAGTCTTCCTAGTCAATCAGCTCGTCGGCGCGCCGCAGGTTCGAACACGTCTTGGGCTGCTCGACAGGCAGGTCGGCGGGCTTGGCGCCTCTGAGAATTTTGTCCACGTAGACTGCGGCTTGACGATTCGTATCAGAGCCCTTGCCGGCGTATGACATCAGGCCTCCCATCTCGGCAAATCCGCCAGAGGGGCACACAACCGCGAGATGATGTGTCAACGCCAGTTCGGCAGCCCGTTTGCGCGGGAGACTAGGCTGGACGATCACGGCATCTATCCGCTTCCTGTCGATTTGCAAGAAGGCGGCGTCCAATTGATCCGCAGGTTTTCGCGGATTTCCTTGGACTTGCTGGGACAGATGTTGGCGGAGCGGACGGGACTCGAACCCGCGACCCCCGGCGTGACAGGCCGGTATTCTAACCAACTGAACTACCGCTCCTACTTGTACGTTTCCTGGTGGGTGCTGACGGGATCGAACCGCCGACATTCGCCGTGTAAGAGCGACGCTCTACCAGCTGAGCTAAGCACCCTAAAAAAGGGGCGCTAGTTTATCGCGTCCTTGAGGGCCTTGCCAGCACGGAATTTGGGAACGCGCGCGGCGGAGATCTTCAGTGCCGCGCCGGTGCGCGGGTTGCGCCCGGAACGGGCCGCGCGCTTGCTGACGTAAAAGGTGCCGAAACCGACCAGCGTGACCATGTCGCCCTTTTTCAGGCTCGATTTGACCGCCCCGATCAGCGCATCCACGGCGCGCTCGGCGGCCGATTTCGAGACCTCCGCGGCCTGCGCGATCTGCTCGATCATGTCCGCCTTGTTCACCCGCGGTTTCCTCCGCTGCTAGTGCTTTACCGCGGCGGGCGCGGCCGGCTGCCCTTCGGCCGGCAGCGCCGGCGCCACGACCGTTTCCGGCAGCGGCACCGGCAAGCGCTCGAGCGCGATTTCGAGCACCTTGTCGATCCACTTCACCGGGATGATCTCGAGCCTGTTCTTGACGTTGTCCGGGATTTCGACGAGGTCCTTGACGTTTTCGTCCGGGATCATCACCGTCTTGATGCCGCCGCGGTGCGCCGCGAGCAGTTTTTCCTTGAGGCCGCCGATCGCGAGGACCTCGCCGCGCAGCGTGATCTCGCCGGTCATGGCGACGTCTGCGCGCACCGGGATTCCGGTCAGCACCGACACCATCGAAGTCGCGATGCCGATGCCGGCGCTGGGGCCGTCCTTGGGCGTCGCACCCTCCGGCAGGTGGATGTGCATGTCGTTTTTCTGGTAGAAGTCCTCCTGCACGCCGAGCTTGCGCGAGCGGTTGCGCACCACCGACAGCGCCGCCTGGATCGATTCCTGCATCACTTCGCCCAGCTTGCCGGTGGTGATGGTCTTGCCCTTGCCCGGCATCGTCACCGTCTCGATCGTCAGAAGTTCGCCGCCGACCTCGGTCCACGCCAGGCCGGTGACCTGCCCCACCTGGTTCTTCTTCTCGGCCATGCCGAAGCTGTACTTGCGCACCCCGAGGGACTTGTCGAGGTTGCGGGGCGTCACCGTGATGCGCTTCGCCTTGCCTTCGTGCTCCTGCTTTTCGGTCAGGAGCTGCTTCACCGCCTTGCGGCAGATCTTCGAGATTTCGCGCTCAAGGCTGCGCACGCCCGCCTCGCGCGTGTAGTAGCGTATGACATCGCGCAACCCCGCCTCGGTCACGGTAAGTTCGCCCTCCTTCAGCCCGTTGTTCTTCATCTGCTTGGGCAGCAGGTACTGGATCGCGATATTCAGCTTCTCGTCCTCGGTGTAACCCGAGAGACGGATCACTTCCATCCGGTCGAGCAGCGGCGCCGGGATATTGAGCGTATTCGCGGTGGCAATGAACATCACCTCCGACAGGTCGTACTCGACCTCGATGTAGTGGTCGGTGAAGGTGTTGTTCTGCTCCGGATCCAGCACCTCGAGCAGCGCCGAGGACGGATCGCCGCGCCAGTCCTGGCCGAGCTTGTCGACTTCATCCAGCAGGAACAGCGGGTTCTTGACCCCGGCCTTGCTCATGCTCTGCAGGATCTTGCCCGGCATGGAGCCGATGTAGGTCCGGCGATGCCCCCGTATTTCCGCCTCGTCGCGCACGCCGCCGAGCGACATGCGCACGAACTTGCGGTTGG
This sequence comes from Betaproteobacteria bacterium RBG_16_66_20, assembly GCA_001770285.1. Lineage (GTDB taxonomy): Bacteria > Pseudomonadota > Gammaproteobacteria > Burkholderiales > SG8-39 > RBG-16-66-20. Next base: position 74,002 of record MEQQ01000140.1, read on the forward strand.
TGGCCCTGGCGATCGACTGTCCGAGCGAGGTCTTGCCCACGCCCGGCGCGCCCACCAGGCACAGGATCGGCGCCTTCATCTTGTCCACGCGCGTCTGCACCGCGAGGTATTCGACGATGCGCTCCTTGATCTTCTCCAGGCCGTAGTGGTCCTGGTCCAGGATCTGCTGCGCGATCTTCAGGTCCCTGCAGATCTTC
>MEQQ01000141.1:0-1759 GCA_001770285.1 Betaproteobacteria bacterium RBG_16_66_20
GCCGAGCCGGTCACATCCTTCGGTTGCAGGAAATAGCGCGGCAGCATGTCGCCTTCCTTCCAGCCGGCATTGGCATCGAACGGAATCCCGTTGACGTCCTTGATCAGGTAGTTGTCTTTCTTGCGGAGCTGATCGGCGGTCACCGCTTTCGATCCGAACTTGGCGGCGTCGAACATGAAGCGCGGCTGCTTGGTCTTGGCGTCCATGTTCGAGGCAAAGTGGTTCTTGCCGGAATCGAAGTTGCGGAATTCGAGTACGTAGCCGTCGTCGACGCCGCCGATGGCATTGCTGCGGGCCGCGCGCCACTGGATCAGGTCGGCAAAGCCGCCGGCAGCCTTGATCTTGGCGATCTCCTCGGGCGACTTGGCCGTGCTCCAGTCCGACGGGTCGTTGCGCGCCGCCGGCAGGTACTTGCGGATGTCGTTCTTCTTGATCGCTTTTTGCGCATCTTCCTTGGAAGCGACCCCCGGCATGTCGCGCTCGCCGTTGTGGCAGGTAAGCCAGCAACCCTGCTGCGCGAACCCGGGCACCTTGCCGTCGTCGATCATGAGCGACATGCGGTCTTCGTACAGGGGCGGCTGTTTGCCCTCCTGCACCACCTGGTCGAGCCTGGGAAAGCCGTAGATCTTCCATTCCTTGCCGTCGAAGCGGTAGTACGGATATTCCGTGCCCGGGTACTTCGCGGCCGTCGGCCACTGGAAGCGGAAGTAGGCGTTCTTCGCGTCGTAGGCTGCCTGGAATTTCAGGGCGATGTATCCGTTCTTTCCCTTGACCGGCATCGGTTCGAGCGGCCCGCCCTTGACGATTTTCTCGCCCATGGTTTGTTCTTTTCCGTCATGGCACTTGACGCAGGTTTCATCCTTCTTCACGCCGCCGGCGCCCCGATGGCCGCGGTCGCGCAGCCACTCATAAGAGGACTGGCCGGGATAGAACAACGCGACGCTGCTTTCCGGAATTTTCGACCAATCGATGGTGGCCGGGTCGGCGGCGAACGCGGATCCTGCGGCGAACGCGCTCATGGTGAGGATCAAGGCGGTGCTTTTCATGCGCTTCTCCTGGAAAGTCGGAAGATTGACGAATGGCGAAATGCTATGCTGCCGCGCACAACGCAGTTTGATCCTCGTCAAACGTTGCCAAGTAATGGTCGTCGATACTTGGCGCCGGTAATTGAACAGGGAGGGGCGCCAAGCCCCTGAGCCAGACGCATGGAGACGGTCAAGGCGGACATCGCAATCATCGGCGCAGGAGGCGCGGGATTGCGCGCCGCGATCGCGCTCGCGCAGGCCGACCCGAAGCTGCGCATCGCGCTGATTTCCAAGGTTTACCCGATGCGCAGCCATACCTGCGCGGCCGAGGGCGGCGCCGCGGGCGTCATCAAGGCCGACGACAGCCTCGAGCATCATTTCAACGACACCGTAGGCGGCGGGGACTGGCTGTGCGACCAGGACGCCGTGGATTACCTGGTGCGGGAAGCACCGAAGGAACTGATCCAACTCGAGCACTGGGGCTGCCCGTGGAGCCGGGAGCCGAACGGCTCGGTCGCGGTGCGCCCGTTCGGCGGCATGAAGAAGCAGCGCACCTGGTTTGCCGCGGACAAGTCGGGCTTTCACATCCTGCATACGCTGTTCCAGACTTCGCTGCAGTTCGCCTCGATCCAGCGCTTCGACGAGTATTACGCCACCGAGCTGCTGGTGGACGAGGGCCGTTGCGCGGGCCTCGCCGCGATCGAGATGCGCAGCGGCCAGATGCGGCGCTTCGA
>MEQQ01000141.1:1877-3589 GCA_001770285.1 Betaproteobacteria bacterium RBG_16_66_20
ACATGGAGTTCGTGCAGTACCACCCGACCGGGCTGCCCAGCACCGGCACGCTGCTCACCGAGGCCTGCCGCGGCGAAGGCGGCGTGCTGCTTAACAAGAACGGCCGCCGGTTTCTGCAGGACTACGGCATGGGACCGGAGACGCCGCTCGGCAAGCCGCAGCTGAAGACGATGGAACTTGGTCCGCGCGACCGCGTGAGCCAGGCGTTCTGGCACGAGCAGAGAAAAGGCAACGCGGTGCCTACGCAGTGGGGCGACTCGATGCTGCTCGACATGCGGCACCTGGGCGAGAAGACGATCAACGAGCGCCTGCCGCTGGTGCGCGACATGTCCATCAGCTATATGGGCGTCGATCCGGTGACCGATCCGGTGCCGGTGCGCCCGGTGGTGCATTACATGATGGGCGGCATCCATACCGACATCAAGGCCGCGACTCCACTGCCGGGACTTTACGCTGCGGGCGAGTGCGCCTGCGTGAGCATCAACGGGGCCAACCGGCTTGGTTCGAATTCGCTCACCGAATTGCTGGTGTTCGGGCGCCGCGCGGCCTTGAGCGCGATGGAATACCTCCAGTCGGGCGCGCGCCCGGCGGGCGACGCTGCGCTCGCGGCGCTCGGGACTGCGGCGCAGGCACGCGTGCGGGAACTGATGCAGCGCAGCGGCGGCACCGAAACCGTGGCCGGATTGCGCAAGGAGATGATGCACACGATGGAACTGAATGCCGGCATCTACCGGACCGGCGAAGCCCTCGCCGAGGCCTGCGCAAAGCTCGCCGACCTGCGCCGCCGGTATCGCGGCGTCCAGCTGCACGACAAGACCAACGTCTACAACACCGACCTGCTGCAGGCGCTCGAACTGGGTTCGATGCTCGACTGCGCCGAGGCGGTCACGCAGAGCGCGCTCGCGCGCAAGGAGTCGCGCGGGGCGCACCAGCGTCTCGACTTCGTCGAGCGCGACGACAAGAATTATCTGCGCCATTCGCTCGCGGTCTATCACCCGAGCCAGGCGCCGCGCGTGGATTACTGCGACGTGGTGATCACCAAGTCGCAGCCCGGCGTGCGCGACTATTCGGGAGGCCACGAGTAATGGGCGAGCGCACCGTCGAGCTGGAAGTCCTGCGCTACAACCCGGAAAAGGACAGCGAGCCGCACTTCCAGCGCTATTCAGTCACCTGCAGGGAAGAGTGGGTCGTCCTCGATGCGCTCAACCACATCAAGGAGACGATCGACCCGACCCTCAGCTACCGCTGGTCCTGCCACATGGCGGTGTGCGGCAGCTGCGGCATGATGGTCAACGGCGAGCCGAAGCTGGCATGCAAGTCGTTCGTTCGAAACTACGCAGGCGTGATCCGCGTCGAGCCGCTGCGCCATTTCCCGGTCGAGCGCGACCTGGTGACCGTGATCGACGACTTCATGGACAAGCTCACGCGCGTCAGGCCGTACCTCATCCCGAAGCAGTCAAAGGCGATCAGCGAAGGCGAGTATCTGCAGACGCCGGCGCAACTCAAGAAGTTCAAGCAGTACACCCTGTGCATTAACTGCATGCTGTGCTACGCGGCCTGTCCGGAATACGGCCTGATTCCGAACTACATCGGCCCGGCCGCGATCGCGCTCGCGCACCGCTACAACCAGGACTCGCGCGACGACGGCCGCGCCGAGCGCCAGCAGGAGATCGCGGCGACCGAGGGCGCGTGGGAATGCTCGTTCGTCGGCG
>MEQQ01000141.1:3627-18192 GCA_001770285.1 Betaproteobacteria bacterium RBG_16_66_20
ACAGCAGGTCAAGATCAAGAGCACCCTGGACTGGTACACGGAGCACCTGATGCCATGGCTGAAGAAGTGAGCCGCAAACCCTACGTGCGCGCGATGACGTACCGCTGGATCTTCCGGCACCCGCGCTATCTGCGCTACATGACGCGCGAGTTCTCGTGCCTTTTCATCGGCGCCTGGACCCTGATGATGGTGTGGGGGTTGAAGCAGCTCGCCGAGGGGCCGGCCGAGTGGGCCGCGTTCCTCGGGTGGCTGAAGAGCCCGGCAAGCGTGGCGTTTCACGTAGTTGCGCTCGGCTTCGCCGTGTACCACAGCTATACCTGGTTCAATCTTGCGCCCAAGGCGCTGCCGCTGCAGATCGGCGAGGAGTTCGTCCCGGAGGCGGTCATTGCCGGCGCGCATTTCGTCGCCTGGGCAGGTCTTACGGTTGCGCTGCTTTATCTGTCGGGAGCGTTCTGAGCATGGCGATATCCAACAAGCCGATCGTCTGGGGCCCGTTCGCCGCGGGCGGCACCCTTACCGCGTTCCTCACCCCGGTGCTGGTCCTGCTGACGTTGCTCGTCGCGCTCGGCCATGCGCCGGACCTGCTGGCTTATGACCGGCTGCACGCATTCCTGGGGCATTGGCTGGTCAAGGTGGCGGTGGCGGGCGTGGTGTTCCTGTCGCTCTGGAGCGCCGCCCACCGGCTGCGCATCACCTGCTACGATCTTGGCGTGCGCGCGGACGTCGCGGTCGCGACGGTCGTGTACGCGGTGGCGCTTGCGGGCACGGGGGCTGCCGTGCTGTACCTGACGAAAATCTGAGGGGAGGGGAGCCGATGAACCCGCCGCCGGTCGCAACGCGCGAAATCGCACGCGAGGAGCGCTTCAATGTCGTCTGGACCAAGGAGTTGAACGACGTATTCGCGGACGTCGCGCCGTACTACGACCGGGCCAATTACATCGCCAGCCTCGGGCTGTGGGGCTATTTCCTGCGCCAGTTCATGAACACCGTGGACATCCGGCCCGGCGAGCGCGTGCTCGATGTCTGCGCCGGCACCAACGCCATCGGCATCGCGCTGCTGAAACGCGAGCCGACGCTCCAGGTGCACGCCATCGACCGCAGCGCCGCGATGCAGGAGGTCGGGCGCGAGCGCGCCGAGGCGCAAGGCTGCCGCATCCAGAGCGTGATCGACGACGTACATACGCTCCCGTACGCGGACAATTCCTTCGACGTCGCCACGCTGCAGTTCGCCTCGCGGCACCTGCGCATCCGCCGCGTCGCCGCCGAGATCCGGCGGGTGCTCAAGCCCGGTGGGCGCTTCTACCACTGCGACATGCTGCGCCCGGCCAACCGGACCGTAGAGAAGCTCTACTACGCCTACCTGCGCTTCTGCCTCTGGTTCACGGGATTCCTGTTCCGCAGCGGGCCCGCGGCGCTCAACTGCAAGGATTACTTCATCCAGGCGCTGCAGATGTTCTACTCTGCGCAGGAACTGAGCGACCTGCTCGAGGACACCGGTTTCCGGGACGTCACCTCGAAAACGGTGTTCTACGGCATGCTCGGTTTTCACCGCGCCGTCAGACCGCCTCAGGCCTGAGGGCGCCGCGCGCGCCCATGGACCGCGCGGCGGCACTCGCGCGGCTGAATCGCCGCATGCTGGAAGCGTTCAGTGCGCGCACTGTCGGCGCGCTGCGCGCATCGCTCCCGCTGCGGCTCGCGCTGCCGCGCCTGGAGCAGATCCTCAAGCAGAACCTGGACAAGGAGATCCGCAAGGATGCGCTGGTCATCCGGCGCGCGGGCGAGGCGCTGGCCGCCGGCGCGCCGCCCGGTGCGCACGCCGCGCGGCAGCTGCTCGATTCGGCAAGGCAGATCGACCGCGAATTCGTCGCGCGTCTCGGCCGCTTCGCGCTCCGTCTCGAGATCCCCTATGCGCGGATCGAGCCCTTGCGCCTGCGGCGCATCGGACACGGCCTCGACCTGGCGTACCGGATTCTCGACGCCTGGCGCCGCAGGCGCCGGCTGCGCGACGCGTTCTCGTCTGAGGATCTGGAGCGCAGGCTGCTCGAGATACTCACGCTCTACTGCGAGGAGACCATCGCGCTCGGCGATACGGCGCGCCTGCCGGGGCCGCTTGCGCCGGTTGGGGACCGCCTGGCTGCGCGTTTGCTCGAGGCCATGACGGCGGCTTCACGCGGTCTCGCGCGCGACATTGCGCGATCGGTTACTGCAGCGCAAAATCGGCCCTAATACGGTAAAATTCAGCGGTTTGCGATCGCTTCGGGACTCAGACACGGAACATGCGCACCCCCCTGGTCGCCGGCAACTGGAAGATGCACGGCAGCCGGGCCTCGAACCGGGCACTGCTGGACGCGGTGTTGGCAGGGATCGAAACGCTGGCAGGGATCGAATGCGCCGTATGCGTACCGTATCCCTACCTCGGCGAGGTCGCCGGGCGACTGGCGAAGACGCGGCTCGCATGGGGCGCGCAGAACCTGAGCGAGCATCTGCAGGGCGCATTCACCGGCGAGGTTTCGGCGCCGATGCTGGCGGAATTCGGTTGCCGGTACGTGCTCGTCGGCCACTCGGAGCGGCGCCAGCTCTACGGCGAGACCGATGCGGTGGTGGCGGCGAAATTCGCGGCCGTTCTGGCGCACGGCATGACGCCGGTGCTGTGCCTGGGCGAGACGCTCGAGGAGCGCGATGCCGGGCGCACGGAACAAGTGGTCGGACGGCAACTGGCAGCGGTTTTGGGTTTGAATGAAAAGAATGCATTCAAGAAGGCAGTTGTCGCCTACGAACCGGTGTGGGCGATAGGTACCGGGCGCACTGCGAGCCCGGAGCAGGCGCAGGCGGTGCATGCGTTTCTCAGATCGGGGGTGTTCCCGGAAACCCGCATTATTTATGGGGGCAGCGTCAAGCCGGGGAACGCGGCAACGATTTTTGCGATGCCGGACGTGGATGGCGGTTTGATCGGCGGCGCGTCGCTCGTCGCGGGCGATTTCACGGCAATCGCGCGCGCCGCACAACGAAAGGGCTGAGCGGATGGAAATGTGGATGAACGTGGTTATTGCGCTGCACGTGCTGATCGCGCTGGCGATCATCGGGCTGGTGCTGCTACAGCACGGCAAAGGCGCCGACATGGGCTCGGGCTTCGGCAGCGGATCCTCAGGCAGCCTGTTCGGCGCCACCGGATCGGCGAATTTCCTGTCCCGGGCCACCGCGGTGCTGGCGACGATCTTTTTCCTCACCAGCCTGGGCCTGGCCTACCTCGCCACCAACAAGCCGAAATCCTCGGGCGGCGTGCTGGACGCGGCGAAAAAAGAGCTCTCCGCGCCGACCTCGCCGGCGGACGGCAAACCCGCGGCCGAATCTTCCACTGCGGCGCCCAAGCCCGCAGCCGCGGTCCCGGCCGAAGGTTCGAAGGCGAAAGACGTTCCGCAATGATTTTTGGGCGATAATCCAAGCGTCTGCAGAGGAAAATACGGCCCACGTGGTGAAATTGGTAGACACGCCAGCTTGAGGGGCTGGTGGCCTAAAACGCCGTAGCAGTTCGAGTCTGCTCGTGGGCACCATAGGATAGGCGGGGAATTGAGCAGCGATTAAAGGAAAAAAAGAAGCGAATGCTTGCCGAGTACTTTCCGATCCTGCTGTTCATCCTGGTGGGCCTCCTCGTCGGCGTCGGGCCGGTGGTGCTCGGCGCGCTGCTCGGACCGCACCGGCCCGATCCGGAAAAGCTCTCGCCCTACGAGTGCGGCTTTGAAGCCTTCGAGGATGCGCGCATGAAATTCGACGTGCGCTACTACCTGGTCGCGATCCTGTTCATCCTGTTCGACCTCGAGATCGCGTTCCTGTTTCCCTGGGCGGTGGTGATCAACGAGATCGGCCTGGCCGGTTTCCTGGCGATGCTGCTGTTCCTCGCCATCCTGGTCGTGGGATTCATCTACGAGTGGATGAAGGGCGCGCTGGAATGGGAGTGAGCCATGGGCATTGAAGGCGTCCTGCAGCAGGGCTTCGTCACCACTTCGGCCGACAAGCTGATCAACTGGACCCGCACCGGGTCGCTTTGGCCGGTGACCTTCGGTCTCGCCTGCTGCGCAATCGAAATGATGCACACCGGCGCCGCGCGCTATGACCTGGACCGCTTCGGCGTCGTGTTTCGCGCCAGCCCGCGGCAGGCGGACGTCATGATCGTCGCCGGGACCCTGTGCAACAAGATGGCGCCCGCGCTGCGCAAGGTCTACGACCAGATGGCGGAACCGCGCTGGGTCATCTCGATGGGCTCGTGCGCCAACGGCGGCGGCTACTACCACTACTCGTACTCGGTGGTGCGCGGCTGCGACCGCATCATTCCCGTGGACATCTACGTCCCGGGCTGCCCGCCGACGCCGGAGGCGCTGCTGTACGGCATCCTGCAGCTGCAGAACAAGATCAAGAGAACCAACACCATCGCAAGATGACACCGAAGCAGCAAAGGCTTCACGACGCGATTCGGAATGCGCTGGGACCATGGGTCGAGTCGCTCGACGAACGGCTCGGCGAGCTGACGCTGGTGGTGCGGGCGCCGGACTATCTCGGCGCCTGCCGCGCCCTGCGCGATCATCCCGACCTGCGCTTCGAGGAACTGCTCGACCTTTGCGGCGTCGACTACTCGGCGTACGGCGACCGCGAGCGCAGGCAACGGCGCTTTGCGGCGGTCTCGCAGCTTCTGTCGGTGACGCACAACTGGCGCCTGCGGCTGCGCTGCTTTTGCGCGCAAGACGAGAACCCGATCCTGCCGTCGCTGATCGAGCTCTGGCCGAGCGTGAACTGGTACGAGCGCGAGGCCTTCGATCTGTTCGGCATCGTATTTGACGGCCATCCGGACCTGCGCCGCATCCTGACCGACTACGGTTTCATCGGGCACCCGTTCCGCAAGGATTTTCCGATCTCGGGTCACGTCGAGATGCGCTACGACCCGGAGCAGAAGCGGGTGGTCTACCAGCCGGTCACGATCGAGCCGCGCGAGGTCACGCCGCGCGTAGTGCGCGAAGCGCACTACGCCGAGGACCAGTGAGACGTGGCCGAGATTCGCAATTACACGTTAAATTTTGGCCCCCAGCATCCGGCCGCGCACGGCGTGCTGCGCCTGGTGCTGGAGCTGGACGGCGAGGTGATCCAGCGCGCCGATCCGCACATCGGCCTGCTGCACCGCGCGACCGAAAAGCTCGCCGAGACCCGCACCTACCTGCAGACGCTGCCGTACCTGGACCGGCTCGACTACGTGTCCATGATGTGCAACGAGCACGCCTACGTGCTGGCGGTGGAGAGGCTGCTGCAGATCGAAGTGCCGCTGCGCGCCCGCTACATCCGGGTGATGTTCGACGAGATCACGCGCATCCTCAACCATCTCCTGTTCCTCGGCACCCAGGGCCTGGACCTCGGGGCGATGACGGTGTTCCTGTACTGCTTCCGCGAGCGCGAGGACCTGCTCGATTGCTACGAAGCGGTTTCCGGCGCGCGCATGCACGCGGCCTACTATCGTCCGGGCGGGGTTTATCGAGACCTCCCCGACTCGATGCCTCATTATCAAGTTTCAAGTATAAAAAATCAGAAGCAAATTCAAGAACTGAATCAAAACCGGCAAGGATCGCTGCTCGATTTCATCGACGACTTCACGCAGCGCTTCCCGAAGTGCGTCGACGACTACGAAACGCTGCTTACCGAAAACCGCATCTGGAAGCAGCGCACCGTGGGCATCGGGGTGGTAACGCCCGAGCGCGCGCTCGCCCTGGGGTTCAGCGGCGTCATGCTGCGCGGCTCCGGAATCGAATGGGACCTGCGCAAGAAGCAGCCCTACGAGGTCTACGACCGGGTCGATTTCGACATTGCGGTGGGTTGCAACGGCGACACCTACGACCGGTACCTGGTGCGCATCGAGGAGATGCGCCAATCCAACCGCATCGTCAGGCAGTGCGTCGAATGGCTGCGCGCCAACCCGGGCCCGGTGATCACGGACAATCACAAGGTGGCGCCGCCGTCGCGCGGTGAAATGAAGGCCAACATGGAAGAGCTGATCCACCACTTCAAGCTCTTCACCGAGGGGATGCACGTCCCGGAAGGCGAGGCCTACGCCGCGATCGAGCACCCGAAGGGGGAGTTCGGCGTCTACCTGATTTCGGATGGCGCCAACAAGCCCTACCGCATGAAGCTGCGCTCGCCCGCGTTCTGCCATCTGTCGGCGATGAACGAGCTGTCGAAGGGCCACATGCTGGCCGATGCCGTCGCCATCATCGGCACCATCGACATTGTTTTCGGGGACATTGACCGATGACCCTCTCGGTTACTTCGCTGCAAAAGATAGACAAGGAAATGGCGAAATACCCTGCCGATCAGAAGCAGTCGGCGGTGATGATGGCGCTGATCGTCGCGCAGGACGAGAAGGGCTGGCTCTCCACCGAGATCATGGACTTCGTCGCCGGCTACCTCGGCATGGCGCCGGTGGCGGTTTACGAGGTCGCCACCTTCTACAACATGTACAACCTGCAGCCGACCGGACGGCACAAGCTCACCATCTGCACCTGCCTGCCGTGCGGCCTGCAGGGCTCGCTCGCGGCGGCCGACCATCTCAAGGCGAGGCTCGGCATCGATTTCGGCGAGACCACCGGCGACGGCAGGTTCACGCTGAAGGAAGGCGAGTGCATGGGCGCCTGCGCCATGGCGCCGGTGGTCCTGGTAAACAACAAGAAGATGCACGACACCATGTCGAACGAGAAGCTGGACGCGCTTCTCGATCAGTTGAAAAAGGGCTGACAGGAAGATGAGCATGCTCGACTACGGACCCGACGCGATCCTGATGGCCGGCCTCGACGGCCGCAACTGGCGCCTGAAGGACTACGAGGCGCGCGACGGCTACCAGGCCCTGCGGAAGATTTTTTCCGAAAAAATTGCTTCTGAAAGTGTCACTTCAGAAGTAAAGAAGTCGGCCTTGCGCGGGCGCGGCGGCGCGGGTTTCCCGACCGGGCTCAAGTGGTCGTTCATGCCGCGCCAGTTTCCGGGCGCGAAATACCTGGTGTGCAATTCGGACGAGGGCGAGCCGGGCACCTGCAAGGACCGGGACCTGCTGCGCTACAACCCGCACAGCGTAATCGAAGGCATGATCATCGCCGGCTACGCGATGGGCGCCGGCGTCGGCTACAACTACATCCACGGCGAGATCTGGGAAATTTACGATCAGTTTGAAGAGGCCCTTGCGGAGGCCAGACAGGCCGGTTATCTGGGCCAGCGCATCCTCGGCTCGGACTTCTCCTTCGAACTGCATGCGCACCCGGGCTACGGCGCCTACATCTGCGGCGAAGAGACCGCGCTGCTGGAGTCACTCGAGGGCAAGAAGGGCCAGCCGCGCTTCAAGCCGCCGTTCCCCGCCAGTTACGGCCTGTACGGCAAGCCCACCACCGTCAACAACACCGAGACCTTTGCCGCGGTGCCGTGGATCCTGCGCAACGGCGGCGACGCGTTTCTCGCACTCGGGCGGCCGAACAACGGCGGCACCAAGCTGTTTTCGGTGACCGGCCATGTCGCCAGGCCCGGCAATTACGAGGCCAGGCTCGGCACGCCGTTCGCCAGGCTGCTGGAGATGGCGGGCGGCATGCGCCCGGGCAGGAAGTTGAAGGGCGTGATCCCCGGCGGCTCCAGCATGCCGGTGCTGCCGGCCGAGATCATGATGCAGACCGACATGGACTACGACTCCATCGCCAAGGCCGGCTCGATGCTCGGTTCGGGCGCGGTGATCGTGATGGACGACAGCACCTGCATGGTGCGCGCGCTGGAGCGGCTGTCGTACTTCTACTTCGAGGAATCCTGCGGCCAGTGCACGCCCTGCCGCGAGGGCACCGGCTGGCTGTACCGCGTGGTGCACCGGATCGAGACCGGGCAGGGCAAGCCGGAAGACCTGGCGCTGCTCGACAACGTGGCCGACAACATCGCCGGCCGCACCATCTGCGCGCTGGGCGACGCCGCGGCGCTGCCGGTGAAGAGCTTCCTGAAGCATTTCCGCGGCGAATTCGAGCACCACATCCAGCACAAGCGTTGCCTGGTGCAAGGTCCGGATACGGAGCCCAAGTGGGGAAGAGCCGGACCTGTTTTTTATAAAGAAAAAAATCTAAAAGCGGCCGCGTAAATGCTCAAAGTCGAAATCGACGGCAGGGAAGTCGAAGTCCCGCACGGCTCCACCGTGATGGATGCGACCAACAAGCTCGGCATCTACGTGCCGCACTTCTGCTACCACAAGAAGCTGTCGATCGCGGCCAACTGCCGCATGTGCCTGGTCGAGGTCGAGAAAGCGCCCAAGCCGCTGCCGGCCTGCGCCACGCCGGTCACCGACGGCATGAAGGTGAAGACTGCCTCGGCGCTGGCGAAGACGGCGCAGAACAGCGTGATGGAGTTCCTGCTCATCAACCACCCGCTCGACTGCCCGATCTGCGACCAGGGCGGCGAATGCCAGCTGCAGGACCTGGCGGTGGGCTACGGCGGCTCGGCGTCGCGCTTCGAGGAAGAAAAGCGCGTGGTGCTGCACAAGGACATCGGCCCGCTGGTGGCGGCCGAGGAAATGAGCCGCTGCATCCAGTGCACCCGCTGCGTGCGCTTCGGCCAGGAGGTCGCCGGCGTGATGGAACTCGGGATGGCGGGCCGCGGCGAACACTCGGAAATCGTCGCCTTTGTCGGCCAGTCCGTGAATTCCGAGCTCTCGGGCAACATGATCGACGTCTGCCCGGTGGGCGCGCTCACCTCGAAGCCGTTCCGCTACCGCGCCCGGACCTGGGAGCTCGCGCGCCGCAAATCGGTGTCGCCGCACGACGGCCTGGGCTCGAACCTGGTGGTGCAGGTGAAGCAGAACATGGTGATGCGGGTCCTGCCGCTGGAAAACGAAGAGATCAACGAATGCTGGCTCTCCGACAAGGAACGCTTCTCCTACGAAGCGCTCAATTCCGACGAGCGCCTGACGCGCCCGATGGTGAAGAGGAACGGCCAATGGGAGCAGACCGATTGGCAGTCGGCTTTGGAGTTTGTGGTTTCTGCTTTGAAAAAAACCGATTTTGGCGTTCTGGCTTCGCCCCATTCCACGCTGGAAGAACTTTATCTGGCCGGAAAGCTCGGCGGCCCGGCCGAGTTCCGCCTGCGCCATGCCGATTTCTCCGCCGACGGCAGGCGCGCCGGGATCCCCTGGCTCGGCATGCCGGTCGCGGAGCTCGCCGCGCTCGACCGCGTCCTGGTGGTGGGGTCCTTCCTGCGCAAGGACCATCCGCTGATCGCGCAGCGCCTGCGCCAGGCGGCGAAGCGCGGTACCCAGATCCACGTGCTGCATTCGGTGGACGACGACTGGCTGATGCCCGTGAAGAGCCGGAAGATCGTCGCGCCATCCGAGATCGTCAATGGCTTCGCATTTTTCGAAGAAGCGCTGAAATCAGGCAGGAAGGCAGCCATTCTGCTCGGCAATTTCGCGCAGCAGCATCCACAGGCGGCGGCCATTCATGCACGCGCCCAGGCGCTGGCGCAGGCGACGGGCGCGATAGTCGGCTTCCTCGGGGAAGCGGCCAACTCCGTTGGCGGTTACGTCGCGGGATTGCCTGCGGCTGGCGGAGTTGCGGAAATTTCCCGGAAAAAAGCCTTGCTGCTCATGAATATCGATCCGCGCTTCGATTGCGCCGACCCGCGCCTGGTCGAGGGCGCGAAGTTCGTCGTCAATCTGAGCGCGTTCAAGTCCGATGTCGGCGACGTGCTGCTGCCGATCGCGCCGTTCACCGAAACTGCGGGCACTTTTGTCAATACCGAGGGCCGCGTGCAGAGCTTCCATGCCGCGGTGCGGCCGCTCGGCGACGCGCGGCCGGGGTGGAAGGTGCTGCGCGTGCTCGGCACGATGCTGGGACTTCCCGGATTTGAATTTGAAACGGCAGTGCAGGTCAAGGATGCGTGTCTGAAGGGCAGGGACGTTCAAGCCTTGCTTTCCAACAAGATCAATTTCGAACCGCCAGCAACCCCAGCCAGTTCCTCCGGAATCCAGCGCATCGCCGACGTGCCGATCTATTTCGCCGATCCGCTCGCGCGGCGCTCGGCGCCGCTGCAGAAGACGCGCGACGCGCAGGCGCCCCGGGCCTGGATGAACAGGAATATGTTCGCGCAGCTGGGGCTGGCTTCAGGAGACAAGGTCAGAGTCTCCCGGGAAAAAGGCGAGGCGGTGCTTTACGCCGATCTCGATCACAAATTGCCCGACAACTGCGTGCGCGTCGCCGCGGGGCACGCATCGACCGCAGGCCTCGGGCCGATGTTCGGCGCCGTGTCGGTCGCGAGAATCACCGCGCAGCAGGCGGCCTGAGAATGCTCGAATCGCTTCTCGCGCTCTCCGAAGCAAAGTTCGGCCCGACCTGGGGTCCGGCGATCTACGAGCTGGTGACTTCGCTCGTCTTCATCGTCATGATCCTGGTGCCGCTGATGCTGTCGGTGGCCTACCTCACGCTGTGGGAGCGCAAGCTCATCGGCTGGATGCAGATCCGCCTCGGACCCAACCGCGTCGGTCCCGCCGGGCTGCTGCAGCCGATCGCCGACGGCGTGAAGCTGCTGTTCAAGGAAGTGATCCTGCCGACCAATGCCAGCAAAACGCTCTACATCCTGGGTCCGATGCTGATGCTGATGCCGGCGATCGCGGCATGGGCGGTGATCCCGTTCGCGCCCGAAGTCGTTCTCGCCGACATCAACGCAGGGCTGCTCTACCTGATGGCGCTCACCTCGATGGGCGTCTACGGCGTGATCATCGCCGGCTGGTCGTCGAACTCGAAATACGCGTTCCTCGGGGCAATGCGCGCGGCCGCGCAGATGGTGTCCTACGAACTGGCGATGGGTTTCGCGCTGGTGGTGGTGCTGATGGTCTCGGGCAGCCTGAACCTCTCCGATATCGTCCAGGCGCAGGGCAGGGGCAGGTTCGCCGACATGGGCCTCAACCTGCTGTCCTGGAACTGGCTGCCGCTGGCGCCGATCCTGTTCGTCTACTTTGTCGCGGGCGTCGCCGAGACCAACCGCGCGCCGTTCGACGTCGTGGAGGGCGAGTCCGAGGTCGTCGCCGGCCACATGGTCGAATATTCGGGCATGACCTTCGCGCTGTTCTTCCTCGCCGAGTACATGAACATGTGGCTGATTGCCACGCTGACGGTGATCATGTTCTTCGGCGGCTGGCTGCCGCTCTGGGAAAGCGCGCTCACCAGCGCGATCCCGCCGATCCTGTGGCTGTTCGCCAAGATGTTCGTCGTCGTTTCCATGTTCCTCTGGATCCGCGCGACCTTCCCGCGCTACCGCTACGACCAGATCATGCGCCTGGGCTGGAAGGTGTTCATCCCGCTGACGCTGGTCTGGATCACGCTGATCGGCGCCTGGATGCAGACGCCGTGGAACATCTGGAGGTGACGCCATGACGCGCATCTTCGAATTCTTCCGCTCGTTCCTGCTGCTGGAGCTGTTCCGCGGCCTGGCGCTCACCGGCCGGCACCTGTTCGCGCGCAAGATCACGGTGCAGTTCCCCGAGGAGAAGACGCCGATGAGCCCGCGCTTCCGCGGACTGCATGCGCTGCGCCGGTATCCGAACGGCGAGGAGCGCTGCATCGCGTGCAAGCTGTGCGAGGCGGTATGCCCGGCGCTCGCGATCCACATCGAGTCCGAAGCGCGCGCCGACGGCACGCGCCGCACGACGCGCTACGACATCGACCTCACGAAGTGCATTTTCTGCGGCTTCTGCGAGGAGGCCTGCCCGGTGGACGCGATCGTCGAGACGCGGATCCTGGAGTACCACGGCGAGAAGCGCGGCGACCTGTACTACACCAAGCCGATGCTGCTGGCGGTGGGCGATCGCTACGAACAGACCATCGCCGCGGACCGCGCGGCGGACGCGCCCTACCGCTGAAGAACCGGAAACAGAACCAGAACCATGTTCGAGACCGCAATTTTCTACCTGTTCGCCGCGATCCTGGTGCTGGCTGCGCTGCGGGTGATCACGGCGCGCAACCCGGTGCATGCGGCGCTGTTCCTGGTGCTCGCTTTCTTCACCGCCTCGGCGATCTGGCTGCTGCTGCGCGCCGAGTTCCTCGCGATTACCCTGGTGGTGGTCTACGTAGGGGCGGTCATGGTGCTGTTCCTGTTCGTGGTGATGATGCTCGACATCAACCTCGAGCGGCTGCGCGAGGGCTTCTGGCAGTACCTGCCGCTGGGCGCGGCGGTCGGCGTGCTGATGGCGGCCGAGATGGCCGCAGTGCTGGTGGGGCGCTGGTTCGGCCTGTCGACGCCGCCGCGGGCGCTGCCCGCCGGCTACAGCAACACCAAGGAACTCGGGCGCTTGATCTACACCGACTACGCCTACGCTTTCGAGATCGCGGCGGTGGTCCTGCTGGTGGCGATCATCGCGGCGATCGCACTCACGCTGCGCGGGCGCAAGGATGCGCGCTCCCAGGATCCGTCGCAGCAGGTCAGGACGCGGCGCGCAGACAGCGTGCGGCTGGTGAAGATGGCGCCGGAGAAGGACCGCTGATGCTCACCCTGTCGCACTACCTGGTGCTGGGCGCAATCCTGTTCGCGATCGCGGTGGTGGGCATTTTTCTGAACCGCAAGAACGTGATCGTGCTGCTGATGGCGATCGAGCTGATGCTGCTCGCGGTGAACACGAACTTCATCGCCTTCTCGTACTTCCTGGGCGATGTCTCGGGGCAGATCTTCGTGCTGTTCATTCTCACGGTCGCCGCCGCGGAATCGGCGATCGGCCTGGCGATCCTGGTGGTGCTGTTCCGCAACCTCAACACGATCAACGTCGAAGACCTCGACTCGTTGAAGGGATAAGAGCAACAAAAGCAAGGGATGATGAAAGCCCTGTACCTGCTGGTTCCGCTGGCGCCGCTTGCCGCTGCGCTCGTCGCCGGACTGTTCGGCGGCGCGATCGGCCGTGCCTGGTCGCACCGCGTCACCATTTTCGGGGTCTTGATTTCCTTCCTGGTTTCCGTCTTTGTTTTTGTGGATGTCTTGAATGGCAACAGCTGGAACGGTGCCGTCTACACCTGGGCCACGATCGGCGACACGCGGCTGGAGATCGGCTTCCTGATCGACCGGCTGACCGTGCTGATGATGGTCGTCGTGAGCTTCGTCTCGCTGATGGTGCACGTCTACACCATCGGCTACATGGCCGAGGACCCCGGCTACCAGCGGTTCTTCAGCTACATCTCGCTGTTCACGTTCTCGATGCTGATGCTGGTGATGTCGAACAATTTCCTGCAGCTGTTCTTCGGCTGGGAGGCGGTGGGCCTGGTGTCGTACCTGCTGATCGGTTTCTGGTATACGCGGCCGAGCGCGGTCTACGCCAACCTGAAGGCCTTTCTCGTCAACCGCGTCGGCGACTTCGGCTTCCTGCTCGCCATCGGCCTGATCCTGGCGACCTTCGGCACGCTCGACTATGTCGCCGTTTTTTCGCAGGCTTCTTTGTTGGGAGAGAAGACTCTGGAAATAATCCCGAACCACTCCTGGCATCTGCTGACGGTGATCTGCATCCTGTTGTTCGTCGGCGCGATGGGCAAGAGCGCGCAGTTCCCGCTGCACGTCTGGCTGCCGGATTCGATGGAAGGCCCGACGCCGATCTCGGCGCTGATTCACGCCGCAACCATGGTTACGGCCGGCATTTTCATGGTGGCGCGCATGTCGTCGCTGTTCGAGCTGTCCGAGACGGCGCGTTCGGTGGTGCTGGTGATCGGCGCCATCACGGCGCTCTCCATGGGCCTGGTGGCGCTGACCCAGTTCGACATCAAGCGCGTGGTCGCCTACTCGACGCTGTCGCAGCTCGGCTACATGACCGTGGCGCTCGGCGCCTCGGCCTACTCGGCAGCGATGTTCCACCTCGTGACGCACGCCTTCTTCAAGGCGCTGCTGTTCCTCGCCGCCGGCTCGGTGATCATCGCGCTGCACCACGAGCAGGACATGCGCCGCATGGGCGGGTTGAAGCGCTACATGCCGTGGACCTACTGGACGCTGCTGATCGGCGCGATTTCTTCGGCCGGCATCCCCGGCTTCGCGGGCTTCTACTCGAAGGACGCCATCATCGAGCTGGTGCACGCGTCGAGCACGCCCGGGGCGGCCTTCGCCTACCTGGCCGTCCTGTCGACCGTGTTCGTGACCGCGACCTACACCTTCCGCCTGGTGTTCATGGCCTTCCACGGCGCGCCGCGCTTCGATGCGGCGCACCCGCCGCACGAGTCGCCCGCAGTCGTGACCGTGCCGCTGGTGCTGCTGGCGATTCCATCGATCGGCGCCGGCTGGTGGGCCGGATATTTCGTTTTTGGCGACTTTTTTCTCGACAGTCTTTTCAGGGACAAGAGCCTGGAATTCCCCGGCCTGCTCGGCTACACCCTGCACGGCATCACCGCGCCGCCGTTCTGGCTCGCGCTCGCCGGTATCGTGACTGCTTGGTTTTTATACATAAAAAATACTCAAATTCCCAAAAAAATCGCGATCGCGTTCGGCCCCGTCTACGCGCTGGTGGAGCGCAAGTACGGTTTCGATGAGCTGTACTCGCGCGTCTTCGCGCTTGGC